>JASJCP010000166.1 GCA_030065935.1 Xenococcaceae cyanobacterium MO_167.B27
GGGAAGGCAAAACCTAGTTTTTTCGTTCTAATTAGAGTAAGGACTCATGACTTTGTAAAAAACCTACCCCTGTGAGGTGGGGGGTAAAGACTGGAGTGAGAGGCTTGTGAAGTTTCCGTTGTCTCCCGACCAGTGCCATAGTCACGCTTTCTTTAAATAGAAATGGTGTTATTTTTCCCAAGCATCATGTTAGCTACTAAAGATCGCCATACTCTGTCAGGGAGAATTTTATGCAAAATCAGAAAAGCCTCTCCATGAGGAGAATAACGCAGTCTTCCTGAGCGATCGTTTGCTGCTCGATAAATTGCTTTGGCAACACCTAATGGTAAGGGAAGTGAATCGTTAATCTTTTCAGTGAAGTCCTTAACTCTGTGAATCATGTCCAGGTAGGTAGGATGAGTAGCCCAAGTTGTACCTCGATGAATAAAATTAGTCTTGATACCACCAGGTTCAATAATCTTCACCCGTATCTTATCTTTATTTAGTTCGTAACGTAATGATTCTGATAGTCCTTCTACTGCCCATTTGGTGGCATGATAGCAAGATGCCAGAGGGAAAGCTAAACGACCTCCTATCGAAGCGACATTGATAATCGTACCGCCTCCTTGCCGACGAAACACAGGAAGCACAGCTTTGATAGTAGAGATTAATCCAAATACATTAGTTTGAAACTGACGATCTAGCTGTTCGGATGTGACTCCTTCCAAGGGTCCCATCAGTGCATATCCAGCATTATTGACTACAACATCAATTCTGCCGAAATATTCTAAAGTTTCGCTAATTGCAGCAGTAATTGTCTTAGAATCGGTAACATCTAGGCGGGGACAGATAACTTTCTCTGTTTTTGTCCAAAATTCTGCATGGCTTGGCGATCGCATTGTCGCTGATACATTCCAGCCTTTTTGAAGAAAATATTTTGCTGTAGCTTCGCCGATACCGCTTGAAGCACCTGTAATTAAAACAGTTTTATTCATCATAAAATTTACATATTGCTCCTCAAAATCCTAAACTGTGGACTATACTCCATAGTCAAGAGGAATTGAGAAATTTGTTAATTGGGGAATTGTCCAAAAAAACGGGGCTGTCAAAAGACACAATTCGCTTTTATGAAAAAATAGGACTAATAACTGCCAGTGAAAGAAAAGCGGGAAAGAGAATTTATAAAGAATTTAATCAAGAGACAATCGAACGCATCTTCATGATTAATCAGGGTAAAAAACTAGGATTTAAGCTCAAAGAAATTCGACTGTTGCTTGACGAGTGGGGTAATGCTTCTATGCCCAAGCATGAACAGATAAAAATTATTGAAAGTAAATTAGAAGAAGTCGAGGAAAAGATGCAGCAACTTACTACAATTAAAAACTATCTTGCTGCCAAATTAAGCAAACTTCAAGAAGATGTTTCATAATCTTGCCAATCTGAGGTTTTTTAACCAGCTGTTCCTCTAGATAAGTGGTGAAAGACAGCAGAAGCAAGAAATAACCAGGAAATCCATATCGCCATTTATGGAAGCCCACGTACTTCCTGCTTGTTGTTAGGGTCGGGAAAGGTCACGCTTTAGAAGTTCGTTCAACTAACTCAGGGGGTAAGATTGGTAAAGAGATTGTAAAGATAGAACCTTTGCCTAGTTTACTATTAACAGAAATTTTGCCATTACAGCGTTGTACTAGTTGCTGCACAATAGTTAAACCCAAACCAGCACCCATAATAGGTTCGTCTCCGACTCTCCTGGTACGATAAAAACTGTCAAATATGTTGTTAAATTCTTTCGGATCAATTCCTTTTCCCGTATCACTAATAATGATTTCCACAAACTCATTTTTTGAGGAAGCTTGGACAAACACTCGACCTTGAGCAGGAGTAAATTGCAAACTATTATTAAGTAGTTGCACAATCATCTGTCTTAACCAAGGACGAGGACATTGTACAGGGGGAAGATGAGAGGGGATGGTATAACCTAACTGAATCTGTTTCTCATTCGCTAGGGGTTGATAAGTACTGACAATACCAGGGACTAATTCTTCTAAATAAACAATTTCTGACTTTACAGAGTTATCTAGTTGTAATAGAGCTAATAAACCACTAACTACCGAGTTTTGACGCTCACATTCTCGCTCTAGCATTTTTAGATAACGCTGACGCTGTTCTTTTTTGATTTGCTTCGACTCTAATAAACTCAAAGCAGTTTTCATATGAGTAATCGGCGATCGCAATTCTTGTACTAAGTTGTTCAGAAAATTATTTTGTAGTCCTAGTGTGGTGGAAAAACTTTCTTTATTAGCAGATTTATGAGTAACTTGATTCAGAGTTTTTTGTAAAGATTCTATAATTTGTATCTGTTTAGTGAACAGATGACTTTTTAATTGAGGTTCTCCTGGTGCAATGGAGATTAAATCTATTTCGGGAATAGAAGCATCGGGGACCGCATTTTTCAGTCCTGAAAGAAATACTTGAATAGTACTTGGCTCAAAACTAAAAACCATTTGCAAATAAGGTTGCTGTAGTCTTTTACCTGAACTTTCTACGGTTATTTTTCCTGTTTGCCACTGAGCCAGAATCAAGCAGGAAAAAGCTTCTGATAAAATTGTTAAAAAGCATTCTCGCTTTAACAAAGAGTTTTTAACTAATTTAATCGGAATTAGAGAATTAAGGGCAACAGAACCAGCTTTACTCCCATAATTGGGTTTATCGCTACATAAATAAATTCTTGCTTGAGGAACTGTTTGTTGATATTGTTTAATATCTTCTAACCAACTTTGAGACTGGGGGCTTTTAACCAAAATAGTAGGAGTTAATTGCTGTTCTCGGACTAGTTCCAAGACTGTTTTGACACAAGATCGCAGGGTAATGGCACTTATCTCGACAGAAGGTAGGGGAGTTCCATTTTCTTGAACTATTTGATATAGAGATAAATTGCTAATCATGCTTGAGTTCATGGAGTAAAACAGAGTTTCTGTTATTCTCTATAAGTTTTACACAACCAAAGGAAATTATTGCGACTGAGAGATAAACCTTATTGATATTCTGCCTCTATTAGTTTCAGTAATTTTAAAAATACTATTGGCTGCAATTTAGATTTTAAAGGATAATTTTGCTACTGCTAGTTGCTAATTGCCAATCTTACAACATCTTCGCGAGTGTCCCTATCCGAGCGCGAAGCAGGGTAGGGAGGGATACCGCGGTGGTCGCTCCCCGTGCCTTCGGCAGGACGAGGCTATGGAGCTAAAAGATGTATGAGGAATCACCAATCATGGTATGATATTCCCAGCGAGGCATAAATGTAATAAACCCGCAGTTGCTACTTAGGATGTCCAACTTCTGGCTTAAATGCCGACTGGCAACAGGAAGCTCTGAGGCTACCCTAGAACGATACAGTTAGTGGCAGTATCGCGAGTACAGAACCATGTGATTTAAGAGAGAGCGAAAAAATAAGCCTCTTAAATATTCTGGCTAACCGAATATATTAGCCACGGCGTTAGGAACTAACGTCCTCAGACGTGGATGGCGAACCTCTATCCAGTAGAGCTTTCGGGACTCGAAAAGGTAAGTAAGCCCTTGCGAAGCGTCAGAAGCACGATCTGTGAGATTGAATTTGGAAACTCCAATCTCAGGGAAGCAGATTAGAGTAGTTCATATAACTGGCTAAAGTAGCAACTACTGATTGTCCCAAAGTTTCTAAATGATAACCTCCTTCTAAACCAAACAAAACTAAATTGGTAATTTCTGTTAAATATTTACTAAACAATCCGTAATCTGGTGGTTGCAAAGATATTCCTGCTATGGAGTCTTCATGATTAGCATCATAACCAGCACTAACAATTAATAAATCTGGTTTGAATGTCTTAAGAAAAGGGAGAATTTCTTGCTCAAATAAAGGCTGATAGTCTTTGATGGTGCTACCAGGAGGTAGAGGTAAGTTCAGAATATTATTATAAATACCGCGTGAGCTTTTGCTTCCTGTCCCTGGATAACAAGGATGTTGATGCAGAGAACAATAAGCCATATTGGGATAGTCTTCTACAATAGCTTCTGTGCCATTACCATGATGCACATCCCAATCTAGAATCGCTACACGATTAATTTCTGGTTGTTCTAAAGCATAGTAAGCAGCGATCGCAGCATTAGAAAAAAGACAAAATCCCATAGCTTCATTTCTTGTGGCATGATGTCCAGGGGGACGAGCTAAAACAAAAGCAGGATTTTGATGAGCTAATACTGCGTCTATCCCATCTAACCAAGCAGCAACCGCTAATAGTGCTACATCGTAACTTTGAGAGGAAATGGGGGTATCTCCTTCCAGATAACCACCACCTTTGGCTGCTACATTTGCAATTCTGGTAATATGTTGTGGGGTATGAATTTGCTGAATATAGGGTAGAGGATTTCTGTCACTAGGCGATCGCCATTCTAATCTTGCTTGCCAAGGAACTTTATGTAAAGCTTCGATAATCGCACTAAGCCTTTCAGGTCTTTCAGGATGACCATACCCAGTCTTGTGTTCTAAGAATCGATCAGAATAAATTATAGTTAATTGTTGATTGTTCATTGTGGATTGTTAGTTACTCCTCCTATGCCACCACCCCTTACTCTTGTTAGTGGTTAGTGGTTAGTGGTTAGTGGTTAGTTGTTGGTTACTCCTTATTCCTCATCCTTCATCCCTTATCCTTCATCCCTCATCCCTCATCCCTTACTTTTGTTTCGGCAATCTGGGAAATTTAGAACTAATAGGACCTAAAATTTGATTGAGTTGTCGTAATTGTTCTGCTGTCCCCATACAAATTAGAGCATCTCCTTCTAAAATCAGTGTATCCCCCATTGGTCCTGCAATTAGATTACCGTCAAAACGGCGAATTGCTAGAACTAATGCCCCAGATTGGGAGCGTAACCTAGCATCTCGCAGACTTTTACCCACATAAGGGCAAATTTGACCATCAATTAAAAATTCTTCTAGATAGTAAGAGCGATTCGAGCCTGTAATAATACCATCAACAAAATCCATTACTTGAGGTCTGAGGGCTGCTGCTGCTAGTCTTTTACCTCCTGTGATATAGGGAGATATTACCGCATCTGCTCCTGCTCTTTGTAGTTTTTTAACGGCTTCTTCATTACTGGCTCTGGCGATCGCCCTAATTTTCGGATTGAGAGTTTTAGCAGACAAAACAGTGTAGAGATTTTCTGCATCAGAAGGCAAAGCAGTAACTATACAGACAGCCTGAGCGACTTTTGCACGATTTAAAGATTCATCTAGGGTAGCATCCCCAAAAATTACTGTATAGCCTAGTTGTTTGATTTCTGCTACTTCTTCTAAATTGTCATCGATAATTATAAAGTCAATACCTTCTGCTTCAAACTCTCGCGCCACGTAGCGACCAGTACGCCCAAAACCACAGACAATATAGTGTTGGTCGAGAGAATCAATCGCCTGTTGCTCTTGTTTCATTTTAATTCCTTCTTGAAAATAATCTTGAATTAAGGCTTCAGTGAAGCGATTAACGATATAACCAATAGTTATTACGCCCATTAAAATTAAAGCGATGGTAAATAGACGACCGCGAGTGCCTAAATTTCGTACCTCAGAATATCCCACAGTAGAAAGAGTGATAATGGTCATGTAAGCAGATTCTGACAAAGGCCATTTTTCTACTAGTCTGTACCAAAGTGTACCAATTAGCACAACTCCAGCCAAAGCTATCATACCGCCGATTAATTCTTGGCGTAAGCGTCCATATTTATCGTCAAAGCTATACTTCCGCATTCCGAGATTTATTATCTATTATTTGTTATACACACTTACCAGGAGTAATTTGTGAGACAGTCAACCATAATTGAGAGTCCTTCTACTTTCTCTTTTACCGATAATGCTTTCGATACTAATAGTTTTAACGCCAGTGTAATGAACACTTACGGGCGTTTTCCCATTGCTATGGAAAAAGGAAAAGGATGCCGTCTTTGGGACACAGAAGGTAAAGAATATCTTGATTTTGTCGCAGGAATTGCCACTTGTACTCTAGGTCATGCTCATCCTGCTCTTATTGATAGGGTAACTCAGCAAATTCAGAAATTACACCATGTCTCCAATTTTTACTATATTCCTGAACAAGGACAACTAGCCCAATGGTTAGTAGAACATTCTTGTGCTGATAAAGTATTTTTCTGTAATTCAGGAGCAGAAGCTAACGAAGCTGCTATCAAATTAGTACGAAAATATGCCCATACTGTCCTAGATTTCCTAGAACAACCAGTAATTCTGACGGCTAAGTCTAGTTTCCACGGACGGACTTTAGCTACTATTACTGCTACAGGACAACCCAAATATCAGAAGGGATTTGAACCTTTAGTGGATGGATTTGCTTATGTCCCTTACAACGATATTACTGCTGTGGAAAATGCGATCGCAGATATTGATGAAGGAAACCGCCGAGTTGCTGCTATTATGCTCGAACCTCTACAAGGAGAAGGAGGAGTCCGCCCAGGAGAGTTAGAATATTTCCTCAAATTACGGAAAATTTGCGATGAAAACAATATCTTACTCGTGTTTGACGAAGTACAAGTAGGAGTGGGTAGAACAGGAAAACTCTGGGGTTACGAAAATTTAGGTGTGGAACCTGATATCTTTACCAGTGCTAAAGGTTTAGCTGGTGGTGTCCCCATTGGTGCGATGTTGTGCAAAGATTTTTGTGCTGTGTTTGAACCAGGAAATCACGCTAGTACTTTTGGTGGAAACCCTTTGGCTTGTGCTTCTGCTTTAGCTGTATTAGAAACTATTGAACAAGAAAATCTCATTCACAATGCTGAAGCTAGAGGGGAACAACTACGAGTTAGATTAAGAGCGATCGCAAATAAATATCCCCAAATCTTTACAGAGGTGAGAGGTTGGGGCTTAATTAACGGTATGGAAATAAACGCAGATATCCCACTGAATTCAATTGATATCGTCAAATCTGCGATGAAACAAGGGTTATTAATTGCTCCTGCTGGTTCTAAGGTATTAAGATTTGTTCCACCTCTGATTGTCTCTGAGGCTGAAATTAATCAAGCAGTAGATGTTTTAGAGTCAGTAATTGCTCAAATGGCTTAGAAAATTCCCCAAAGCGCGACCACGCAGTGCCTCGGCAGAGCCGAGATCGCACACATTGTGGAACAACTGATACCCTAATTCGGTTAAAACTTTTGTTAGCTGCTTCTTTTAGTAGCTATCAAAAGTTTTATATTAACCATTCTTGCTAACTGATTGTGTAATCAGGGGAAGGGAAAAGAAGAGTTTTAACTTTTTGTAGTTGATCGTAAATACCTTCCCCACCTATTAAAAATTTTTCAACTTGCTACAAACATTCCCTCCGCTTTTGTCGGATTATCTAGGATTGAATTACTGTTTTTTCCCTGTTTCTCTGGCTTCAGATTTCCCAAATTTAACTTTCTCGATTATTAAGACTAAGCTGGTAAATTTAGTAAAATTTAGTAGATAGAATCAAATTTGATAGTCTATGGAGACATCTTCACTTACACCTCAATTCTATTGGTTTATTTTACTCCAAGGTCAGCACCTCGCTCTAAAGAGACGAGGCTTCTTGCCTCAGACCAATAGATAGCTGACCAGCTTAAGTCTTCGGACTACGTTATTTAAGTCACGACACCCTAGAATGCTTGCCAGTTCTCGGCTCTGTCGTTAGTTATTAAACATTCCTACGAGAGGTAAGAAAGTGTAACTAGCCTAACAAGCTCAAATAACATTAGCGAGGCAAACTTTACACATTTAAGTAGAAGAGACGCAACCATGTCTAATCACGTATTTGTCCTAGATATCAACAAGCAACCTTTAGACCCCTGTACCCCAGGAATGGCTAGAAGTTTGCTTAAAGCAGGTAAAGCTGCCGTATTTAGACAATATCCATTCACCATCATTCTCAAAAAGGAGGTCGCAAAAAATAAAGATGCCAAATCCTGTCAACTGAAGCTAGACCCAGGCTCAGTCACCGCAGGAATAGCAATTCTCCAAGAAAATAAACTGATCTGGGCTGCCGAACTAACTCATCGTGGGCAAAAAATCAAAGACGATTTAGAGTCTCGTCGTTCTCTGAGAAGAGGACGCAGAGGCAGAAAAACTAGATACAGAAAACCGAGATTTCTCAATCGAACCCGAGAAAAAGGATGGTTAGCACCTAGTTTAGAACATCGTGTATTAACTACCATGACTTGGGTTAAGCGATTAATCAAACTTTGTCCTATTGATTCTATTGCGATGGAATTAGTTAGATTCGACTGTCATAAATTGCAAAATCAGGAGATCTCTGGCAAAGAGTACCAGCAAGGAACTCTATATCAGTACGAGGTCAGAGAATATCTACTAGAAAAATTTAACCGAACTTGTGCTTATTGTGGGGCAAAAGATACTCCTCTAGAGGTGGAACATATTAAACCTAAATCTAAAGGTGGTTCTAATCGTGTCTCTAACTTAACTATTGCTTGCGTACCTTGTAACCAAGCTAAATCTAATCTTGATATTAGAGAGTTTTTAGCAGATAAACCATCGGTTTTAAAACGAGTACTAGCCCAAGCTAAAGCACCATTAAAAGATGCTGCTGCGGTCAACTCTACGCGCTGGAAACTGCTTAAATCACTTAAAGAAACAGGTTTGCCTGTAACTACTGGTACAGGAGGACAAACTAAGTTTAATCGACGAGAGCAAAAACTAGAAAAACGCCATTATCTAGATGCTGCTTGTGTTGGAGACACCCCTCAACTGGAAATTTTAACCAATCAACCATTACTAATTAAATGTGCTGGTCATGGAAAAAGACAAATAGTTCATGTTGATAAATTTGGATTTCCCAGAATCAATAAATCAGGAGAACTGGTGAGAAAATCTGCGTTGGTTAAACAAGTCAAAGGGTTTCAAACTGGAGATATTGTTAAAGCAGTAGTTACTGGGGGCAAAAAAATAGGTTCTTATTTAGGCAAAGTTGCTGTGCGTTCTAGTGGCTCTTTTAATATCAAAACCATTACCCAAACAGTACAAGGGATTAGTCACAAATATTGCAGTATTGTCCAGAAAAAAGATGGCTATACTTATGGATTTTAATATTTTACGGACATTTAAAAATGTCCCCACGATTGTTCCTCCGCGAGCTAAAGCTGCGCGGTTTCCCAACTACGTATTGTCATGATGAAACTCCGAATACCTAACCTGTTACGCCTGATCTTTATTTTACTGCTCTTTTGGTTTGCTTCTCAAATAGTGGTAAATGTTTTAGTAGAAATTCTCTGGTTTCAAGAAGTAAATTATTTACCCATCCTAATTAAAAAATGGCAAACTCAAATTATACTAGGGACAGTAGTTTTTAGTACTTCTAGCTTGTATTTAGGGACTAATATTTATCTGGCTAATCGCTGGAGATGGCATTGGTTAAAACCTGAAGGATGGATCAAAAATAGCATTACCTACATCAATAAAAATGACTTAAGCTTAACGACTAATCTATCAAATAAAGCTTTAGCTAGTACTTCTCTGGTTAATTCTCGACAATTTCAAGAGAAAACTAGTAATAAATATAAGCCTCCTACAATACCATTATATTTGCTATTGTTTTTAGTTATTTTATCTTGTCTGGCTTTTGGTTTACTGTTGCTCTATTATGGTTATTTGACTTTTGATACTTGGCTAATAGATAAGAGTTTATTTGGTTCGTTTCCTCAGTTATTATCTAACTTTCAAGAAACTGACAATATAGATATTATTCCCTACTTTAAAAGCCATATCCGAGAAATCATTTTTCTTATATTTTTGAGTGGGTTAATCATCTTCACTAGACGATTAGGATTAATTATAACTGCTATTACATTTAGTATTTTATTTGGCTTAATGGTAGCAGGTAACTGGACTGCTATCTTACAATTTTATCAACCTACATCTTTTAATTATACCGATCCTCAATTTGGCAGAGATATTGAATTTTATATTTTTATCTTACCAATATTAAAACTGGCTTTTCTCTGGTTGAATGGCTTATTTGTTAGCAGCTTTATGCTAATATTTTTGAACTATTTACTTTCAGGTAATAGTCTATCAGAAGGTAAATTTCCAGGCTTTTCCATTAATCAAATTCGTCACTTATTCTTCCTCAGTGGGATGGTGATGCTCAGTGTTAGTTTATATCATTGGTTAAATCGGTTCAACATACTCTATTCTGATAGAGGTGTAGTTTATGGCGCAGGATACACTGATATCACAGTGCAACTTCCTGTAGAAGTTGGCTTAACCGTTCTTTCTGTTATGCTTGCATTTTGGTTAATAGTCAAAAGTTTTACTGGTTACAAAATTATTTATAAAAAAGTTATTAATCGTCGTAAGATGATAATTTTTCTGCTTCCTTTATTGATTTATATTTCCTTACTAGTTTTTGGTAACTTTAGCAGTTTAATTATCCAGCGTTTTAGTGTTCAACCCAATGAATTAGCTAAAGAAACTCCTTTTATTAAACGTAGCATTGCCATCACGCGAAAAGCTTTTGGTTTAGAAGAAATTGAGACTCAAACTTTTAACCCTCAAAATGAATTAACACTTACTGATATTCAAGATAATGATCTAACAATCAAAAATATTCGTTTATGGGATACTCGTCCTATTTTAGCAACTAATCGTCAACTTCAGCAAATTCGTCTTTATTATAAATTTCCCGATGCTGATATTGACCGTTATTTCATCGGAGAAACTGCTACCAATAAAAACAAACAACAAGTAATTATTGCAGCAAGAGAACTAGATTATAATTCAGTTCCCGAAAGAGCTAAAACTTGGGTTAACGAACATTTAGTATATACTCATGGCTATGGTTTTACTCTTTCACCAGTTAATAAAGTAGAGGAGGGAGGATTACCCTACTACTATGTTAAAGATATTGGTACAGGCAACCAGGAATTAGGAAACCTTACTGTATCTAGTCCTTTAATTCGTGAAACTATCCCTATTGGGGAACCTCGTATTTATTATGGGGAAATAACTGATACTTATGTAATGACTTCTACCAAAGCTAGAGAGCTAGACTATCCCAGTGGTGAAACTAATATTTACAATACCTATAGTGGCAATGGTGGAATCAAGATAGGAAACTATGGATTACGAGTCTTATTTGCTAGATACCTTAAAGACTGGCAAATAATGTTTACCCAAAACTTTACCCCTAAAACTAAACTTTTACTAAGAAGAAATATTGCTGAACGAGTCGCTACTATTGCTCCCTTTTTACGCTATGACCGCGACCCCTATCTAGTAGTAGCAAATACGGAATCAGAATCAGAATCCGAATCCGAATCTAATAATCATCTTTATTGGATAATTGATGCCTATACCACCAGCAATTTTTACCCCTATTCCGACCCAGGAAAAAATAGTTTCAACTACATTCGTAATTCCGTAAAAGTAGTTGTGGATGGCTATAACGGTGATGTGGACTTTTATATTGCTGAACCTCAAGACCCTATTATTAAAACTTGGAACAAGATTTTTCCTCAATTATTCCATCCCTTGTCGGAAATGCCTACTAGTTTGCTGGATCATATCCGCTATCCCGAAGACTTATTTAGCATTCAGTCAGAAAGGCTACTAATCTACCACATGAAAGACCCCCAGGTATTCTATAACCGAGAAGACCAGTGGCAAAGTCCTCAAGAAATTTATGGAGCAGAATCTCAACCCGTAGAACCCTATTATCTAATTATGAGACTGCCTACGGAGGAAAAAGAAGAATTTATCTTACTTCACCCCTATACCCCCGTAAGTCGTCCTAATCTTATTGCTTGGTTGGCTGCACGTTCCGATGGTGCTGAATATGGTAACTTATTACTCTACAAATTCCCCAAGCAAAAATTAGTTTATGGGCCTGATCAAATTGAAGCTTTAATTAATCAAGACCCTGTTATTTCCCAACAGATATCACTTTGGAATCGAGAAGGCTCAAGAGCTATTCAAGGCAACTTATTAATCATTCCCATTGAGCAATCTTTACTGTACGTAGAACCCTTTTATATTGAAGCAGAAAGAAACAGTTTGCCTACCTTAGCAAGAGTTATTGTAGTTTATGAAAATCAAATAGTTATGGCAGAAACTTTACAAGAAGCAATTGATGCCATCTTTAATCTTCAAGAAGATACTAACAGAAATAATGCGATCGTTCGTCCTGTAGAACAACTTTAAATTTATCTGCTTACTCCCTCAAATATTTATAATATATACAGGATTATAAACTTTTGATGAATCGATTAGGTAAGTAGCTCTAAAATTACCTAACTACTGTACATTTATGAAGCAGGTATCGAGAATTAATACCAATTCTTGATACTATCTAAATACATAACCAAGGTTTCCATTGATATGAGTAGCCATGACTCAAGTCGATAGCCCAAAAAACCATCTCTAGAAATTAAAGGTTCTCAACACCTTGCTACTTGGTTAGCACAACCACAAGTAAGCATTGCTTTTAGTATCGAACGAGTTTATTGGTCTATAACCAAGAGACTTACAACAATAATGCGATCGCTCATCCTGTAGAAGAACTTTAAATTTATCCCCTTACTCGCTCCAAGATTTATAAAATATACCCTATTATAAAGTTTTCATAAACCTCTTAAATAAGTAGCTCTAAAACTCCTTAACTACTGTACATTTATGAAGGAGGTATCAAGAATCAACTTTCCAATTTTAAAGAGTAGAAATAATTTAGTTCTGTTTGATGTTCTTAATAATTTTGAACTTATCCTATTTGGGTTTGTTGAGGGTTTTTTGTGCTTGAATCTAGTCAAAAAACTACAATCGCAGCTATTTTTAGGGAATTAGGCTTCAAATCAGAACAGCATTTAAGTTCTCTTAGTCATTGATGAATAGTCGCAGTTTTTATTCTCAGGTCTGTTATACCAACAACACAACAATCAATTTACCTAAATAGGAAAAAAAATGGCTCTAGCAACATTAAATCTAGAAAGTTTAGATGGTAGCAACGGTTTCATTATCCCTGGAATCGATCAAGGTGATAATTTAGGACGCTCAGTTAGTAGTGCAGGGGATATCAATGGCGATGGTATAGACGACCTGATTATCGGCGCACCTTTTGCTGACGCTGCATACTCTTACTCTAGTGAAGGCGAAGCCTATGTAGTATTTGGTAGCAATCAAGGTTTTGATTCCGAACTAGATTTAACCACTCTCGATGGTACTAATGGTTTCACTATTTCTGGTCTCGATTCCTTTGATAATTTAGGACGCTCTGTCAGTAGTGCAGGGGATGTTAATGGGGATGGTATAGACGACCTAATTATCGGCGCACCTTATGCTGATTCTGCATACTCTTACTCTAGTGAAGGAGAAGCTTATGTAGTATTTGGCAGCAATCAAGGTTTTGATCCAGAGTTAGATGTTACCAGCCTCGATGGGACTAATGGTTTCATTATCCCTGGTCTGGATCGATTTGGTAACTTAGGACGCTCAGTGAGTAGTTTAGGAGATATCAATGGTGATGGTATCGATGACCTGATTATTGGCGCACCTAACGCAGGGGAAATTACTGGTTACTACGGATATTATGGATATTATTACTACAACAGTGATAGTCGAGGCGAAGCCTATATAGTATTTGGCAGCAATGAAGGTTTTGATGAGTCACTAGATTTAAATGCTCTTGATGGTAGTAATGGTTTCACTATTTCTGGTCTCGATCCCTTTGATGATTTAGGTGAGGCTGTTAGTAGTGCAGGGGATGTCAATGGTGATGGTATAGACGACCTGATTATTGGCGCACCTAATGCTGAATCTGGATTCTTTTACTCTAGTGAAGGAGAAGCCTATGTAGTATTTGGCAGCAATGAAGGTTTTGATGGGTCACTAGATTTAACCACGCTTGATGGTAGTAACGGTTTTATTATTCCTGGTCTGGATTCGTTTGATAATTTAGGACGCTCGGTTAGTAGTGCAGGAGATGTCAATGGTGATGGTATAGACGACCTAATTATTGGCGCACCTTATGCTGACCCTGCATACTCTTACTCTAGTGAAGGAGAGGCCTATGTGGTATTTGGCAGCAATGAAGGTTTTGATGAGTCACTAGATTTAAACGCTCTTGATGGTACTAATGGTTTCACTATTTCTGGTATCGATCCCTTTGATAATTTGGGAAGTGCTGTGAGTAGTGCAGGAGATTTTAATGGTGATGGTATTGATGACCTGATTATTGGCGTACCTTTTGCTGATGAAGCAAGCAGTTACTCTAGTGAAGGAGAAGTATATGTACTGTTTGGTAGCAGTGATAATAATGAAGCTGATATTGACTTAACTGCACTGGATAATGATGATGGTTTCATTATTAGTGGTATCGATCAAAATGATAATTTAGGACGCTCAGTTAGTAGTGCAGGAGATGTCAATGGTGATGGTTTTGATGACTTGATTATTGGCGCACCTTATGCTGACTCTACATACGGTGGTTTCTCTGATGAAGGAGAAGCCTACATACTATTTGGTTTCGCACCTGTGGAATTAACAGGAACAGCAGGAGATGATCTACTTACTGGTAGTCCTGGAGCAGATTTCCTTTCTGGTGTGGCTGGAAATGACACCCTAGAGGGATTAGGCGGAAACGATGAACTCCTTGGTGGTAGTGGAAATGACAGCATCAATGCAGGTGGGGGTGATGATAGTGTTCAAGGTGGAACAGGAGCAGATAGTATAACTGGTGATGCTGGAGAAGATATCCTCATAGGTGATACAGGAAATGACACCATCAGAGGTGGTGCAGGAAGAGACACTATTCGTGGTGAAAATGACAATGACAGTTTATTCGGAAATGGTGGAAATGATATCATCAACGGAGATGCTGGATTTGACACCATCAGAGGTGGTGCAGGAAATGACCTGGTTAATGGTGGTAGCGGAGGTGATCGCCTTTTAGGTCAAGCAGGAAATGATATCATCAACGGTGGTGATGAAGATGATCGCATTTTAGGTCAAGCAGGAAATGATACCCTCAAAGGTGATGATGGATTTGATACCATCAGAGGTGGTGCAGGAAATGACCTGATTAATGGTAGTAGCGGAGGCGATCTCCTTTTGGGTCAAAGAGGAAATGATATTCTTAATGGTGATAGTGGAGATGACAATTTAGTAGGAGGAAACGGTAATGACGAGATTGATGGTGGTGAAGGAGATGACCTAATTATTGGTGTTGAAGTTGAAGGTTCTAACTTAAGCCTTGGTCGAGGAGAGATTGATACTCTGACTGGTGGAGAAGGAAATGATACTTTCTTTTTAGGTGATTCTAATGGTATCTATTACGATGATGGTGATAACTTAACTGGGGGAGAATCTGATTTTGCACTCATTACTGATTTCAACTCTGGTGAAGATAGTATTCAACTCAATGGTCAAAGAGAGTTCTATAGTTTAGATTTATTTACCTCTAGTACTGGCACTATTGGTGCTAGAGTGATCTTCGACCCTGGAATTGAGAGTGTTGGAGAAGTGATTGCGGTGATCGAGAATGTTTCTCCTGAATTAAGCTTAGACGATTCTGAATTCCTATTTATCTAAGT
>JASJCP010000167.1 GCA_030065935.1 Xenococcaceae cyanobacterium MO_167.B27
AGACTCTCGTTCTTTGAGAGTAGCAGCAATTTTTGCTAAACGACTTTCAAGCATTTGAGGAGCTTCAGTTGGGAGTGAGTCAGCTTGATAAGCCTTAGTTTTTGCAGGCAGGTTTAGGGCTGTTAGGGTAACTATAAAGCTAATCCAAGTAATTTTTGTTAATTTCAAGATTTACTCCTTGCAATAATTATTCAGCCTAATTATTTGGTTGAAAACAGCAATCTGAAGGCATATTTCTAGTAACGACGATTTAAAAAACCACCGCCATTAGACCATCGATTGTTGACAAAACCTCCTCCTCCACGACTATTGACAAAACCTCCTCCACCGCGATTATTCAGAAAACCTCCTCCTCCAGGCGCATTTCCCCAACCAGCAATTTCTAAAGTTTTTTTCAATGTAGAAGATGGGGGTATTTGAGACTCTCGTTCTTTGAGAGTAGCAGCAATTTTTGCTAAACGACTTTCAAGCATTTGAGGAGCTTCAGTTGGGAGTGAGTCAGCTTGATGAGCCTTAGTTTTTGTAGGTAGGTTTAGGGTTGCTAGGGTAACTATCAAGCTAATCCAAGTAATTTTTGTTAATTTCAAGATCTACTCCTTATAATAATTGCGAGCTTGATTATTTAGTTGCGAAAAGGAATCTGTTCGTGATTGATAATCATATTTTCATAAAACTCTTTAACTAATTTCGGGTCGATAATTTCAATAACGCCTTCAGGTCCAAACCATTTATTGACTATATCTACTGACTCTCGATCTCCGACGAGATAACCTTCCATCATTTTGGCGATCGCATAATTGGCAATATTGAGAAAAGTGGAATTATTTTCTGGAACTATGCAACCAACTCCATAACGACCATAGGGTTTTTTCGACTGCCGTGGCAATATTTTATAGTTATCTAGAGCTAGTCGCTGGCGGGCTCCATCTAGAATCAAACTATCTCCAGCTAGAGCATCAACTTGTCCCGCTTTGAGAGCTTCAACCGCTTTCGTTAGAGTTTCCATTGGCACTAGTGTTGCTCTAGGATAAGCTAACTTCATGGCATCCTTGACAAAAGCAGCAGGGGGAACACCAATCTTTTTATTGGCCAAAGAATTTAATGAAGTTCCCTTCGGCACTAAAAGTCTAATACCTGAGACGCTATATCTCATCGTATAATCAACATACTGGTCTCTTTGCCAAGTAAACACTGTATTACAGGCAATATCAATCTCTCCACTAATGAGTTTGGGGAAAGTTTCAGCAAGACTGTCAGTCTCTACAAAATATAATTCAACAGTTTTACCTAGTTCCTGTTCCAATTGCTTTTGAATCAGCTTGACTATATCTATGGAGTAGCCGTCTAATTCTTCTTTTTGATTGAAATAAGCATAGGGAACTAGATCGAAAGAAGTTCCGACCACTAATCTTCCATTACGAGCTACAGATTCTATTATGGTTTCTGCCACAATTGGTTTGACCCCTGTGATGAACAACAGGGTACTGACAAGAATAAGAGAAAGTTTTTTAAGCATTAAATTCGATAATCCTTCTCGATCAAGAGTATATTACCTCATATTGGGAACAATTATTTGCACTTTTCCAGTATTTTCTGAGATTTTAGGGTTTAATTGCATCAAAAAAAATGAATATTTTTTACTTTGAAGACAATTAAGTTTAAATAATCATTTTCACGCCCTAATACTGTCTAATTTTGCTGTTTTAATTATCTGGAATAAACTTCATTGTACCGGTATCGAATTTTAAGTCAAAATATAGGTTGCCATCCTGGAAAAAGAATATTACTGCTGATTGAAGTTCTTTGAGATAGCGTTCTGAGATGGACTCAGGAGGACACATAGCACGAGTAGTAGGACCAATTTTAATTGAAATACTACTACCTTTTTGGGTATAAGTTCCCCTAGCACGATTGCAGTCTGCTTTAATTTGGACTTGACCATCAGGTAAAAATTCGATGGTGTAATTAGAGGGATTATCTACTTCTATTAATTCATCATTGTTATAACGAATTTGTTGTAATTGCCAAACAACACTAGTTAAATTGGATTCAGAATTATTTTCGTCTTGCTTAATATATAAATTAAAAATTTTTTCCTGAGCAATTAGTCGCTCGTTTTTAGTTACTTTTAATTCACGATCGCTGATTTCAAAAGAAAAACCATAGTTGTCTTGGGCAATAATTAAATCATCATTTTGAGATATGACACTAGCAGTTATGAAAGCTTCATGTTGCTGTTTTTCATGTCCTACAAGATAAACAAAATCACCTTTTTGGCAAAGTGCCAAAGTATAACTTTTAGTTTCAAAACTTTTGATTAGAACCCACCCTGTAAATTCTCTAGGACAATTATTTATGGCTTGAGTGTAAAGTTGAGAAGCAGATTTAAATGATGACTTATTGTTTATTTGTAGTTCATTAACAAGAGCGATTGAAAGAATAAATAACACATTGAGACAACGCATTTCTAGGTTAGTCCTTAAAAGCCTTTCTTTCTCCAAAGATTTAAATGATCGTATCGGAGCAAGAGGGTATTTTATTCGCCATTATAATACCGAGATTGCTAATAATTAAAATCAGTTTCACTACATAGGAATCACCACCAGATAATTAAGTAGATATATCACCTTAATCGAATACTCAGATTAAATAAATTGAAAGTAATGCAGTTTTTAATGATGGAACTAAAAATTAGAATATTTAAGGCATTTTCCAGCCTAATCTAGTAGGCTGTTGATAGATTTTTTTGAGAGTATTGATATCTCTTTCTGAAATAAGGGGTGTATCTCGTACTTGAGAAAAGTATAAAGCATCAGTTTCTCGATCGCTATGACCCCAAATACCTAAAGCATGACCTATTTCGTGACGTGCTGCTGCTAGGATTGCTGTTTGACTTAAATCAGGACTAATATTAATAGTCATTTTATGAGATAAGGTATTTGTTGCTTGGTCTAAATAAAATTTGTAGTTGGTTTGAGCAGTAATAGCGCGAGGAATGTCATAGAGTCCAGTTTCGGGGTTAAGTTGGATTTCTCTATTTACTTGCGAGCGCATAATTACTATGTCTGCTGTTTCAGGAGCGTCTATCTGTTGTAGAGAAAGATAAACATTCCATTCAGCGATCGCATTTTGAACTGCTTTAAACCATTGTTGAAAACGCAGATTACTCGCAGAATCATCTGGTAGAGGTGGTGTTTCTACATAAACTGAAATGGGAAAATCTGACCAGATCAAGTAACCCACTGGGGTTGTTTGGATACTAGTAAAATAATTGCCCACATTACTTTTATCTTGCCATTGTGCCAAAGATGAGGGCAAAGGATGAGTCTTAAGAGGTGGTAAAGCAGATGAAACGGTTGAAGCACTTGAAAAAAATATCACCCCAACAGTGATTAATAAGCATAGTGGGATTTGTTTTCGGAAACTGTGTGCGATCGCAAGCTGGATTTTTCTAACAGGCGATCGCTTATTCATCACAGAAACTGTTAATTTACCCAACCAGCACTTAATACTACTGTTATCGCTATAAAAGTAATACTTAAAGCCCAAGTAATACGATTAAGTGTTGTTTCCGCACTTTTAGTACTAGTAAAGAGTTGTGCTTGTCCTCCAATACCACCCAAGCCATCTCCTTTGGGGCTGTGAAGCAATACTAAAACTATTAACAGAAATGCAGAAGTTGTCCAAATAATTTGAAATAGTTGATAAAGTTTCATTGAATAAAGTAATACTTAAGGTTAAAAATTGACTACACAGAAGCCAGTTTCCCCTTTTCCAAGGGTAGTAGTTTCGACTATTTGATATTTTAGAGTAGAATTTAGAATAATAGATCAAAAATGCTAAAGTTGTAGCCCACTCCTAGTAACAAGCCGACATCAGTATCATCTTCAGGAAAGGTAGTATTAAGCCTAACTGTTCCGACAAACCTTCTCCCAATAGGAATATCTACACCAGCAGTAATTAAAGCGTCTGCTTCAAAATCCCCAAATAAATCTTCTATTCCTACTCCTGCACCAAGAAAAGGGAAAAATAAGTACCTAAGCAAAATTATTTGTACATTTTCTATTCACTATTCACTATTGCAAGAATGCCTATTGCCTATCTCAACTATCTAATTAATTTTGCATAACTACTTAATTCCCGTTCTGAGGAGTTATTGTTAATGGGAACACCAAAAGTAATTGCAAATAAACTTAGCCCATCATCTTGAAAAACACTGGAAGTATGTAAGGATAAGTTATCAGTAAATGCTGTTCTTCCTATTAGAGAAAACCCCCCCTCTGATAGAGGAGTAGCATCCCCACTAATACCAATAGTCCCCCCTAAACCAAGATAGCTACTAGTTGGTTTCTTTTCTTCTTCTGAATTGATTTCAACGTCTAAATCCTCTTGAGCTTGGCTAGCAAGCTATAAATAAGTACAAAACAGAATTACAGACGTTAGTAGAGTAATAATTTTTTTCATGAATTAGTTAGTGGTGAATTATTCTTGACTGTTTAAATGCTCATTAGCTTATTCGTCGCAATTCTTGAGAAGCTAAAACCTCAGAAGTTCATACGGGTAAGTCCCCATCTTGTAGAAGGATGGAGACTTTTTGCCACACTAGGTTCAAACAATTTCCCTAATCCAGCATTTAAAAAGTTGCTTGGGAAATCCTTACGGGAGTACGATTTTTGGTAACGTCGTATGCTGCTGGCTGAATCAAAGAAGTACCAGTCATTTCTTCTGGTTTAGGTATTTGGAGTATTTCTAAGATAGTAGGAGCAATATCTGCTAAACGCCCATTTTCTCGTAATTTTACCTCTGCGCCATGTCCAGGTATCTTGCGTTGTTCCCCTTCAATCAAAATCAAGGGTACAGGATTAGTAGTATGGGCTGTCCAAGGATTACCCAGACTGTCTCGCATATATTCAGCATTTCCATGATCGGCGGTAATGAGCATAGTTCCTCCAGCTTTAACCACTGAGTCTATGACTTTACCCAAGCAACTATCAACAGTTTCAACTGCCGTCACTGCTGCTTCTATATTACCGGTATGACCTACCATATCGGGGTTAGCATAGTTGACCACAATTAAAGAGTAAATTCTTTTATCCACCGCTTTACACACTGCATCCGTTACTGCTTGAGCTGACATGGCTGGTGTTTGATCGTAAGTCGCTACCATAGGACTTTGAATTAACTCTCGCTCTTCCCCTTCAAAAGGCTTTTCTAAACCACCATTGAAGAAATAGGTGACATGGGGATATTTTTCAGTTTCTGCGGTACGAAATTGACGCAAACCTTCTTTGGCGATGATTTCTCCCAGAATATTAGTTAAATTCTGAGGTTTGAAGGCAACCTCAACGTTAATGTTGGGGTCATATTGAGTGAAGGTGACAAAATGAAGGGGTTGAATTTGCTCTCGCTCAAAACCGTCGAAGTTTTCTTGTACAAAAGCATAGGTTAGCTGTCGAGCGCGGTCTGGGCGGAAATTAAAGAAAATTACTCCGTCTCCTGCTTCTACTGCTCCAGGCGCAATTCTAGTGGGAGGAATAAACTCGTCAGTAAATTCACTATAATATTTTTCTAAAAATTTAGTGGCAGAAACAGCATGGGTGACTTCATTGTGAGTCATTACATTGTAGGCTTGTTTTACTCTATCCCAACGGCGATCACGATCCATAGCATAGTAACGACCACTTACGGTCACGATCTTGCCGATGCCAATTTTTTCGGTATATTTTTGGATTTTATCTAATGCCTTAATTCCTTCGGTAGTGTTAGTATCCCGACCATCTGTAATGGCGTGAATACACACATTGGCGATCGCATTCAGTTTGGCTAAATCCAATAACCCCATTAAATGCTTTAAGTGAGAGTGGACTCCTCCTTCGGAACAAAGACCTACTAGATGTAGTTTTCCCCCAGAATTACGCACCTTTTCGCAGATTTCTACTAGTACTTCGTTATGAAATAAAGAACCGTCTTCTACTGCATCGGTGATTCGCACTAATTCTTGAGGAACTACTCTTCCTGCGCCAAGATTTAGATGCCCTACTTCTGAGTTTCCCATTTGACCTGTTGGCAAACCCACGTCTTTCCCAGAAGTATTGATAAGCGTATTAGGGTAAGCTGTCCTCAAGCTATCGAATATCGGGGTTCTAGCTATAGCTATGGCATTAGCTTCCGTTTCTTTTCGATAACCCCAGCCATCTAATATCGCTAGCACCACTGGAGATACAGGTGCTTGATCCATAATTATTGCCCTATATTATGTATTAACTGCTACGCAATTTGATAATAACATTAGGCTCGGCGATTATCTCCACCGTTTTTGTTTTATTTTTTGCTTTTTTGATAATGTTTTGATACAAAACATCAGATAGCTTAGGATTTTCTCCCTATCTATCTTTTTTTTTACCAGTTTTAGTAACCGCACTAAGTCAGTCTAATTCTAGCTTAAGTTATGGGGATCAGAGACTAATTACTTAATACAGGGCAATATCTATAGAAACTAAAACTCTTTTAGGACTAGTATCTTCTACTTAGTGACAACATGGGATTTTCTTAATATTTATTTAATACTGTTTATTTTTAAGATTGACATACCGCCAGAGAATCAAGACGAGTAATCACGTTTAAATCTTCTCGATCTAGTGTTACAGGAATACCACTTTTAATCAGTTCCGAAAAATCCTCATTAGGAACCATCATACAAAGAGCATATAGGCGTTGAGAGCCTGTATTCTTGATATAGTGAGTTCCAGTTTTAGGCATTAAGACACTATCCCCTGCTTTTAGGATTACTTCTTTGCCATCACAAACAGCCATTCCTTCCCCTTTGAGAATAAAAAACATCTCTACAGCATAATTATGGCGATGGGGAGGAGTTTCACCACCAGGATCAAAAATTTCCACACAAACAGTCAAAGAGCTATCAGCACTAGCAGAATCAAAAATAATAGCTAGACGATTAGTATCATGATCACTGATACGATAAGCTTTATAGTCTTGAGATTTTTTAATTACTGGAATTGTACAACGTTGATCGCTTTCAATAGTCATGGTATTAAATCATTACAAGTAGTTTGCTGAAATAGAGCTATCAGCCCACTATTAATCAAGATATTACTGTTGTTATCAGATAATTATCCGATAATAATCATAAAAATCTAAATTTATATATGAGTGAGTTAGCAACCAACATTAAAAAAATTGATGATCAACTCTCGAAACGCCCTATAGCTCTCGATCCAGGGGGCTACTACATTATCTATATAGACCGAGAGGCTGAGTTAATCTATGCCAAACACTATACAAATATTATTAATGAAAAAGGTCTAGCAACCGACCCAGAAAGCGGAGAAGTGATTGCTGCTAGAGGAAAAGTCAACCGAGTAGCAGAAACAGTCTATTCTGCTAGAACTGCTAAAGAACTTTGTGTCAAAGTTATTGAAGAACCCAAACCCTGTCCTATTACTATGTTGGATCATGCTGCTTATCTGGGACGGGAATTTATGCGAGCTGAGTATGCTTTAATTTCAGGAGAAGAGTATATTCAAGATTAATTACTAAGCTAGTAGGTTGAATTTGGGAAACCCAACCTACTAGCAATAGATAAGTTTCATTATCCTAGGAATAATTAGAGCGATCTACTTAACAAAAAAATTAATGACGGAAATAAAAAAGTGGCAAACTCTTAACTCTAGATTTGTCGTTGATAACCAATGGTGTCGGGTGAGACAAGATAAGGTCAAGTTACCTAATGAAACAATTGTTGATGATTATTTTGTTCATGTTAGACCTGATATTGCTTTAGTTTTACCCATCACACCAGATAAACAGATAGTTTTTGTGCAACAGTATCGTCATGGAGCAGGAGAAATCTTATTAGAGCTTCCTGCTGGTACTTTCGATCCTAATACTGAAGATAGTTTGAATGCTGCTAGACGAGAGCTAAGAGAAGAAACTGGTTATGTCGCCCAAACCTTAACTCCTTTAGCTATTTTGTATGATAATCCTGTGAAAAATACCAATCGGATTCATTTATATGCTGCTCACAATGTTACTCTTGGGGGAAAACAGCAATTAGATGATACAGAAGCTATTGAAGTTGTCTTAATTCCCATAGCAGAAGTTAAAAGTAAGATTATCTCAGGGGAAATCTGCGTTTGTGGTAGTATTGCTGCTTTATTCTTAGGTTTAGATTTATTATTTACATCTGATGTGGGTTAGCTTAGCTAATTTATTAAGTATAACAGCGATCACGATCGCCGAAGTAGCGGGTTTAAGTAATACACAAAAACTACGAGCTTATTGCGTTCAATCTTCGCTTCGCGATTGGGGGATTGGGGATTGGCAAGTAACACTTATTACTTATTACTTATTATTTCTGAGTCCTTCATCCTTCATCCTTGGGAAACGGGAATAGGCAATGCGCTCGTTGTACAAATAATGTTGCGCTTGGTACTTAACAATACAAATAATATTTAGACAGAAATTTTATTCCTTTGAGGTTTAGGAATAGAATCTCCAAATTCTTTGGCTGTATCAATCCATAATTCTATAGCTTCTTTAATATTGGCTAGTGCAGCTTCTTGAGTCTCACCATGAGCCATGCAACCAGGTAATTCTGGAGCTTCTGCCACAAATACTCTGTCTATTTCACTCCAGTTAATAATTATTTGATATTTATACATTGCCTTAGTCTTTTATTTCTAACTTATATTTTAAAAGAATGGTTCTTATTTGACGTATCTGATAATCTTTGGCTTTGTTTCCGTCTTTTTGTAGATTAGGTTTTTCTGTAATACCTGCTTTACGAAATATATGATGGCTACCGCGAATACGTTTTTCAAAACCTAATTTTTCTAATAATTGACATAACTCGTTAAAGGAAATATTGGCATCAGATTTACCTTCTAAAATTTTTAGTAGTAGTTTTTCATATTTGCCCATAATTTTAATTTACTTCCAAAGCACTAAATACCAGCACCTAAATAAACGTTAGAAAAATATCTAAGTAGTTGGCGCGTCATAATGGCGCGATAGTTGAGAAGCGGGAATAGGGAATAGGCAATGTTAGAATATACAAATAATTTTGCCTAGGTACTTATAAGAAAAACCTACCAGTAACCACTAACAATTTTACTTAGCTTGAATTAAATATCCGCAGCGATGTTCCCCATTATTGAGCCAATGAGTGCGCTCAACGGTACAATCAGGAAGAATAGCAGAAAACATTTCTAGTTCCTGTCCGCATACACTAGGATAAGATTCCGCAACCTGGGAGATAGCACAGTTATATTCTGTGAGAATAAAGTTTTGCTGATTTTGTTGGTATAATTCTGCCATGTAACCTTCTTCTTGACGAATTTGCACCAGTTTCGAGATTCTTTCTAACAAAGTACCATTACCTAGGCGATCACGATATTCTTGGGCTTTTCTTTGCCATTGTTTCTCTAAAAGCTTAATTACTCTATCTTCTCCAACAGTTTCTACTAGAGTATCTAAAAATGATACTGTAAATTCTCCGTAACGATTGGGGAACAGTGATCGCCCTTGTTGACTAAGTCGATAAATATGTTGGGGTCTTCCCATACCCTTTTGTACAGACTCATACTCAATTAATCCTTCCCCTTCTAGTTCACTGAGATGGCGACGAATAGCTTGAGAACTTAATTCTAAGGCTTTAGCTAATTGGGTAGCTGTCCCCTGACCTTTCTTAAGAAAGTATTGCAGGATATTCTGTTTGGTAGATGGGAAACCAGTAGTATTCATAGTGAATTGTGAATGATGAATTCTGAGATTGAGCTACTTCCTAACAGAAAAAAATTTAGCTACTTTGACAACAAATTTATTGTTAATGTAACCTAAAATAGACTTAAACAACAAATTTATTGTTTAAGTACAACGTAAATTAACTCATAAATCATGAGTCTAAAAAGCCCACGATCTTCTTAGCTATAAGCTTTCTGTCTAATAAGACAGAGATTTTGAGTTAAGTGCGACTATCCAGTACATACCAAAGCTAACAATGAGTACCACAGTCAAAAATCTAGTCAATCAACCCTACAAATATGGCTTCGTTACCGATATCGAAAAAGATACTATTCCTCGCGGATTGAGTGAAGATATTATTCGGTTAATTTCAGCGAAAAAAAATGAGCCAGAATTCATGTTAGAGTTTCGCCTCAAAGCTTATCATCAGTGGCTAAAAATGACTGAACCAACTTGGGCGCACGTGGGATATCCTAAAATTGATTATCAGGATATTGTCTATTACTCTGCTCCCAAACAGAAGAAAGACAAGCTAGATAGCTTAGAGGAAGTCGATCCTGCTTTACTAGAAACTTTTGACAAATTGGGTATTCCCCTTTCTGAGCAAAAGAGACTGAGTAATGTAGCGGTAGATGCGATTTTTGACAGTGTCTCAGTTGCTACTACCTTTAAAGAGAAACTAGCTGAAGATGGCGTAATTTTTTGTTCTATTTCTGAAGCACTCCAAGAACATCCTGAATTAGTCAAAAAATATTTGGGTAGTGTTGTACCTGTAGCAGATAATTATTTTGCAGCCTTAAACTCCGCCGTATTTAGTGATGGGTCATTTGTGTTTATTCCCAAAGGAGTACAATGCCCTATGGAATTATCTACTTATTTCCGCATCAACGATGGAGATACAGGACAGTTTGAGCGTACCCTTATTGTGGCAGAAGAAGGAGCATCTGTCAGTTATTTAGAAGGTTGTACCGCGCCTATGTTTGACACTAATCAGCTTCATGCAGCAGTAGTAGAATTAGTAGCATTAGACAATGCTGATATTAAATACTCCACAGTGCAAAACTGGTTTGCTGGAGATGAAAACGGCAAAGGCGGTATTTATAACTTTGTTACCAAAAGAGGCTTGTGTAAAGGAGTTAATTCTAAAATCTCTTGGACACAGGTAGAAACAGGCTCTGCAATTACTTGGAAGTATCCTAGTTGTGTATTAGTAGGAGATAACTCTGTAGGAGAGTTTTACTCTATTGCTCTGACTAATAACAAGCAACAAGCAGACACAGGCACAAAAATGATTCATATCGGCAAAAATACCCGTAGTACCATCATTTCTAAAGGTATTTCCGCAGGAGAATCTAAAGGTAGCTATCGCGGTTTAGTGAAAATGGGAGCAAAAGCGGATGGTGCGCGTAACTATTCCCAGTGCGACTCCATGTTAATTGGGGATAATGCAGAAGCAAATACTTTCCCCTATATTCAGGTAGATAATAATTGCGCCAAAGTGGAACATGAAGCCTCAACCGCTAAAATTGGGGAAGAACAGCTATTTTACTTCGCTCAACGGGGTATTTCTGAAGAAGACGCTGTTTCTATGCTTGTCAGTGGCTTCTGTAAAGATGTCTTAAACGAGTTACCAATGGAATTCGCAGCCGAAGCAGATAAATTACTCAGCCTCAAGTTAGAGGGTACTGTTGGTTAAATACATAGTAGGGTGGGCAATGCCCACCCTACTTATTTTGTTAAACATTTTTATCAGGTATTTTGACTGTTGTAAAATCAATATTTCTAGTCTTTCCATTTGGTGATGTTCCTTTTGTACAATTCATGAATATTATTGAAAGAATAAATAGTAACAAACTTGGAAAAATAATCTTACAAAATTGATTATCTACATATAGCAATATTTGTTCTACTTTAAATTCTATTAGATTTTCCCAATTCGATTAAAAAATTAATATTACTCACAAACAAATGTAGGGTGAAGCATTGCCCACCCTACTAACGTTATACCGATGTCATATCAAATCAAATAATGCTTGTAATGCAATCATTGTAGGGACAATTCATGAATTTTCCCTTTTTTTTATGGGTATTGATGACTATTCGGTTAACTCAGGGTATTTTTCAGCAAAATAATTCGTCAAGAAAGTATTAACTACAGATAAAACTACTGGTGCTAGGATAAATGCCAATAAACCAACAACTTTAAATCCTGGTACAAAAACTGAAGCTAACCAGAAGCACAAGCCATTTACAACGAGAGAGAATGCACCTAGAGTGATAATCGTAGCAGGTAGAGATAGTAAAGAAAGAATTGGTTTGATCCCTACATTAACAATCCCAATAGCTACTGCTGCAATCATCGCTGCGGGAAAGTTAGCTAAATCTACTCCTGGGAAAATAATATCAACTACCAACAGACTAAGGGCTATAGCAAGTAAGTTTAAAAGCTTTCCTAGCATAATATTTTCTCCTTAAAAGATCTGTTTTTAAGATTTACGATGAGTCTAATATTTTTATTTTCCTCTTCTAAATAACTTTATGCCTCTCTTTAAAGATATATTTTTTACTTCGGAGTAGGATAAAGAAAAACTTAAGAAATAGTTAATTATTTAACCTAAGACAGAAGACAAAATTAGGAGTTAGCTAGAATACTGATAAATACTTATGTATAAATAAAACAGTCCAGAAATTGCCATGAAAATTATTCAAGTTGTTGCTTCAATCTTAGTTCCTCCTTTGGGAGTATTTTTGGTTACAGGTATTAGTACTTCACTAATTATTAACATCCTCCTCACTTTATTAGGTTGGATACCAGGAGTGATTCATGCTTTGTGGATACTGTCTAAGCAGTCAGAACAAGCCAACGCTTAAATATAAGTAGGTGTGCAGAATAAATTACATAGTGAGGGTAGGGAATAGGGAATAGGGAATATTGTTCCACCTGACGCGAAAAATGTGTAAATAATTTTGCCTAGGTACTTATAGCAATTATTAGAGTCATGAGGTAGAGTATTATGTCCTGGTATTTGGAGTTAGTTAGTCGAAGTTAGTTGAGAATTTTTGAGTATATCTGAGGGAGAAAAGCTAGAGTTCTAATTACTACTTAAATATTTCTGTGATGGAGTGCCAAAGTTCTTGTAAAAGTTGTTTTACTTGCTTTTCTTTTTTGGCTATCGCGCTCCCTGCTGCTCCCAGTTTATTTTCAAATTCTACTCGCTTTTGAGCTACTTTATCGGTAAAAACTTCTGGCTCTTCTTTGGCTTTTTCATACCAAGTTTTAGCCTCATCTAAATATTGCTTAACTTCGTCATAATGCTCTCCGTAGCGATTAGCAAGATTAGCTTGTAAGACTGCTAACTGAGCTTTTAATTGAGCATAGCGTTTTTGTAGAAGAGCAGCTTCTTCTGTCTCTTGAAAATTATCTATTGCTGAGTCTATGGCTTCTTTTACTTTTGCCGATTGTTCGACTCCTTTACTACGAATATCTTGGAGAATACTATTAATTTGTTGTTGCAATTGTTGCTCTTGTGATTCGATTTTAGTCTCTAAATCTTGGATTTGAGATTGATTTTTACCGATCTGTTGTCTTTGACTATTACTGATACCAGCGATCGCTCCTTCAATGGAAGCAGAAATTGCTTCTTTTAATTCCCCACCTTTTTCCTTAGAGATTTCCACTACGGCTGCTACTGCATCTTGCACATAGACACTAATTTCCGTTTTACTTTCTTTAGCTTCTTCTATTCCCAGGGAAATAGCAGTTTTAACAATTTCACGGATTCTTTCCGCAGTTAATTCTCCTGCTTGTTTAGCTTGTTGTAAATCATTGATGATCCTTTCCTTTCTGGAAGACTCAGACATAATTGCATCTCCGTATTTACTATTATTATTTAATTGTAGGGTTGGGGCAATAAATTATTTGAAATGTTATTGTTATATCTTGGTATTTTTCTACTATATTCACTCTTCAATACTAATTATACGGCGAATTTCATCTGATTTAAAACCGATCGCCATGGGTCTTTTAATACCAGGTAAAACTGCTACATCATAGAGTTCTTTTACTACTCCTTGAATGCGTAACCAATGAACAATATCCCCACTATTCAAGTCAATTACCATTAAACCACAACGGGGTTCTACTCCTTGTTTTTCTAGCTTTTCATTCATGGGTAAATCAGCAAAAGTTTTATTGTCTCTTGACTGAGAAAGACCCACAATGGCATAGTTATTTATAAAAGCACAGCCTCTTAGATATCCAGGGCAAAATGCGATCGGTTCAAAAGTTCCTTTTTTGATTTTAATAAAACCGAATTCTCCTGTACCAGAATTTAGCACCCAAAGTTTATCTTGATACCAACGGGGAGAGTGAGGCATTGATAAACCTTCTACTATTATTTGGTTAGTTTGAACGTTAATTATACAACCACCATTTTGACGATTATCTCGCCAACCATCGGCAATATCAGTTTTTCCCACAACTGTTACAAAACTGGCTTTTCCATCTTTTAAAGCTACACCATTGAGATGACAACGATCTTCTGCTGCTAGTTTAGTAATAAAAGGAGGCTTCCATATTGGTTTAAAACTGTGGGTATGACTTACAGTAGCTAAACAACTAAATAGAGTATTAACAAATACTAATTCTCCTGATTGTTCAATGATCATATCGTGAACATCTAAGTCACCTGTTATATATCCTATTTGTGGCACATAAATAGCATCATAACCGTTGTGTATTTGCCCTGCTTCTAGAGGGTTTTCAAATCGCCAAATTTGATATAAGGAACTTAAATATAAGGTGTTTTTAGAAGTATATAAACCCATACAACGGTCAAAAGTTCTCTCAAAAATTGATAGCTTTCCTTTGGCTTGTAAACCAATAAAAAATATTTTTCCTGCTTGATAAGTAGTAAAGGCTAGACTCAAATTTTGTTCGTATAGCCAAGAGTTAAATTGGCGAGAAGTGGATATTTCTAGAGAGGGTTTATTAGCTGAAGCATTAGCAGGATTTTTTGAGTTCATTTGAATTGAATATTAATTTAAAAAATCTGAATTTTAATAATTATCCACAGAGCGACACGGATAGGATTATAATTAGTTTATTTTGTTAAATGAGTTTATTGTATTTAGAGTAATAAAACTAAATATTTTTCATGATAAATGTAAATATTAGCAATTAAAGTTATCAAAAAAAAACTTTGAGGTATAAGATTTTCTAAAATTACTAATACTGTAATTAATTTGATTGTGACATAATCTATGAAATCTCAAATTATTCAAGAAAAAATACTTGTATATCAAAAAAATAATTCTGATAAAGTATATAAAGTTTTTTTAATCAGAGCAACTGACAGTGTATACCAAGTAGATGTGCATTATGGAAAAAGAGGCAATAAACTAAAAGAGATTACCAAAACTCCCGATCCAATTAGTTTATATGAAGCAGAAACTATTTTTTATCGTTTAGTTAATAGTAAACTAAAAAAAGGATATCGAGAAGCTGTTGGAAGTTATTCTAAACATAAAACTTTAGAACAACGTCAAGCAATTATAAACAAGCTGAGACAAGAAGCAACAGATAACTTTTACCAAAGAATTATTACTGCTGGTTTAAATCCTATTGGTTATCTCGCAGGAACGAATATTAGTAATCTTGATTTTAATTTAGAAGACACCTATGAATAAGAACCCGATTTAAGTCTCGCAATATGTTAGTAGCTATACATTGGTTTGTTGATGTTTGATAGAAACTCGAATGCTATATTTTAGGCTCTACCGAACTTACAGTGTTGAATTTGGGTAAAAGGCTTATCTGTAAACGGATTTAGGAAAAAACATACAAAATCAAACTATCAAGAACTCAAAGTCTTGCACAGCAAGACTTTTAATGACTAGTTTCTAA
>JASJCP010000168.1 GCA_030065935.1 Xenococcaceae cyanobacterium MO_167.B27
CTACTTTATTGTGTAAATCCTTAATTAAGTTGCGGATTTTTTCTCTAGTTCTTGTCGCTGCCTGACGTTGTTTATATCTTTGACGTTTCGATTTTGACAGAGATATTTTACTCATTAGTTGGTCAAGATGCGAACATAATCGATTGATTCGCCCGATGTCTTTCTTGCCAATTTCTAAAACAGTTTCTCCGTCATATCCCGTTAAAAATGTCCTAATTCCAGGGTCTAAGGCAATTACTCCTTCTTGAGTGGTTGATTCATTTGGGATATATTCGGGGAAACAACCATACCATTTGCCTTTTTGATAAACCAACTGAGTGCCATAGGCACATTGGGCAGGAATTAATTGTTTTGATGAGAATGATAAATTCTTCGTAGTTCTTTGATACCAAGTTCCATTCTTGAAATTTCCAGCTTTAAACTTAATTACTTGAGAGTAGCTATGACAAGATTTAAAGTTGCCATCACCTCCATTCTTTTTTGCTTGGCGATAACCATCTACTGCATCGGCTACAGCTTCTTGTAATTGATGCCCTGGTAGTTGGCATACCCACTCTGGAGCCTCTGTATTTCTTGCTATAGATTGTAGAGTATAAGTATTTTCTTTACTTCCAGTTTTTAACTGAGCCATTGTCCAGTTATATATCCAGCGATAAGCAGCTAACCATTGCTTCCAAATACGGTGCAGTTGTTTACAAGGATATACCCTGATTTTCTTGACACTGTTTGGTGTTAACTTCTTTGTCTGGTGGCGAGGTTTTTTCTTGTATTTCTTTCTTAACTTGGGTTCTGTATTTTCGCAATCCGTATAGCCTACTAGAGAAGCAATGTAGGATGGCGAGTAGATCTTCAACGAGTTCTTGCTCTGGAGAGAGTTTACGTTCCCTATCGAACCACGAGTTGGCATTCACCTTGTTTGCATAACCACTCAATAAGAGGAAATCCGAATCTGACGAGTCGGTCACTATAGGCGACGACAAGCATTGAGATATCGCTTTTGTATATTCGTTCCAGTATAGAGAGCAATTTTCTCCGTTTAAAATTGAGTCCGCTTCCAATCTCTTTAAGCAATTCCCCATCTGGGTATTTTGATTGTAGAAACTCAACTTGTCGCGATAAGTCGTCTTTTTGAGATTTGGTAGAGACTCTTGCATACAGCACAACGGGCTTTTTTGTCTCTTCGTACTCTTCAATGCAGAATCTTCTTTGTCCTCCTGGAGTTCGGATTGATTTGATTTTTCCTTCTTTATCCCATCGTCTAAGGGTACTGATAGCGACTCCAAGACGTTGGGAGGCTTCTCTGGGAGTAACATATTTCATCTTAATTTCTACTCATGTATTATCACTATAACAAAAATGAGTAGAAACGATCGGGTTTGAAAAGAAAATTTGCTATTTAGTCAAGCTCATAAAAATGTCAGTTTCTCGTTGAGGGTGGCGATCGCTCCTTCAACAAAAAACCCAGTCACTAAGAGCGCAACTGGGTAAACTATCATTAGAACCATTGGTTGATTAATTCAAGATGGGAATAGTGGGAATCAAACCCAAGCTTGAGATTTTTGTAATTATTTTTTATTTTTGGCGATGTACTGTGATTCGTTTTTGTGGATTTTGCTTTCTTACCCAAGCTAAAAATTTACGCATTTGTGGTTCGGCTTTTAAGGCTTCAATGGTGTTTAATTCCTTCGCCAAACGCTTATTATCAAATAAAACATGAATCTGTCGGTGGCAAGCCGAACAAATATCAATTGTCGAACTTATTTCAAGATTTTTGCGCTTGGTATGCTGTCTGGGTATTAAGTGATGGACTGTAAGATTTTTCATCTCACGAGAGCATAATTCACATTCCATAAAATTGTTATAAATAGTATTTATGTGTATCTCCTTGTCTATATTAGTGTTTATACTGCTACTATTATCAATAGCTAAAACCTAGACATCTTGGGGAGATTTGTCAATTAATGTCTAGGAAATTTGCTACTAGACTAAAGCTTTCTGTTATTGGATATTAGTAATTAAGTATGGATGGGAATGGTGGGAATCGAACCCACAACTTGCTGGTTAAAAGCCAGCTACTCTGCCTAATTGAGTTACATTCCCAGACGGAAGTTGGAGGAATCGAACCCCTACGACATCCTCTGCCGTACTACGATTTTCAAGACCGCTTGCCATCCATTTAGCAGCAACTTCCATAAGGGGTGTCCGACGGGAGTTGAACCCGCTATGACTGGCTTCACAAGCCAGCGTCTCCACCGCTTTGACTTCAGACACCAAGATTGATACCCCTAGCTGGACTTCTTTTCAGTAACCATCGGTTTGTCTTCGACCGCTACCTCTTCCAATCATTGCTCCAGGGGTTTATCGGGATGGTAGGAATCGAACCTACGACTTTCTGTTCCCAAAACAGACGCGCTACCACTGCGCTACATCCCGATGCTAGTACCCTCGGTGGGAGTCGAACCCACAAAATCTGGTTGGTCTTCAACCAGCACGTATGCCAGTTCCGTCACGAGGGCAGATGTTTGCTACTCCTGGTGGGAGTCGAACCCACAACCAACAAGGCTTAAACTTGCTGTCTCTTCCCATCCTTGCTCCAGGAGCTTGTTTTGGCTGGGGAGGTAGGAATCGAACCTACATTGTTTCGCTGTCAAAGAGCGATGCCATACCATTAGGCGACTCCCCATTAGCCCCCCAAGATTGGAATTGAACCAATGACATAAGCGTTCTTCAGCCCATAGCTCTACCAACTGAGCTACTGGGGGATAATATGTTGTTTCTTGGTGCGCGTTCCCAAGCCAGTCCGTTGGGCGGGTTTCCCGACTTGAAGGAACTGGCGTTTGCGTCTATCGCCGAACAGGGCTTATGCCCAAACGTCTGCGAAGCAGACTTAGAAGCGATAGCGTCTGTGGGTCGCACCGCTTTTTGGTGGGTTGGGAGGGACTTGTTTCCCCCAAGCATATAAGCACTTGATTTACAGTCAAGCTCCTTAACCAATTTGGATACTAACCCAGGCTGCACACTACATTCTCTGCTGTAAACGATTTACACTTGAATGCAATATACATAGGCGGAGAGAGTGGGAGTCGAACCCACAGTAGAAAGATTAGTCCTACGACTGTTTAGCAAACAGTGTGCTTTGCCAATGGCGATCTCTCCTAACAGTGCTGACGGGACTTGAACCCGCAATTTCCTGCGTGAAAGACAGGTGACTTTACCAATTTGTCCACAGCACCATGTACGAGGAGACTAGGATTTGAACCTAGAACAACAGTTTTGGAGACTGTGATGTTTCCGTTACACCATCCCCCCTGGTAACAGCGGTGGGAATTGAACCCACATCTTCCAGCGAATGCAACGCTGGCGCATTAACCGTTATGCTACGCTGCTGAGGACACGGGTGCTTTCTAACCGAAAGCACCGTGAGATGTCTGTTCAAGCATCGGGTGAGAGTCGAACTCACGATTAATGGTTTTGCGAGGCAAAGCGGTCTTGAGGGTTTCCCTCATAGAGCTATTGCCGAGGGTGCAGATCACCGCCTTACCAACTTGGCTACCGATGCTGGAAAAATGTATTACTTTATTCAATTGTCATGGTTCAGATTTCAGCTTCGTTAGAAGAGTAAATTACTCTGTAACTTACTTGTAGTATAATACTACAAAAATAATACATAAAAGTCAAGGGGGTTACGTAATTTTTCTGAACTACCAGAAGTAGATTACTCTTTTTGCCTTTTTCTTAGGGCAAACTAGAGACAGAATTTATGGTGTTGTAATGCCCAAGATTTCTATATGTAATCGCTGTCTTTTTTATGCACGTAGCAACTATTTAGTTTGTGGTGTTCATCCAGAAGAGGTCAATGGCGATCGCTGTTTAGCATTAACTTAAATTTAAAATCCGAAATTTTGTGGCTTTGTATTGTTTATATCTTCAGAAAGATTAAATAGCTTTTGAAGTGCGTGATGCTGACTTGTCCGCATTTGTCCGTAAGTAAATACCCAGGGTAATTCAGAAGGTAGAAGTGGTTTAAACCAATCTAAAATGTAGGGACTGCCATAGATGATTAAACCAATTACTTGTTTCTGCTCTAGTAGTTGTTGATAGATATTTTTGGCTTTGGTAGTTAAACCTGCTGTACCTCGGAAGGGATTACCTCTAATAAAGATTTGTAGTAAAGTTTTGCTGCTGTCTAATAAAATGCAGTCTAAACTATGATGGTCTAAAATTTGGGTTTGGTAGCCTAACTTTTCAGGAATTGCGATCGCAGGAGTATAGAGATCGAGAAAGCTACTATTTAAAAGATTGTCTGTGATGACTAGGTTTCTCGGGGCTTGATTTTCGGGCTTTCTTAAAGGTAAATTTCCCCCCCACTGGGTAGAATGCTCTAAAATTTCTGTAACGGTTTGAGTTGCTTGGGGTTGAGATAGTTGACTTAGGAAATTAAGGGAATTGGACTCAGGGTGGTTAGTTGTTATTTTGGCTTTTGCTTGTTTAATGCGCTCACTTGATTGATGAATTCTGGCTTCACTAATACGCCCTGATTCTACTGCTTGTAAGATTGATTCTATAGCTATTGCAGGGTCATCGGGCATTAATAATATATCTGCTCCTGCTTCTACTGTCATGACTGCTACCTCTTCAGGAGAAGCATATTTAGTTATTCCTCCCATGATGAGAGCATCCGTAACAATTAATCCTGAAAAGCCTAATTCTTCTCGGAGTTTCTGGGTGAGGATAGAGGGGGATAAAGTTGCAGGATAGTTTTTATCCCAAGCAGAAATTAAAAGATGTGCTGTCATCACACTATCCACCGAAGATGCGATCGCACTTTGAAAGGGGGGTATTTCCACAGAAGCTAATCGAGCATCAGAATGGGGGATAATTGGTAAGTCGAGATGGGAATCTGTAGCAGTATCCCCATGTCCAGGGAAATGTTTAGCTGTAGTTAGAATTGGATGTTGTCGCGCTCCTTGAATAAAAGCTGTAGTAAGCTTACTGACTATTTCGGGAGTATCTCCAAAAGCCCGAATATTAATTACTGGGTTGTCAGGATTGTTATTAACATCCACCACAGGAGCGAGTAACCAGTTAATCCCTGTAGCAACTGCTTCTTGGGCTGTAATTGTCCCCATTTGTCGAGCTAAATTACAAGCAAGAGTAAGATTGTCCCGTGCTATAGCGGATAACGCCATAGGAGGAGGAAACCAAGTAGCACCAGGAAACCTTTGTCCTACTCCTTCTTCAATATCAGCAGCAATAAATAGGGGTGTAGTTGCCCAAGACTGCAATTGTTGCGAGCGCAATTTTAATTCTGCTGCACTACCTCCCAGTAAAATAACTCCTCCCAGATTCAAATCTTTGAGCCATCTTTGCAAAGTAGCATTATCCGCTTCCCATTTAGGATAGCGAATTTGATGATCAAATAAATGACCAGTAGTACGCACTACGATCATTTGTCCGATTTGTTGTTTAAGAGAGGAGTTATACAAGTTTCAAAGTCCAAAATCACCGAGTCGTGATGTAGTAAGCAACTAACCACTAACCACTAACCACTAACCATCCACAACTTCTTCTGTGGTTTTTCGATTTTGACTGATTTCGTTTAGCAGATGCACCATTTTATCACCTCTTTCTAAAGAGCGATCTTCAAGGAAAGTTACTTCAGGAGTGCGTCTAAGACGAATGCGATGTCCTAATTCTTTTCTGACAAATGCTTCAGAAGAGCGCAAACCCTCCATTGTTTCTTCTCTAGCTTCTTCTGTGCCATAAATACTGACAAATATTTTGGCGTGTTGCAAATCACCAGACAAATCAACATCGGTAATACTTACCATTCCAGCACCAACTCGATCATCTTTGATGCCATTAAGCAGCATTTGGCTGACTTCTCGTTTGATTAGTGAAGCTACACGAGACACGCGACGACTATTAGCCATAACCCTTCCTCCCTATTACCGATCTAAATTTTAACCATATATCGGAGTGTATAGGCAATTTTCCTAGACTAAAGCTAATGGGGAGAGTCGGGGCTAATAAATTAAGATGCGTTTCCCCTAGGTTTCAAGCACATTCTAAATGGTTAAACACATCGCTTGAGAACAAAAAAGAACGGTTGAGGTGAATTTTTATAATCCATAATTCCTAATACCGTATTTTCATCTACTTTCCTAAAAGAATCATTAATCGGCAAATAATCATAAATCATCGTGGCACTGACTTTTCCACGATACTCCATCATCCGAAGTCTAGCTTGACTTTTCTCGGTTTTCAGGAAAGAATTAATTAACATCAGCAACGGTTTCAAAGAATCATTTTTAGGGAGAGGAAACCTTAAAACCCAGTTCATTGCAGTAGGATTAGGTGCAACCTTAAAAACTTGTCCTTGACTATCTAAAAATAACAACGGATGGACATTTTCAGAATCAACAAATTCTTTTCCATACCAGTTAGAACCTTCTAATAAACCATCCATAGGATGATCTGTATGCAGTCCAGAGCCTTGCCAACGACCAAACATAAAGTCTAAATTCACCGGTTCTAGAGCATCAAACAACTGTAAAGCCTTTTCTGTCGTAGCTTTACCCGTTTCTAGAATTAACTGATAGTTTTCTAATATTTCCATTGTTGACTCTCTTGGTATTATCTCACTTTAGCTGTTTATCTAATCTTTTACACACTATCTGATATTCTACGGCATTGACTACTCGTTAATTATTAACTAGTGCTTCTGACTTTTTGGATTCTGCTGATTTACTAATAAATAATTTAGGTAACAATAAACCAGAACGCTCTTTGTAGGCAACAAACTCTGGATAACGAGAGAGAGACTGATCTTTCTTGAGCATATTTGGTACAAATACCAAGACAGTAAAAAAACCTAAAATCACAAAAGGCAGCCAGTGTTGGGCTAACATAGCAAAGCTAAGATAAATTAAAATTTCTCCTAAATAGTTAGGGTTGCGACTACGACTAAAGAAACCTTCGGTAATCAATCCTTTTTTATACTTAAGGGTGAAATACTTTTGGGCATCGCTACCGTAATGGAGAAATACTCCTGTAATATTAGTTGCGATTGCCACACAGATTAAAGGGGGAGAAGACGTGACATTACCACTAATTAGAATAAAGGGGGCAACCCAATATAAACCCAGCATGATAAAAGTAAATATTCCCATTGCCACTGATATTTCTTTTTCCCACTGTTGATCGGGATACAGGCTATCTTTGATCAACCACATAATGCCGTAAGTTCCATGTAGAGCAAGGTATATCCAAGGAGCAAGAGTAAAATTGTTATAAAAAGCCATTAAAGCTAATATATAGATAAAAGTCAGAAATTTATGTAAATTAATCCCATGTTTAATCTTCATTTTCCAAAAAAATTAGAAACTAAATAATGTGGTTTATTGAGCAGTCAACTAGGATAGATATTTAATACCTGCTTGCTTGAAGCGACGGAGAACTTCACCCAAGCGATCGCAATCTGCAATAAGACTCACTCTAACATATCCTTCTCCTGCTTCTCCAAAGGCATTTCCTGGGGTAACTACCACCCCTGTTTTTTGTAGGACATCCAGAGCAAATTCTGTAGAGCCTTGACCCACAGGTGTTTTAACCCAAAGATACATAGTAGCTTTAGAGGGGGGTATATCCCAACCTAATTCCCCTAAACCTTTGATTAAAAAGTCTCTGCGAGTACGATAACGGTCTTGGACTTCTTTAATATATTTATCAGGGAGTTGTAAGGCGGTTTCGGCTGCTTTTTGAATTACTGCAAAGATGCCATAGTCTAAATTGGTTTTGAGAGTACGCAAACCCTGAATTATATCGGAATTTCCTACCACAAAGCCGACGCGCCAACCAGCCATATTATAGGTTTTGGAGAGGGTATGGAATTCTACACCAATTTCTTTTGCACCAGGTATTTCTAATAAACTGGTGGGTTGATAACCATCAAAGGCTAATTCTGCGTAACAAAGATCGTGAACTAATAATATTTCGTAGTGATGAGCAAAAGCTACAACTTCTTCAAAAAATTCTCTCGGAGCAGTAGCAGTAGTGGGGTTATTGGGATAGTTAAAGTAGAGTATCTTGGCTTTTTGGGCTACTTCTTCAGGAATACTTTTTAAATCAATGAGCCAGTTTTTTTCTGCTGTCAGATTGATATTGTATATTTTACCTCCTGCAATTAAAGGACCTCGAAAATGAGCAGGATAGGAAGGACTGGGAACGAGGATAATATCTCCAGGGTTAACATAGGCTAGGGCTAAGTGTCCTAAACCTTCTTTTGAGCCAATTAACGGTAAAGCCTCACTGTCAGGATCGAGTTCTACTCCATAGCAACGTTTGTACCAATTGGTAATAGAAGCTCGAAAACTCTCTGTCCCTTCAAAGGGTGGATAGCCGTGGTTTTGGGGTTTAGATAGGGCTGCGATCGCTGCTTCGATTATGGGTTGGGGTGCAGCACCATCAGGATTACCCATACCCAAGTCTATCAGATCGAGTCCTTGTTCTCTAGCACGGGCTTTCAGTTCGTCTAAACGAGCAAAAACATAGGGTGGTAGTCCGCTCAAGCGATCAGCACGGGTAATCCAATTTACACTCATGGTTACAAAGACTAGTTCACATAGCCTCTCATTCTCTCATTGCTATATAGTATTCTGTCAATATTAATTAATCAATTTCCTTAATGGAGTCAGGAGTAATAAGTAATAAGTAATAAGTACTATTTTTCCCTATCTCCCTATCTCCCCAAGCTACCCTATGGTACTTGCATTCCTCGTTGTACTGCTGGGCGTTGACTCATCTTTTCTACCCACTGCTTGAGGTTGGGGTGTTCATCGAGAGTTAAACCCATAAATTCATAAGCAGCAACCCAGGGAAAAGTAGCAATATCAGCAATAGAATATTCTCCACAAATATACTCTTTCCCTTTTAGTTGTTGGTCTAGGACTCCGTATAATCTGAGAGTTTCTTTTTGATAACGAGCGATCGCATAAGGGATTTTTTCAGAAGCGAAACGATTAAAATGATTATATTGACCAAACATCGGTCCTACATTTGCCATTTGAAACATCAGCCATTCTAAAACTTGAAACCGTTGTTTAATATCAGTCGGTAACAGCCGGTTAGTTTTTTCGGCTAAATAAATTAAGATTGCCCCAGATTCAAAAACTGTCATATCTGCTTCACGGTCAACAATAGCAGGTATTTTACTGTTAGGATTAATGGCTATAAATTCTGGGGTGAATTGTTCTCCTTTAGTAATATCAATTTTGTGAACGTCGTATTCTAACTCTAATTCTTCCAGAGCAATGGATATTTTACGACCATTGGGAGTTCCGAAAGTGTAAAGATCAATATTCATTAGAAAACTGCGGTACTTATATAAGATTAAAGCTCGGGATAAGCAGGGAGATAGTTCACTTGACTTAAAAATTTCTTACCCCACAATTAATTTATCAAAATCTTACCGTAAGATTACTTATAGTTAATAGTTATGCTTAGTACTTTAAAATATTGAGTTATCGGTGTGTCGGGGTTTATGACTACTGGGGTTATAAGTAAATTACAGTCTCATATAAGGAACAGATTATCCAGTAGTAGCAGATATAAACAACTATGGTTGATTGGCTGTAGTGTTTTGCTGCTACTCATTATTACTATCCATCAACCTGTCAACAGTCAGACTCAGACTATCAATTTAGCTCGTTCTGTCCATCAACCAGGTTTTACAACAGAAATATTTAAACAACTACTAGAAGAATTAGATTATCAAGTTGAGGTTACTGAACCTATTAGCGATCGCGAATTTTATATCAGCGCAGCCACTGGTAAAATAGATTTATGGGTTAATGGTGTATTTCCCAAGCACCAATCTTTTTTTGTAAATGAGACTATAAGGCAAAATTTGCAGGTTTTTGACAGTTTAATTCAAAATAATCAAAATTGTCAGCAAATATCTTGTGATAGGAAGTCTTCCTCTTCTAATGACTTTAAAGCAGTTGCCAATAAAAAATTTTTAGGAACTCATCCCCAAATTAAAAAGCTACTAGAAATTATTAAAATACCTCTAGAAGATATTAATACTTACAATAGCCTATTACAAGAAAACTCTAACCAACAGCTTCTACAACAGTATGCTCAAGAATGGATTACTAACAATGAAGGGAGAGTTAAATTGTGGCTAGCTATTGCAAGAGATGAAGCAATATTCGCTGAAGCGGAAAAACAAATGGTGTTGTCTGATTATGGGATAGTCAGACAACAATCCCAAGCAAACAACCAAAATCCTCAACAAACTGTTCCTGTAGGGGATTTTAAACCACTAGCATTTCCCTTAATGAGGGTAGTAACTAAGCGATTTGAGCCTTTTGTCAATTATGAGGATGGTGAATATACAGGGTTTAGTATTGATTTGTGGGATGCAATCGCCAGAGAATTGAAGATTGACTATGAAATTTATCGGGTTGATACAATAGACAATCTTTTAGAGCAGGTTAAAACCCAAAAAGCCGATATTGCGATCGCAGGAATCACGATTACCGCCGAAAGAGAACGGCAAATAGACTTTTCCCATTTTTATTATGAGTCAGGATTACAGATTTTAGTCCCTCAAAGGAATGCTTCTCTTTCTCAAACTATGTGGGGCAGAATTTTTGCTATTGTAACCAATCCTCAACTTTATCGAGGTCTAGGGATTTTTATTCTAGTTTTATTAGTTGCAGCACATTTGATTTGGCTGACGGAGCATAAACATAACCCAGAATTCCCTGATAGTTATTTCCAAGGTATTTGGGAATCTTTTTGGTGGGCTGCTGTGACAGTAACTACTGTGGGCTATGGTGATAAAACTCCCAGAAAACTTGGAGGTAGAATATTTGGTTTATTTTGGATGTGTGCAGGTTATTTTATTTTTGCTTACTTTACAGCTACAGTAACTACCAGTTTCACCATCCAAGAGTTAAACGCTAATATTCAGGGTATTGAAGATTTAAGGGGGAAAAATGTAGCTACTGTTATGGGTACTACGACAGATAAATATTTAAAAAAGGAAAATATAGATTTTATCGGCTACAAAACCAAGGAAGAAGCATATCTGGCTCTTCAAGATCAAGAAGTGGATGCGGTAGTTTATGATGCACCAGCCCTACAATACTATGTTGCCCATGAAGGAAAGGGAAAAGTCAAAGTTGTGGGTAAATTATTTGAACTACAAAATTATGGCATTGCTCTACCTCTAAATAGTCCCTACCGCAAAGAGATTAATTCTGCGTTACTAAAACTGATGGAAGACAATACTTATCAAGAGATTAGTAACAAGTGGTTTGGTTCTTGAAAATAACAATTCACAATTAAAATCGAAAATGCTGAAAAAACTTTTTTTCTTAACTTCCTTGTGTTTAACCATTAGCAGTTGTGGAATGCGATCGCCAGAATTGACCATTTCCAGTGGTAGTAATGGTAGTGGTTATCAAAAAATTAGTGAACAAATTATTGATTCTGCTAAATATGTCGGGAACATTGACTTACAAGACGAGTTTCAGTCTGAAGGTTCACTACAAAATCTGGAAAGACTGCTGAATAAAGAAACTGACTTCGCTTTGTTGCAATTGGATGTAGCTAGCAAAGCTCTTAAAGAAGGAAAAGTAGAAGCTGTAGCAGTATTAGCCAATGAGTATATTCATTTGATCACTCGTGAGGATACTGGGATTAAAAACTTCATTGATTTGCAACAGAAAAAAATAGCTGTAGGGGCTGCTGGTAGCGGGATTTACTTTACTTCCAGTCGGGTTTTCAATGCGATTCATCTCGATATAGTACAAGCTCAATTGGGAATAAATGAGGGTTTTTCCCAGTTACGGTCAAAAGAAATAGACGCTTTAGTTTATATAGGCCCTTTAGGAGCTAGCGAAAAAGTTAAACAAGAACTATCTCAAGATAATAACCTCAAGTTAATTGGCATTAAACCCAATATTCAAAACTATCTAACGCTTAATTTCCCCGAATCTTATCAAAATGCCTTTATTCCCGAAGGTAGTTATCGTATTTTACCAGCAGAACCCACTCAAAACTTATCAACTGTTTCTACCCCAACAGCCCTTGTAACTCGTCCTGATGTGGAAAAGAATACTGTTGCTTTAATCACTTGGTCAATTATTTCCACTGCTCGCAAGTATGGTAAATTTTATCCTGAATTAACTAGCGCGGAATCCCCAGAAACTCTGCTGCATCAAGGTTTAGTTCACATTCACCCAGGAGCTACTCACGCTATGGCTTATGGCGATCCACGCTCCGCTTGGTTACGATATCTCAGGGAAAATAAGCCCTTACAAGCAGCTTCGATCATGCTACTTAGTACTAGTAGTATCGGTTTCTTCATCCGTTGGTGGACTAAAAGACGCTCTTCCGCAATTATGAAAAGGAGTCGTCAGAGTATTGCAGAATTACGAGCTTTAGTAGAAAATAATCCCCAACAAGCTCTAGAAAATGTAGAACAATTACGACAACAACACCGCCTGATGCTAGTAGATGGTGCATTGAGTCAGGAGGCTTATGAAGAAATTGAAAAAATGACTAGTATTATCAGCGATCGCTGTCGCAGTTGGCAAAAAAGACAAGAACGCAAATTCCTGCTTAATACTCTGAAATTGGTAGGAGATTGGCAAAATGATCTAAAAAAAGACCCAAACTCTGCCCTAGATAGAATTAATCAGGTAGACAAAGAATTGAAAACAATGCTGTTAAGGAATGAAATAAATATTGAAACCTATGCCCTAATTCAACAGTTAATTCTAATTCTAACTCTGATTATGTGTTTTGTTCCCAAAGGAGTTCTTGTGCAAGAAATGACCGAAAAAGCTCAGAGCGAAAACAGGTCTAATTTAGGGAAAAGCGGTCAGAAAGGGAAAATCCGCGCCAAAGGAAAAAAGCGCCGCCCTCAATCCGCAAATATCCCAACCAATAAACTGCAATCATTCGACAGACAAGTTAAATTGAATAAGGATCAGGTATGAAGGATTCACCGATGAGGAAAATAATGGTCAATTTATGATTGGAGTTTTAGTTATCAGCTTCAGTAATTTGAATTATAAAAGTAGGTAAATTGCGACCAGGAATACTAGCAGATTCTCTTTCACCTGTTAGCTTTGCACCTATTTTTAAATAAAAGTCTTTAGCATTGGGATCACCTTGAATTATTATTATTTTACTTCCTAATTTACTGGCTGTAATTTTAGCGTGTTCGATTAACTTACGACCATAACCTTGATGGATATAAGAAGGTTCAATAAACAAGGCTTCTAACTCCATTTCAATCCCAGATATTCTTCTAAGTCCATAAAAACCAAGAATTGAATTATCAATTTCGGCAACAAAAAAATGATTGTTTTGGATATCTTCTTCTGAATAACTAAGTTCTCGTCGACAAGCATCAATAAATTCTTGAGAATATCCCCAATAAGCTTTTGAACGCAATGCTAAATTACTAAGGAATTCTGACTCTAACATTTGTGCTTTTCGTATTTTGAAATTCACTCTTGAACTGACTTCTTAAAGTAACTATTGCTTCTAATATTAAATGCTATCTCACTTCCCGAAGATTAGGCGATCGCAATTATTAATTCTATGAATCTCTAGCTTTTAAATAACAGGGTTGGAGTTTTATACCAATTATCATTCATTAATGAGAAAGATAGATACAATATACCGAGAAAATTAAACATCCCCGCTCTTGATAATACCTATTACCTCTTATAATTTATTCTGGTAAGAGGTTTATTTTAGCAGTAGTAACTATGAGTATTTTTAATCAAATTTTAAGTGCGATCGACAACCCAGAAACCGAGGCTAGTACAAGTAAACTAAGCACGATACTTGATAGAGTAAAACAGTTAAGCGGGAACTATCAAGCTAATCCTAGTGCAATACAATCTGCAATGTCCATAGTCGGCAATTACACTAATAAAACTACACTAAGTCATAATCTCAAGGTTTTGTCTCAATTTTTTTTATGGGTTGAGCTATTTTCTGATTTTCTCTAAAACAAGATACTCTAGCATAGGAAAATATTGAAGTACCCATCGATAAATCGAGGGCTTCCTGTTTCCCGCCGATGCCTCTACTAATACAAGATTAGTTTTGGACTTACTCCGCGTCCAGAGGTTTGGCTATTCCGAAGAACGCCCTGTACTCTCGTAGCAGTCTGGCTACTACCCAGGCAGACTCCCTGCGCACCCTCGGAGTATATCTTTTTAGTTACAAGACTCTTCTTTTTATCACTGCAAAGTTACGGTAATCACTTTGCGAGTCTTGATTATCTTCTTTTTGAAGATAGTGGTCTCTAGAATTTATACGGCGGAGAGTTCGCAGACCACGGCTACATCTCTTCATTTCACGCTCTATCTTAGTAATTTATTGTACAATACTTATTTGTCATTTGTCTTTTTCTTGCATTATTGCCCGCAATTCATCCCAGAGCGTAAACTGAGGGACGAATTGCGGAAAATAGTTAAACAAACATATAACATCAACGGTGCTAAACCTAAAACTGATTCGGGAACAATCCAGCCAAATACAAGAATTACTCCAGCGTCGTAATCCAGAAGGATACGATATTCAACCAATTCTCGATTTAGACCAAAAACAACGGGAAATTGAAACTCAACGCAGTCAGTTAAGTGCGCGAGGAAATGAAATTGGTAAAACTATCGGGCAAAAAATCCGTACTGGAAGCGACCCCAAAGGGTCGGAAATTGCTGCTTTAAAAGAAGAAGGAAACAGCATTAAAGCCCAATTGGGAGAACTCGAACCCCAAGAAAAAGACTTAAAAACCCAAATTGAAAGTCTTTTATTACAATTACCCAATCTCCCTGATGAATCCACTCCTGTTGGGAAAGATGAAACAGAAAATGTGGAAGTAAGACGCTGGGGAGAAGAATATATCCCTGAAAATGACAAAATCTTACCCCATTGGGAAATTGGGGAAAAGTTAGGCATTCTAGAGTTTAAACGGGCGGTAAAAGTTGCTCAAAGTCGTTTTGTGAATCTAATTGGGGCTGGTGCTGCTTTAGAAAGAGCCTTAATCAATTTCATGTTAGATAAGCAAATTGAAGCAGGATACACTGAAATAATGCCTCCTGTACTAGTTAACACTGATTCTCTCACTGGGACTAGTCAATTACCTAAATTTTCTGAAGAAAGCTTTAAATGTAGTGATGATGATTTGTGGTTGACTCCCACCGCAGAAGTTCCCCTCACCAATTTATATCGAGGAGAGATATTAGAAGCATCCCAGTTACCGATTCATCACTGTGCTTATACTCCTTGTTTTCGTCGGGAAGCAGGAAGCTATGGAAAAGATACTAGAGGTTTAATTCGCTTACATCAATTTAATAAGGTGGAATTGGTTAAGTTAGTCCATCCTGACAACTCAGAAGCAGAACATCAAGCCCTAGTTAAGAATGCAGAAGCAATTTTACAAGCACTAAAACTACCTTACCGAGTGATTGAATTATGTACAGGAGATTTGGGTTTCGGGGCAGCAAAATGTTATGACTTAGAAGTATGGCTTCCTTCTTCAGAAACTTATCGAGAAATTTCCAGTTGTTCTAACTTCCGCGATTTCCAAGCCAGAAGAGCCAACATCCGTTTTAAAGAAGCTGGTAAAAAAGGTACAAAATATGTTCATACTCTCAATGGTTCAGGTTTAGCAGTAGGAAGAACCATGGCTGCTATCCTAGAAAATTATCAACTACCTAATGGCACAGTGCAAATTCCTGAAGTATTGCAACCTTACCTTAAAAGAGAATTTCTTTAATAATTTATTAGGACTGTAGGGTGGGTTATGTCCCATCCTACTAATAACACCTACTAAAAACCTATACAATCTTATATATACAGGGTCGGGACATCGGTGACTTCCCATTAATACTATTTGATTGGCTACTGGCAATAGAATGGCAATTAAGCCGTCTCATCAATATCCCTACTGACAAGATTACC
>JASJCP010000169.1 GCA_030065935.1 Xenococcaceae cyanobacterium MO_167.B27
CCATCACAGGGCAGTTTCTTGAACGAACAGCGAGTGGGGGAAAGCCGATCCGCTGTCTCTTGAATTCATTTCAAGAGCTTGTAAGCGGGAGTCCAAGACCGCGCTCGTCCGCTTAACCACGGGCGCACCGACCGCAGCAGCATCTAAACCTCTATTACATATCACTCTCGCTGCTGCTACGTCTCTATCCTGTTGGTATCCGCATTCAGAACAAGAGTGTATTCTTACATTTAATTCTTTTTTGCCAGTATTAGTCCCACATTCTGGACAAATTTGAGACGTGAAATCTTTATTTACTTTAGCAAAAAATGTATCTGTAATAGAGCATACATACTCTAATATCTCGAAGAATTGACCCAATCCCATATCCAGAGATTGTTTGCAGAACATACCTTTGCTCCAATTCGTAAAGTTAATATCTTCTACAAATATCATTCCTACTCCTGAACATAATTTACGGGCAAGTTTGAAATGATAGTCCTTTCTTCTATTCGCTACTGCTTCATGTAATAGGGCTATTCTTTTCTGTAATTTGTTCCATTTGTTAGAGCCAAGACGTTTCTTTTTAAGCTTTCTTTGTAGTAATTCAATCTTACGCAGTGCTTTATCTAAGAACTTGGGTCTTTGGATTACATTTCCATCAGAAGTAGATAGCATACTTTTAATACCTGCATCAATTCCCACAGCATGAGCGTGAGGAGTCGGTAAAGGTATATCAACATCCAATTCAATCATTAAATTAGCGTAGTAACCAGATGCTTTTTTGATGATTTGAACTTGTTTTATCAAGAAGCCATCCGGAATATCTCTAGATTTTCTCAACTTAATATTTTTAAGTAAAGGCATCTTAAGGTAATTACCATTAATCTCAAACTTGTTACTTAGAAGATTAAAAGACTTCATTTTCTTCTTATAACGAGGAAAACCCATTCCTTTGGATTTCATATCATTGAATGCTCTATCCAACTTTCTCAAAGTTTGCTGCATAGCCTGAGCGTTACCAGATTTCAAGTAAGGATTGGTTTTTTTAGCTTGAGTCAATTCCGCAGATTGAGTATGGTAATTGGGATAAAAGTAGGGTTCAACAACATATTCAGAGATTAGAGAACACTTATTAATGTCGCACTTACGACTGTTATACCAAAGCTTTCTTTGATATAGAGCATGATTCCAAACAGACTTACAAACAGCGAGATTATGGTCAATTATTTCTATCTGCTTTTTGCTTGGTTGTAGTTTGTAATTGTAAGTGAGATTAAGCATTACGACTAAGAACGCTTATGTTGCTATTACTTAGCATACTACAAATTTACAAAAAATACTAGCGAATTGTAAAAGCTTTTAAAATTAAATTATGCCCGCGATTCATCCCTCACGTCCCGTGAAGGGATGAATCGCGGAAGAATGATAAAACGATAAATTTTACTATCCGCGATGCCTCTACCTTGCGGATACTCGGTATTAGAAAAGGTTTAATTACAAATTTGCCTGTCTCTCTTATCCATACTGCTATTATATTGAAGATAATTAGCTAGATCATCACATCCTTTATCTAGAAGATTATCTAGTTCTAAATTCCACCAAAATAACCCTTGTTGTTCATCAGCACTGATAAGACTTTTATCATCATTACTAAATGCAATACTGTTAATAACAGAAACATGACCGTGAATACTTTTCAGCAATTTTCCATCTTTAGTATGCCATAATTTGATAGTGCGATCGCTACTTGCAGAAGCTAATATTTCTCCATCTTTACTAAAAACTAAACTGGTCACACCGTCTTGATGTCTTGATAAGATTTGTAAAGGAATAATATTGATTTCTCCTGATGATTGTACACTCCACAATTTAATAGTATTGTCCCAACTACCAGAAGCTAACAAGTATTCACTTTTCTTCTTATCAAAGATAAATTGTAATGAAGTAATGGCTAAATTGTGTGCATCAATACTTTGTAAAAATTTTCCTTTTCTATTCCAGATTTTAATGGTTTTATCGTAACCAGCAGTAGCAATATACTTATTATCGGGACTAATAGCGACAGTTTTAATGCCGTCAGTATGTTCTGTTAAAGTATAAATTAATTTCTTGGTTGTTAAATCCCATATCTTAACCGTATTATCTTCACTACCAGACACTAATAATTTTTCATCATAACTAAATACAATACTATTAACACCTGCTTTATGTCCTGAGAGAGTAGTAATTAATTTTCCTGTTTCCGCATTCCAAAGTTTAATAGTATTATCTGCACTAGCAGAAGCTAGAAGTTTTCCGTCAGGACTGTATTGTATTTGAGTAATAGTAGAATTGTGTCCCGATAAAATACTGATTAATTCTTTACTATTATCCCCTTGATTTTGGAGCCATAACTTAATTGTGCCATCAAATCCCGCAGTAGCAAAGATATCAGAAGCAGTAGGAGAAGTTGCAACAGTATAGATTCCTCCTTCTTCTAAACTAGGAGGTGGAAATACTTGCCACAATCTTACAGTTTTATCCACACCAGCAGAAGCTATAGTGTAAGAATTTTTATTTTCTTCATCAGTAGAATTTACTTCCCTCTCGTGTTGTGACTCCCCTCCCTCTTTATTCTTGTCGCTTCGGAGGGATAGAGGAGTTAGGGGTGAGGTTTTGGGGTTGGGGGTGAGGGTTTTTTGGGTTTGGGAGTGAAGTCTAAATGCAATATCTAATACTCCCCCATTATGTCCGTTTAGAGTCTGTTGTAAAATGCCATCACGACTATACAGATTAATTTTGCTATCATCATTCGCAACAGCTATTAATTGATTATCGGGACTACAACTAATGCTGTTAATCAGTTGATTATTAGCAAAGGAGTTAATTAAGCTACTATCTTTTATATTCCATAAAGTAATTTCACCATAATCACTACCAGCAATAATAGTTTTCTCATCACTGCTAATAGCAATATCAGTAATACTATCTTCTGAGGCTGGAATAGTTTTTATTTGCTTTGCGCTATCGTTATTAATTTCCCAAAGAATTATTTTTCCATCTTCACCAGCAGAAGCTAAGTAAGACTGAGAAAATTCAATACTATTAACCCAACCTTGATGACCAGATAGAGTATCAACTAATGTTCCATCTTCAAGCCAAAGTTTAATCTTACCATCGCGACTCGCAGAAGCAATAATTTTGTTTCTAGAAATAACATCTGTTACCCAGTCTGTATGTCCTGTAAATTGATTTATTTTTTTGCCTTGCTTGTTATCTATGCGCCATAAAATAACAGTCTTATCTGCACTTCCAGATACTAATAAATAAGAATTGTCAGTTTTACTTCCCTCCTTGTAAGACGAATTGAGGGAAGTCTGATGATGAAATCTAAAACTTATGTCAGTTACTCTATCGGTATGTCCTGATAAAGTGTATAGCAACTCCCCATCTTGACTCCAAATTTTGATACTATGATCGTCGCTAGCAGTAGCAATTAAATTACCATCAGGACTATAAGCCACTGCATTTACTTTTTGACTGTGACTCTGTAATCTATTAACTTCTTGTGTCCCGTAAATAGCTTGTTGTAAAGTTGCAGAAGTTTTAATTTTAGTTTGTTCCCAGTTGTCTTGACCAATTATTTTTTGTCCTAGAATTCCTATCTGTTGTAATTGCTTTCCTGCTTGAATACTGGTAACAAGAGATTCTAATTGCTGGTTAGATAGTAATAAGGCTTCTGATGAAGCATTCATCCCCTCAATATTTTCTAATTGGGTAATTATTTTCTGACGGTAAGTAAAACCGGCAAATGATATTGTAGCTAGTCCTAATATTCCTAAAATGGTAGCAGTAATTTGGCTACGGCGTAATCTTTGTTTTACTTTCCTGGCTTGTTGTAATTGCTCTTCTGTACATGCGCAAATAAATTTTTGTGCGGTTTCTGTTAACTCGTCATTATATTTGATGTAAATCTCTTCCGCTTTTGCTAACCTGACACCCCTTAATAAAAAGTCTGGTTGTTTATTATTTTTATGCCATAATATAGCAGAATGTTCTATTTGTCTTTGAAGTTGTAAACGCGCTCTATTTTCGTCTAACCACCAACGTAATGTTGACCAGTGACGAATCAAAATTTCGTGGATAACTTCTACTGTTGCTTCTTGGCGCATTGCTTCTTGTAGCAACTCATCATCATCAGGGGGATTGTCTCCACTTCTACTGGTTGGTTTTGGAATACAGTTATCTAAATTGGTAACAATTAATTTAGCTGCGGTTAACTTTTGTAGGGTTTTCTCGACTAATTCAGCAGGATATTTTCCTACTATTAAATCTGATTTGGCGACGCGACGACGAGTATCTTCTGTACCATCACCAATTTTCGTGAGATTGAGAAATATCCACCGCACGCATTCTTGAGTTTTCTCATCTAAACTGTCATATAATTGTTGTGCTTGTTGTTCTAATGCACCTTTGATACCGCCTAATTTTCTGTAAGCACGAAAAGTTAAAACTCCTCTTTCCCGAATTTCCCAGAGTTTTTGTAAAACAAATTGTAATAAGGGTAAGTCTCCTGTTCCACCATTCAACTCTTGCAGTAATACTTCTACTAATCCAGATTCCACTTTTAAGCCTACTTGGGTAGCAGGTTTCATTATGGCGTTGCGATAATCGGACTCTGTGAGATAGGGAGGTACTAAAACACTAGATTGTTGTAAAATTTGGGATAATTCGGGTATTTCTAAGCACGAAACCACAAAATCAGCCCTGACCGTCAAAATTAACTTAAAACGATCGCCAGCATACTCTATAGTTTTCAATAATAAACCAATAAATTGCGCTCTATCTGCTTCTCCCGTCAAAGTAAACAATTCTTCAAACTGATCTACTGCCAACACTACCATTGGTTCAGTACGAGTCCGTAACCATTGAATAAAAGCATCTGCACCTTGATACAATAAAGACTCGATTTGTAATTGCTGCCGTGCTTTTTGCTTTTGGGTACCGTAATCAATTAAACACTTTGCCAGAGACTGGAAAGGATTACTACCAGGTCGAAAACATTTTAACATCCAGCTATCGCTTCCTGGAATCTGTTTTCCCAAACGGAGTTGATGAAATAAACCTGCTTGAATCACAGAAGACTTACCACTACCAGAAGCACCCACTACTGCTAAAGTAGTTTGGTGACTAATCTGATTAATCAGTTTTTGAACTAAAGCTTCTCTTCCATAAAAATATTCAGCTTTATTCTCTGTAAATGCTTCTAAACCCATATAGGGACATACATTAATATCTAAAATAGTCGAATCATCTTTATGTCTCGGGGCTTTACTCTTCTCTGGTAAAACTTCAATGACTCCCCTTGTCCCAGATAACCAAATCTGAGGGACAATGTTGGTACCAGCTAACTCTATTTGTAACTGAGATATCCAAGTAGCTACCGATAACCCAGTTTCAGGGTCACTTTGCTGTAAGGTAGAGACTAAGGCTTCAGTAAATTTTTGTAGGTTATCGCGACTAAGATTTATTCCCCCTTGTATCCCACTCTTAATAGTCCCCCAGTTTCCATCGTAAGACAGAATACATTGTCCGCGATCGTATTCTAACTTCAAATCTTCTATCCAATCAGCAATACCATCCCCTTCAGGAAAATCTAAAATAACAATCTGTTGGGTAACAGGAGACTGATGTAATATCTTTCGCAACCATTCCCGAGAAATATACGCACCATCACGAAAAACTAACCAAGCTTCCCCCCCTTTCCCGTATTGTATTCTTCCTCGCAAATATAACAACGCTGTTGTAGTTTCCGACTCCGATATTACAGCAGTATTGAGACAAGACTCTATTGCTTCTTTGACATCTGTCCATTGTTTATTACTGGAAGGGAAATACTCTAATTTAAATTTCCCTTTCCCTCGCAACACCTTACTCAAATCTAATGTAGTTTGGTTAATCCCCAAACCATCTATAATCAGAGCTTTACGGGGTAAGCTAATGTGAGTCTTAACTTGACGCTTCCCAATAACAACCTTTCCGAAACCCTCTACTATCCGCTTCGGAGTCTGTAAAGGATATTCCGACTGTAACTGTCTTTCTCCTCGACTACTCTTTTGCTGGTTAATTAATCTTATTTGTTGATTACTGCGATCGATATACCGTAGAGTTTTATGATAGACATATTGATATAACCCATCTGCATCAATAATTCCCTGAGAGTCTGCTGCTTCTCCTCGCAACCCTCGCATCAGATAATAAGTAAAAACTCCATGTCCCAACTCGGGAAACTCCCACGACTGCTGATTTTTATCGCAAGACAACAACCCATAGAAACCTTTACTTTTTTGTGCTTTTTGGCGTAAAACTTGGACTAATTGATTGCTAGGGTTGGGTAATGATATTCTGCTTGTACCCCGAAAAGTCATACCTCCGCTATGACAAGCATCTAACCATACTAGTTGTTGACTCGCTTTACATTGTCCTAGCAGTCTTAAGATTGCATTTAATGGTAAAGCTGTAGTAGCTAAATGTTTTTTCTGGGTATCTCCTAAACAAAGATATACTTGTTGGGTTGAAGCGTCTAATATCCCGTGTCCGGAAAAGTAAAATAAGATAGTATCTTTAGATTGAGCAGATGATGCGATGCGCTGTAAGCTAGCAGCTACTGTTTTTAATACTGGCTTGCTGTCAGCAAAGTCATGATGTAGAGTAATCTCTCGCGTGATGTCTGTCGCTTCAGTGAGTGCTTCTCCTAATCCCTGACAGTCTAAGGCAGAATATTGTAGTGATGGTAATTCTACGTCTTCATACTGGTTTACTCCCACCAATAATATCCAGAGTTTGGCTATCTGGGTTGGTTGGTTGGTTTTTGGGAGAGTTTTAACTGCGCGAGGACACATCAGAGTTTCTAGAAAGATGTCAGTATTTCTACTTTAGGTTATATGTTTGTGTTTTATGCAGTTTTTAATTTAAGTTTCACCCAAAGTCCCTAATTGACATACTCTACGACCAAGCTACGCTATGGTCGCAGAATCTGAACAGCCAGTTACCTGACCATTCCTCCACTCAAATTCTTGTTTCGAGGGTTCTTAGGCTCATAGGGCAACCCCAATGATGTCTTCGATTCCGAACTCCTAAGCGTAACTTTCGAGGGGACTCCCCGTAGTTGAGACGGACGTGCTTCCCAAAATTTTAAGTCCACGGTTAAGCAGGTTAGAAGAGGCTTGTATATCTGCGTCTTCAATGTACCCGCATTCAGAACAGAGAAACTTCTCTTTATCTCTATTTAGAGGTGAGATATAGCCACAACAACTACACTGCTGACTACTGAATTTTGGGTCAACCTCAGCAACTATTAAGCCTAACTTCGCAGCTACAGCTTTAGTTTTAAGCTTTAATTCTCCCCAAGCAGCATCAGCAATAACATGATTTAAACCGCGTTTAGCTGTTTGACCATTTCTAAGATATCTTCCTGTTAGCGTCTTGCTGCAAACCAGCCGACCTTCTCTTTCCTACTTTTGTCCAAGGATAACCAACTGTAGCTGATTTGTTGACGGAGCAAGTTAGGGGACAACATTCCCCTTGATTGTCTAGTCGAGAGTAGTTCCCCAAGATAGGGCGAAGTACAAAGTGAGTAAGCTTCAATCCTGTCTCGCAAGCAAAAATTATAGTGCGCCCTGAGCATTGACAACCAATTGGTCATCAAAGCGTAACTAGAGACTCTTTATTAATGCTAGTTCAATATAAATATTATGAATTAATTATTAATGCGGAGCAACACTGGAATCGCATTACAAAATTTAATCCAGAAACTGAAAAAATTAAAGAACTTTATATAGAACAAAAATTTAGAGATATTATGGTTAATGATCGCTGGTTAGAAATTACTGATTATGACAGTGAAATGTATCATAAAGCTTTAGCTTTGATGGATTTATTTAATCCTAAAAAAAGTAAGAATAATATTGATACAACTGCTATAGTCGCTGCTGGTAGTGGTGCTGTTACAGGTGCATTAGCTACTAATAGTATTGGCGGTATTGGTGTTGCTGCTGGTGGTACTGCTTTCAGTGTGGGAATGTTAGGATTAGCTACTATGGGAACAATCGCAGGTTTAGCTGTTTATGGCATGGGTAAAGCATTAAAATAATAGGATTGGTTCTAGTAAAAAGCGATCGCTTATTGTCTAGCTTAGTGCGATCGCTTTTTAAGTTTAATTCCAGTCATCTAAATTTAAAAGGGCAATTTTAAATTAGTTGAATAAGGTAAAGTAATAATAAAGCTACGAAATACAGATGCAACTTTTAAACCAGCTTCTGAGCAATCTTGAAGTATATAATCTCTACAACCTAAATTTTGGGTTTTGCTCGTAATAAGTCCTAAGATAACATCAGGAATAGTAGAGTAATAAAATAATATAGTAGTTTCTAAAATTATGCTATCCCACTAAGCCACTGCTCTCAATATTGATTAAAGAATTAAAAAACGAGAAATAAAATGACTGAACTATTAGACAAGGCTATAGCCAAAGTAAAAACCTTATCCACAGAAGCACAAGATGCAATTGCAACTATGATACTAGAAGAACTAGAAGATGAAACAAAATGGGATAGTTCTTTCGCTAATTCTCAGGATATCTTAGCCAAACTTGCTACTGAAGCGTTAGCAGAATATCATGCAGGTGAAACTGAAGAATTAAATCCTGATACTTTATGAATTCTCGGACAACTATTCAGTTTCGTAAAAATTTTTCTAATCTACCAAAACAAATTCAACAACAAACCAGACAAGCATATCGTCTATTTAAACAAAACCCGCAACATCCTAGTTTAAGATTCAAAAAAGTCCATTCTGAGTTACCAGTTTATTCCGCTAGGATTACGAAAAACTATCGTGCAGTAGGAATATTAGAAGATAATACAATTATTTGGTTTTGGGTAGGGACTCATGGGGATTATGATAAATTACTGTCTGTATTGTAACTGTTTTATAGACAACAAATAGTATTATGCTGAATGTGCTATTGCTAATAACTTAAAAAATATTCTCTAAATATCCTCTAGGAGTAATCATCCAGTCTTGATAATTACAAGTATTACTATTGCCAATAATAACTGTCGTCAGCATATCGATCGCATTATCTAGCATTGTCTCTAAAGTGGTAATGGTAATCTGTTCTTCCTCACGATAAACAGAGCGTACAATAGCAACAGGTGTATTTTTATCTCGATGTTTTAAGAAAATTTCTTGTGCTGTAATAATTTGTTGAGTGCGTTTTTGCGATCGCGGATTGTATAATGCAGTTACAAAGTCAGCCATTGCTGCTGCTTCTAAACGCTTCTTAATTACTTCCCAAGGAGTCAGCAAGTCACTAAGACTAATAGCACAAAAGTCGTGCATTAAAGGCGCACCAACTCTAGATGCTGCTGCTTGAAGTGCGGAAATCCCTGGTAATACCTCTACTTTTGGGGTGTTTCCATCCCAATGCTGGACTTTTAATTGTTCTAATACTAAGCCAGCCATTCCATAAATACCACAATCTCCAGAGGATACAACAGCTACGGTTAAACCCGATTCTGCTAAGGATATTGCTCTTTCTCCTCGTTGTTTCTCTTGGGTTATAGGGAAAGACTCAATAATTTGTTCGGGACGTAATAAGGGTTGAATGAGATCGAGATACAGAGAATAGCCAATTACTACATCTGCTTCGGTGATGGCAACTTTCGCAGCAGGGGTTATTTGCGCCAGACTACCGGGTCCTATTCCCACTAAATACAGTTTACCTGTTCTTCCTGTATATTCCCGATTTGCTTTAGCGACTGCTACTGTTACTCCTCCTGGTTTACCTTTTTCCTTAAATACTTGCTTGGGAACAATTAATGAGTTTACATCCTTCTCGACAGCACATATAGCAGCAGCTTCTGCCACACTAGATGTTCCTACTTCTTGTCGCACTATTTCCGAAGGAGTGGGTACAGTAACTTGTTTTAATTTTTCAGAAGTAAAAGTTTTTAAAGGTACATTCCAGCAATTACATAACTCTAAAATACCTACTTCATCTGCTTTAATATCTATAGTAGCAATTCCTGCGATCGCATCATGAGCAAGGTTATATTTTTCACAGGTAGCAATAACTGCTTGTTCAATAACTACTGTAGAAGTACCCCTCTCGCAACCTATCCCAATCCATAATACTCTCGGATGCCATTGGACTTGAGGTAATTGGGATTGTGTAAAATTTCTTTTTTGCTCACTAATCCAGATACGAGCTTGAGGTATTGTGGTGGTAGCAGAGTCAAAATCAAAAATCTTATTTTCTAAGTGCTTATGTTGCCATAAAGTATTACCGGTCTCCTGAATTACTTGTACTTGTTCCTGGCGAGCTAGAGCAGCCATTACCCCAGTCCAATTTCCTGAACCTTTAACCCAGCCATAGGGATATCCTAAAATATCTATTGCTGGCAATTGTAAACTACTAGAAGCACCTGTAATAACTGGCGTAGCATCAATTTGATGAGCAATGAGCTTGGCTAGTAAGTCTGCACCCCCTTGATGTCCACTACAAAGACTAATCACAAATTTTCCTGCTCTATCAATCACTATAACCGCAGGATCACAATCTTTCCCTTTCAACAAGGGTGCAATTAACCTAATTACCGCACCAGTAGCTAAACAAAATACAAAAGCTCGGTATTTTCGCCAAATATTAGTTAAATGTTCTGATAGAGAATCGTTGTAATATTTCAGGTTATCTCGGGCTAATTCTTGATTTTCCAAGCTTTTGGTACTATTTGGTAGCCAGATAGTAACTGGTAAATTTTGCGATAGAGACCGAATAATTGGGATTTCTTGAGTATTGGTACTGAGAAATGCAATTGGTTGAAATCGCTCAAAACTGGAATTATTCACGGAAATTTCCTAAATGGATTAGGGATAGCAGCAATATTGTATCGATTCAATCTACTTTTGGCGTAAAAAATTAGACCTAAAATTCAGTATTTGTTCCATTGTTGCTTAAGAAGCAAAACAGCTAGCCTATGAGTGTAACCTATTAGTTACCCCTTTTATCATGCAAAAGGTATAACAATAATATCGAGAAGTAATTTTACGCAGTATAAAATACTACGTAAGATATAGCTATGACTAAACTAATAGTTTTACTATGGAGATATCTTGATATATCTACAGTATAATCTATTAATAATAAGTAGTATTTTGGGGGTTAAACGATTGTGGATTTAATATATTGACTTAATAAATTTAGCCAAAAATCCAATAAAAATCTTCAATTAAGATAGCTAAGATACTACTCAACCATAATATTTGCTATTTGTTATAGGAAAATCAATGATATCAACTAACTCACTTTTCGATTTATTAAGTGCTGAAACAAGTAATTTTACTGGTAAAGTATTAGTTCAATCTTCCAAAAATATTGAATGGAAATTATACTTTTTGCTTGGTAAATTAATTTGGATAAAGGGGGGTAGCCATTATAATCGTTCTTGGCTGAGGTGTTTAATTAAATTTTGTCCAGAGATTAATTCCGAGGAACTTTTTGTAGATACTAAACATTACTACGAATGTCCTCAATATCAAACTTTATATTCCCTTGCTAATAGAAAGCTGATTAGTAAAGATTGTATTAAATCAATTATAGAAACTAGAATTAAAGATAACTTTTTCGATATTTTACAAGAACACCGAAGCAAAGGGGTAAAATATGTTCTTCAGCCAAATAGTCCCTCCAACATATTAAGTTGTGGCTTTAAACCTTCTTTAGTAATGATTGATTGTCAAAAAATTATCAAGATTAGTCAAAAGTATCTATCATTTTTAGGGAAAGCAGGATTACAAAATATATCTTTTAATCATGCTCCTAAAGTATTAGACGATAAGCAACTACAACAGAAAGTTGATCTGAAAACTTATGGAAACTTGATGAATCTATTTAATGGTAAATTGAGTTTGCGAGATTTAAGTTTAAGGTTAAATAAGGATGCTATCAAAGTTGGTTTATCTCTAGCTCCTTATCTTAAACAAGGAATAGTCAAGCTGATAGAAATCCCAGATGTAGCTAATAATGTAACTCCTAAACAATACAGTTCTCAGGTTTTGAGAACTGGAACATCAAGCCCACAACTAACTGTTGCTTGCATTGATGATAGCAAGGAAGTACATCAGATGATGAACAAAATTGTTATTAAATCTGGTGGTAGATTAGTGGCAATTAAAGATGAGTTTCAAGTAATTCCTAGTTTAATTGAACATACTCCTGATGTAATTTTTATTAATATCGCAATGCCTGTAGTGAACGGTTATGAATTATGCTCTCAAATTAAAAGAGTCAATAAATTTAATCAAATACCTATTATTATGCTATCAGATAATAAGTCTATAAGCGATCGCATGAGAGCCAAACTAGTTGGTGCTAATGATTTTATGATGAAACCAATTAAGGAGGAGCGAGTAACTAAAATTATCGATAAATTAGCTTCTGATTCTGTTAATTCTCAACCACAACCCACTTCAGTTTTAGCTTTTAGTTAAACATTTATTATTGATGTAACGATCTTGCCTCACGTTAAAATTAACAACTTATGCCATCAATATTTTAAAACCCTAAATCTGCTTTTGCTATTTCCGCAGCAGTAAATACTACCTCGTCTGTCTCCTCTTGCCAATCGCAACAGCCAAGCTCGCTGTAAAATTGAGTATCATAGGAGCGAGTTCTAACTACTACTGGCATTGGTACAGCATGACCTAAAACTAAAGCCTGTTGTTTGGAGTCTAATTTAGCTAAAACAGACCGCAAACCAGTCGCCCCAGAAACACCTGTAAAGATAGCATCAATATCTTTTTCATCATTTAACAGACAAGTGATCCTTGTGCCAATTTGAGACATTACCTCGTTATCAATTCCTGAAGGACGCTGATCTACTACCAGTAGAGTTACAAAATATTTTCGCATCTCTCGGGCGATTGTGCCAAAGATAGTTTGATGAACAATACTAGAATCTAGGAAACGATGGGCCTCTTCAATAGTAATCACTAATTGTTGAGGACGGTCTAAAGGATTTTTAGTTTGTAAAAATTTGTCAGCTTTTTTGACGTAGCTAGCGTGAATGCGTCGCGTGATCATATTAGTCGCTAACATATAAGAAAGCATATTAGATTGAGAACCAAACTCGATAATGACGTGCTTTCCTGCATCCAAAGAGTGTAAAATCTGCTCGATATAATTATGAGGACAAGCAGAACGAATATATTTTAAACTTTCCATACGCAACAATTTACGTTGCAATGCCATAATTGACCCTTGATGTCCCTGTTTCTCTTCACAAAAAATCTTGATATCTTCATTGGTCATATTCAGTAACCGTATAATCCAAGATTTTCCATATTCATTACAGAGAATATTGGCATTATCAATAGCAGCATCAGAAAGACCCAATTCTTTTGCTACTAACTTTAAATCTTCTATTTCAATTTGGTCATAACTAAGATACATCTCTTGAGCATCTCTAACTCCCCGTCTTTTAGTAGATTCAGGATCGAGGGTGTAGATTTCGACCTGTCCAGGGAATAGCTGTCGTAACCCCTTAACTGTACTGACTTGTTTTCCTTCCTTCATCGCTTCCCAACCATATTCTGAGTGCATATCAAACATCAGATTTACGGCTGCTTCTTTGCGAATAATCCCAGAAATTAACAAGCGAGTGAGAAAAGACTTACCAGTTCCCGATTTTCCGAAAATCCCGTTACTTCTCTCTACAAAGCGGTCTAAATCAATGCAGATGGGAACTTCCATATCTAGAGGTTGACCGATAGAAAAATTGCGGTGATGGGGGTCATCTTCCCAACCGAACACTGAGCGAAAATCCCATTCTGTGGCTTCATAAACTTGACTAAAGTGAGAAGGAATAGTTTTTACTGGTAATAGCTCTAATTCTGTACTAGTTTCGACCCTTAAAGCAGCTAACTTATTATTGATTGCTTCTGGTGAAAGTCTTTCTTTCCTTTCATCTTCTGTTGCAGTAGGAGTAAACATTAACATTGGTGCAAGCTCAATTGTGCCATAAGTACCACTTCCTGCCAGAACATCTTGTAAAAAAGTGTCTTCTATAGCTGGAGGATTAGCTAAAATGCGATCGCTGGATGCTCCTAAAGCTACATCTGTAAGCAGACAAAAAAAGCGGGATCTTCTACCTTGAACTACTAAAAACTTGCCTACTCGCATATCTTCTACGGAAATATCAGGATGCAGTCTAACTTCTAATCCTTTAGTTAGCGAACCTTGAATTACTGAGCCTAAAGGGATGTCTGAGTTCATGAATTTTTTTATACCAATTCCAAAAATGATAACTTCGATAAATCACCAAGAAATAAATTTCTTGGCGCTTTACAGAAAAGTCCTATCAAGAGGACTCTTCTCTAGTTTTGATAACAGTTATACCAATACAATAAGTAATAAGTAATAAGTAATAAGTAATAAGTAATAACAATCAAACCCTCTGACCCTCTGACCCTCTGACCTCTGACCTCTGACCTCTGACCTGGAGACCCAATCCCCAATCACCAATCCCCTATTCCCTATCACTACTATATAATTTATCGATGCACCGACTAATTATAAGTTTTCTTCAAAAAACGCTAATGCCATACCGATTAATTCGGGGCTAAATCTTTCTTTGTTAGCACCACGATAAGAATGGGTCATGTCTGATTTGCGAACAAAAGTAACAGGTACTCCTTTGTCTTCTAAGGCTTCGACTAAAATTTCACTTTGGCTAATGGGGACAATTTTATCTAACTCTCCGTGAACTACTAAAACAGGAGGGTCTTTACTATCTATGTAAGTAATAGGATTAGCTAATGCTGCTAATTCCAGATTTTCTGCTACTGCCCCACCTAATAATTTGTAGGTTACTTTGGTATAGAGCAACCAGGGAACACCACGATATTTTTGGGGAATTTCTGGGTTAAAAGGTTCACTAAATGCGGGAGGTACTTGAGTAAAATCTGTAGGTGCAAACCAATTACATACTGCTTGAACTTCACTAGATACATCTAAATTACCTTGGTTTCCTTCCAGTTCAGCCACTCCCCCAGAAGTTCCCAGTAAAAGGCTTAGATGTCCTCCTGCGGATGCACCCCAAGCACCGAATTTACTAGGGTCTAAGTTATATTGTGTTGCATTAGCTCTCAACCAACGCACCGCAGCTTTAGCATCATGAATTTGAGCAGGGAAAATCGCTTCTGTGCTATAACGATAATTAATACAGGCGATCGCGTATCCTTTTTTGGCTACAATTTCCCCTGGACATATTTCTTTACTAAATTCTAACCAGCCACCGCCATGTATATAAATTAGTAGTGGTTGGGGTTGTTGACTACCTTCGACTACTGGTAAGTATAAATCTAATAATAACTGTTTGGTTTCTCCTTGATGTTGATAGGTGGCATATTCTAGGTCACGGATAATATTAATTACAGGTTGTTTCGTCTGACAACCTGTAAGTAACAGTGCTAAGGGAAGCAAAAACTTAAAACATTTAACATTTAACATTTATCAATTAAATTTTTAATGTTCAATTAGCTTGCATAATATAGAAATCAATCAACTTTTCATCTATTAACAATCAATAAAAACCAGGGTATTAAGCTGTACCTCACAAAGGGGGATAAGCTGCTACGCAGCTAGATTGTATAATATCAAGACAAGAAAAATTAGCGACCCGCGTACTCGAAGAGCGTCGAAGACTAGCGGTTGCCTTCGGCACCACCAAGAGAAATGCCAGCTAAAAATCATCTTTCTCCAGAGCAAAAAAAAAGACTAATTAAAACCTTAAAAGAAAGTGATAATCCCTATATAAGAGAGAGAATTCTGATTTTATTATTGATGAATGATGGAAAAACTTATCAAGAAATAAGTAAGTTTTTAGAAATATCATATCCCACGGTAGCTTATTGGGCGGTTCATGGCGATCCCGATAATTTACAGAGTTTAAAA
>JASJCP010000170.1 GCA_030065935.1 Xenococcaceae cyanobacterium MO_167.B27
TGTATCAGGAAAGTTAGTTTCTATAATATCTGGAGTAGTTGGATCGTCTTCAATAAAATTAAAGTAGTCGTTAGCACCAATCCATAAAAAGAAGAGATCGTCATCCACAACTTCTTCACTACTTTGATTCTGTATTAAGAATTCTAGTGCATCTATTTGTTGTGTTAAACCAGCAGGAAGATCAGGATTAAAATTGGTTGCTCCTGATGTGGCACCGCCAATAGCAAAGTTGACCCCATCATTGTCAGGGTCAATGTCGGTGTCGGTAAAGAGACTTATATTTAGGTCAAATTCTTCAGCTAAATTATCCACCCAAATATTTCCGTTGGAAAAACGCCCAGGCTCGTAGGAAGGAGCATTGGGAATAAAGCCATTAGTCAAGTTCAAGGAGTTACCAGTATCAGAAAGGCTGTCTCCTAGGAAATAAAACTTATCAAAAATTAATTCCATTGAGTTTTAACCACTGTCTTTGTATCTAATAACCGTTCAGCCCTTGATTCAAAAAGTTTGGTAGTTTAAGCTAAAAACTTTACAAAACTTCACGAAGACTCTACAGAAAGAAGTTTTTTCGTTAAACTTTTGCCTTAAATTGGGAAAGAAAGTCCACCACAATAGAGCAAAATAAATAGCGAAGACGGATTTAGAATTAAGATATTTTTTTCCGACACCTGATGGATGAACAACTCAAACAACTAATTGAAGCAGCTTGTAAACACCCCAAAGGAAGCGTTCAATGGCGTATAGCCATGCACCGCTTGCTCATAAAATTGCAAAAATTACCAGGAATCAAAAAATCAAACCACCCATATTATCTAGAAGCACTAAACCAAACTTGGGAATGGGTAAGCGGGAATATATGTATAAAGTTTGTCCCTCGTTCTGAATCACTAGAAAAAAGCCTGGTCAATTGGATCAATGGCTATCTTTATTGGCGAATTAAGGATTTATATTTAGCAAAAACTCAGAAACCTTTAAGTTTAGATGCAGCAATTGGGAACAATGAGGAGTACATATCTTTGTTAGAAAATTTGTCAGCAACAAATCTTAAAACACCTACTTTAAATGGTCTTGATGGCTATATTGAAAACCTCCAACAAGAGAGAATCCAAAATATAGCTTTAGCTCTAGAAGATTACATTCAACAAGACCCGAAAAAAAGACTGTCTTGTTGTTATCCTAATGATTATCCTCATTGTAATTGTCAATTCCTGGCAGAAAAACGCTATCTTCAAGACCCTGCTGATACTTTTCGCGTCCTAGCACAGAAATTAAATATACCTCACGCAAAATTAACAAATCATTGGTATGGAAAATGTAAACCCCTTTTACAAAAAGCAGCAAAAGATTTAGGATATCAACCAGAACTAGAACAATGAACAATGCCCAAATAACACCAATAACTATTTCTCTTGATAGAGAAGCTCATGCTAAGGCTCAACATTTTGCAGCCCAACAAACAACAACCCAAAAAGGAAAACAAGTTTATCTAAATACCTTAGCTGTCTATGCTGTCCATAACTATCTCAGATGGCTACAAATAGAAAGCGATCTCCACAATAGCGATAGCTGGCAACCAGGATTACAATCAATTAGTGATACTGCTGATTTATTTATTCCCAATATTGGCAGATTAGAATGTCGTCCTGTTTTACCACAACAGAGCTACTTAACTATCCCGCCACAAGCAACAGAAGAGAGAATTGGTTATGTAGCAGTACAATTTGTAGAAAACCTGGATCGAGTACAACTAATCGGCTTTTTACCAGCCGTTGCTAGTTCATCTGAGTCACAGCAAATACCACTAACAAAACTGCAATCTCTCGAATTACTACTAAAAAAGATTTCTGAGCCTATAGCTATTGAAGTAACAAAAACTGAACCCCAAATAACCGTAAATCTAGGTAGATGGTGGTCAAAAATATTTGAACCTGGTTGGCTTAGTCTCCCATCCTTGTTTGGTAAGAGTGGTTTAGCCAGTAATCTCGCTTTCCGAGGAATAGCAGAAGAGCAGACAGAAGAAACTGATGCTTCGATTCTTCCTATTAGAGTCAGAAGAGGTAAACTAATTGACTTGGGAGTAAGACTCGGAAATAATGTAGTAGCTCTAGTGGTTACTTGCACTTCCGCAGGAGAAGGCGAAATAGATATTCTCCTTCAAGTGTATCCTGGAGGCGAACAAATTTACTTGCCAGCTAATTTGGAGCTAAAAGTGTTAGATGAGACTAATACTTTGATACCTGAATTACTGGTAAAAGCTAGATCCGCAGATAATTGTATTCAATTATTTTTCAGTGGTGAGCCTGGGGAAAGATTCAGTGTTACACTCACTTTAGACGCAATTAGCTTCACCGAAAATTTCCAAATATGAAAAAGCGATCGCTGTTAACTTTACTGGAGGGCAGTTTTGAACAAGGTTTTCCTGCGATCTTACAAATAAGCTCCGATAGAAGCGGAACAGAGATTGAAACTCAAGTTTCAGGTAGGCTACCGCCAGCAGTAGATTTATGGTTAACTTGGCAAAATTGGCAGCTAGCCTATCGTCAGATGGTAATTCCTCAATCGCGGATCAAGGCAAAACCAGGACAAATAACTAATATTTCTTGTCTTCAACTAGGTTCACAATTAAGCTATCTCCTGAATAACTGGCTCAATCAAGGAACTGAGCAATGGCAAAAGATTCGAGATTGTCTTCAGAGAAATTTGCACCATCACGATGAAATAGAAATTTTAATTCAAACTAGTAATCAACAACTACAACAACTTCCTTGGCATCTCTGGGATTTTTTTGACCATTATCCTCATGCAGAAATAGCTTTAAGTAGCTGCGAATATCACAAAGCTGAACAATTACCTGTTGCTAAAACTAACCATCAAGTAAAAATATTAGCGATTTTAGGCTCGACCCAGGGACTAGATTTAGAGCAAGACCGCGCTTATTTAGAACAATTATCCCAAAGAGCGGAAATCAAATTTTTAATCGAGCCACAACTAGAAGAATTAAACGATCAACTGTGGGAAACAGGTTGGGATATCCTGTTTTTTGCGGGTCATAGTTCCAGTCAACAACAAGAGCAAATTTGGCTCAATCAAACTGAGATTTTAAGTTTAGAACAACTCAAATACGCGCTGAAAAAAGCAATTAATAATGGTTTGCGCTTGGCGATCTTTAACTCTTGTGATGGTTTAGGTTTAGCCAGAGAATTAGCGGATTTACAACTGGGTCAAATAGTAGTGATGCGAGAACCAGTGCCAGATGTAGTAGCCCAGACATTTTTAAGATATTTTCTGAGTGCCTTTGCGGGAGGAGTATCTCTTTACAATGCAGTTCGTACAGCTAGAGAAAGATTACAAAAACTAGAAACTAAATATCCTTATGCCACTTGGCTACCAGTAATCTTCCAAAATCCAGCAGCGATTGCTCCCACTTGGCAAGATTTGTCTAGTTCTCCAGAGAGCGGTCGCTCTTTGACCAGGAAAAAGATATTTTCTCCTATTCCCTTAGTTAGCAGTATAGTAGCAACAGCTTTAGTAATCGGTATCAGACAGCTAGGTATATTACAGCCTATAGAATTGAGAGCTTTCGACACAATGATGGGACTGCGACCTGATGAAGGAGTAGCTCCTCGTCTTTTACTAGTTACCATTACAGAACAAGATATCCAAAAACAAAACTCTGAAGAAAGACGCAGTTCTTCTTTATCAGATTCTGCCTTAGAACAGCTATTAACTAAGATAGAGCCATATCAACCCCAGGTAATTGGTTTAGATATCTATCGTGATTTTTCTGTAGCTAAAAATCAATCTGAATTAAAAACCTACTTACAGGAGAAAGAAAACTTTGTCGCTGTTTGTGAAGTAGGTAATAGTTATGATTATCAAGGTATAAGTCCTCCCCCTGAAATACCCAAGGAGCGTTTGAGCTTTAGTAATATGCCTGTAGATTCAGATGGAGTGATCCGTCGTCAACTTTTAGGGATGGCAGTAGCTAATGACTCCCTATGTCAAACAGATATTTCTTTCAGCTTACGAGTAGCGCAACTTTATCTAGCATCTCAAAATATCTTTATGGAAAAAACTCCTGATGGAGAGCTTCAAATAGGTGATGTAATCTTCAAAAAGTTGCAACCAAATACAGGAGGCTATCGTCAAATCGATGCAAGGGGTTTTCAAATACTACTTAATTATCGTTCTACAAAGGAGATAGCACAGCAAGTCAATCTAACTGAAATCCTCAATAATTCCCTTGACTCGGAACTACCAGAACTAGTGAACAACCGCATTATTCTTATTGGTACTATAGCCCGCAGTTTTAAAGACTATTTTCCTATACCTTACAGTATGACTGGTGACTCTCAAGAAATGCCTGGGTTGTTCATTCAGGCACATATGGTTGGTCAAATTCTGAGTGCAGTTATAGACAAACGTCCTCTTCTCTGGTCTTTACCTGGATGGGGTGAAAATATCTGGATTTGGAGTTGGACTCTGGCGGTCGGAATGTTGATTGTCTATCTGCGAACTCCTTTCCGCATTATTTTAGCTGGTATTCCTTTCTTATTAAGTCTCTATGGTATTTGTTTTGTTTTTTTGCTTCAAGGGGGTTGGTTTCCCCTTGTTCCTTCTGTTGTAGCTGTGTTGACTACAGTCGGAATCATTAAACTTTATGAACGAAATACCTAAATTAATCTGGCAAATGAGTATCTAATTCCGACAAATTAACTATGTTAAGATTACGTTCTCAAACCAAAATAAGACCCTGGATACTTATTCTAGTCTGTTTCAGTTTGATGATTAATTCTTCGCGGGAGCTACGAGCGGAGTCTATTTCTTGGGAACTTTCTCATCACCAATCTCCAGACTTTTCTGAAGATGGAAGACCTAAACGTACCGCAGGTGGTGCTAGTCGGGGTGAATGTCGAGCTTCAACAATCACTAGCAATCTGACCGCTTTAATTCCAGATACCCCTGTAGCTTTGACTGTAAGTCCTGCTCCTACATTCTGGTTTTATGTCCCCTACACCCTCACCGCCAAACATTCAGCAGAATTAGTCCTCAAAGATAATCAAGGTAATTTTGTCTATAAAAATAGATTTTCAGGAAAAGATATATCACCAGGGATTATCAGTCTTTCTCTTCCATCTACAGTTGCGTTGGAAATTAATCAAGATTATGATTGGTATTTTTTAATATACTGCGATCGACAGAATCCAGATAGATTCGTTTATGTTAATGGTTCAGTGAAACGGGTAAAAATTTCAGTTTTTAAGAGCCAGTTAACAACAGCAAATTCGGAAGAAAAATTAATTTTATATAAAAGAGAAAAAATTTGGTATGACACTCTAACAACTCTTGCAGAAAGCTTACAAACTGAGCCTCAAAATCCTAAGTTACGGGAAGATTGGCTTAATTTATTACAATCTGTTGGTCTAGAACATTTAACCGATTTTTCTTTCAACCCTTGTTGTTCCTTAGATGAGATGAAATTAAAAATCTAGTTGGCGATCGCCTAGCTATTTTAGATTCTACTTCTCATGAAAAGAAGTGGGCTAAAGTTTTTTATTTTAGCATCTCTAATTCTATTATTAATCAATAACGCGATCGCAATATTTAAAATCACTGAAAAGCGATCGCATTATGATTACCATTAACTGCTAATAAAATAGAATTACTCTAGATGGTATAAACTCCAAAAAATCGTAAGTATAGAGTTCTCAGGTAGTGAAACAATGGAAGAACTCGCACAATTAAGACAGTTGCTGGTTGCTGGTAATACTCTAGAAGCGATCGCGCTTGTTGATGAACTAGAAGAAATGAGCAAGAAAGCAATAAATTTTATTTATATATTTTATTATTCTTACTAATAAGATAATTAAGCTCGAATATTTTAGTGTTTTTATAGTTATTTTTTTATAGCTATAAACTTGATTTGTTTAAATTTATGATGATATAAATAGTAATGAAATAAATGCACATAGAATGTAAACTTTAATTGATTTCATTTTTGTTCACTAGATTCTGGCAATTTAATGTCAAATCAAAAAAATATATAAAGGTTTATAGTCAATAAACTATTGTTGCCCTGCTATTTATTTTGTGTTGTAACTACCTTTAAAAAAAAGTAATATCAATGATCAACAATCAAATTGAAAATATTGGGTCTGGTGTTGAAGTTTACCACTTAAATGGGTCTTTTAATCCCGAACAACCTACTTATGTAATTACTCACGGTTTTATTGAAAATGCTGATGGAAATGCCTTTGATGGTATATTAGGTCCTGTTGTAACAACATTAGTTCCGGAAGTTGCATGGGTAAGAGAGATGGGAGACAATCTGAAGGCTCTGTATCCTAATGCCAATATCATCGCAGTTAATTGGATTGATGCTTATCGAAATTTTGATGCTGTTGATCTTGTTACTAGTCCTGTAGGACCAGATTTTAATTATTGGGATGCTAGGGAAGCTACACTTAGAGTGGGCGAAAACTTAGCTAATTATTTAATACAAATAGGGGTTAACCCCAATACAACCGAGCTTATTGGTCATAGTTTAGGAGCGCAAGTTAGTGGTGTTGCAGGGTATTTCTACCAAGAATTTACTCCAGGAGACGCACAAATCGATACTATTATTGGTTTAGATCCAGCAGGACCTGGTTATGAGTCTGATACTTCTCTTATCGATAGTATTGTTGATTCTGACTTGTCACTAATTGTTGGAACACCACCCTCAACTGGCGTGGGCTATGGGAGTGATCTCACTAAACGTTTAGATGAGACAGACGCAAATCGAGTAATTAGCTTTCATACTACCAGCAGTTTGGGTTACGACGATCCAAATGGGGACTTAGATTTATACGTTAATTGGGATGATTTAAATTTGACCAATTTTAATCAACCAGGTTCAACGATTCCTTTCGTAGATGATCATAGATACTCTTACAGACTATATAATGAATTACTGACAGGGAATTTTTACTATCAGAATGCCCCCAATGGACCTGTTGGACCTGAATTTCAATTATCAGATCTAAATAATCTCACAGGTTCTATATATATAGATACTGATCTTAGTGGTCCTCCATCACCTGGTTTGACCATATCTGGTAGGGATCGGGTGGAAATTGATAGTATATTTGGTGGTACTGTAACCCTAGATGCTGGTAATGACTTTTTATCTGGTTTGAGTGGTAACGACGATTTATTTGGTCAAAGTGGTGACGATACTTTATCCGGTGGAAAAGGTAGCGACCGTTTATTTGGTGGAGAGGATAACGACCGTTTATTTGGTGAAGGTGGTAATGACTTTTTAAATGGTGAAGCTGGTAATGACCGTTTATTTGGTGGTCTTGGTAACGACACTTTAAATGGTGGCACTGGTAATGACACTTTAAATGGTGAAGCTCGTAACGACATTTTAAATGGTGGCACTGGTAATGACACTTTAAATGGTGGTACTGGTTACGACATTTTAAATGGTGACACTGGTAATGACACTTTAAATGGTGACACTGGTAATGACACTTTAATAGGGGGAAATGGAATAGATAGTTTTATAGGGGGAAATGGTACTGATACTGTAGATTTTGCCGATAATGGTACTACAGGGATAATAGTAGATTTGGCATTCAATTCAGGACAAGGTCCGAATGGTCGTTGGCAAGATGCCTTTGGCAATTTAGATATTGTAGATCGAAGCACCATTGAGGTTTACCGTGGAACATCTGCCAATGATTTTATGTTGGGGGATGGTGGCAATGGTACTGATCCTCTATTTGATGCAGATTTTTATGGCGAAGGTGGTAACGACTTTTTACAAGGTAGTGGTTCAGATCAGCTTCTTGATGGTGGAGAAGGGGATGATACTCTAATCGGTGATGGAGGAAGAGATACACTCCGTGGTCAAGGGGGAAGTGATGTTTTAAATGGCGGAGATGCTAATGATACTCTCATCGGTGGTGGAGGAAGAGATACACTCCGTGGTCAAAGGGGAAGTGATGTTTTAAATGGCGGAGATGCTAACGATACTCTCATCGGTGGTGGAGGAAGAGATACACTCCGTGGTCAAAGGGGAAGTGATGTTTTAAATGGCGGAGCTGCTAATGATGTTTTAAATGGCGGAGCTGCTAATGATATATTTGTCTTTGATACAGGTAGGATTTTCAATAGCTCTGATTTAGGAGTAGATCGTATTTTGGATTTTGTTGTAGGAAACGACAAAATTCGCTTATCAAAAGATACTTTCACCGCTTTAGACAATACTTCTAATGGTCGATTACGAAATGCAGACTTTGCAGTAGTTACGAGCAATAGTTTAGCTGATAATAGTAGTGCAGAAATTGTCTATAATTCCAGCAATGGAAACTTATATTACAACGAAAATAACGCTGTACCTGGTTTTGGAAGTGGAGGCTTATTTGCCCAATTAATCGGTTCTCCCAATGATTTATCAGCCACAGATTTTCAAATTGTTGATGTTTGATTCATATCTCTGACTGCCTGACAGAAGTGCTTGAAAGCTGGCGGGGTGACAACCCCGCCAGCTTTCAATACTTTGTATGCGTTTCATAACTTTAAGACCTTGGAGATAAAATGGCTTCCAAACCCTTGTTTTATCTATTGCCAGATGAGCTGTTGCCTTTTGCCTTATCCTCTACTCAGTCTCTTATGACTTTTGAGAAACGGTATTACTCACCTTTTTTAAAGCTTTCATGTCATAGCGGAATAACTAGGTTGATCAGACTAGGATACGACCCTGCAACAGTGGCAGCACTGGCGGGAACATCAACAGAAATGATCTGTAATAATTACTTGGCTGCTCATAATGAGATAGATATTCCCATAATGATGTAGTCATTTTTGTTTCATAGAAATACTGTTATCCAGTGAAAGATAAATATCAAGTTGATACAGGAGGATTGAGGGGATAATTACCTCTTACTGATTCCCAGAAGGATCAAATATTAGAATATATAAAATTGATTGAATCAGGCGCACCTTCTAACTTCGGTGTGATTAGATGGGTTGATACTTTGGAATTAAACAATGGTTATAATCCTGGGTGGGATGTACTTCAAATTGGTAGTGATATTATGCCAGCAGTTAATCCTAGAGGGAATAATACTCTTACAGCTAATACAAGGCTGACCTGGAAAAGCTCTATTGCTCATGAGTTAGTAGGACATAGAGAAGCAGCATTAGCAGGTAAAACTCAATCAGAAATACCTTTAGAAGAAGCCCAAGCTAGCATAAGAGCAGCTAGGTTTGCTCCCTCTCTTTCCTCTACTGAGAGATATACTTTACTTAGGAATGGCATTACTAGGTTATACAAAGCAGATATAAAAGTTCGTCAACTAAAACCTACACTCCATATTGAACATCGGTAGATAGCAATGCAAAAATTAACCCATATACTTTTCAACTTTAGGTTAATGTGGTCAGCAATGTCTTACATCATTACTCATCCTAACAGTTCTAGATTTAATAGTGTATCAATCGTAAGTGAAAAACTCTATAAAATACAAGACTGGTTTGAACACGATAAGTTTGGAGTTATTGTTAGTATTGCTAGTCCTGAACTTGATAAATTATCTAATGATGAAATTAAAAATCTAGTTGGAGATTGTGTAGTTATAAAAAATACTGATTCTCAAGAAACAAAGCAGGCTCAAGTTTTTGATATCAGTATTTCTAATTCCATTATTGATAAAAAGAATGTAAATATTAGTTTAGGTAATTCAATTAAGTTATCAGATATTAAACCCAATTCAGATATTGTTTTATCTGAGAAAATATTAGTCACGTCATTCGCATTAAAATCTTAGAATACTTATCTAGCAAGAGTTTCCAATTTTTATAATTTTACTAACCGATTACTTAAAGGCTTGTCATGTATGGATTGAAGAAATTAGGTGCGATTGCCCTGATTGCTAAGGCTGGATCATAGCGTAATTTATCATGGTCATTAACATCTTCGTAGCCTAAAACAATGCCATAAACTCTTTGCGCCAGTAATTGATGAACTGAATAATTCACATAAGATAAATCTCGATAATCTCGAAAACATTCTGCAAAACGAGAGGTAATTTCTAACTTTTTATCTAATTCTGCCAGCAAGACAATTCCTGCATCTAATGTGATTATCACTCCACTGAAATCAGCTATAACTTTTCTTCCTTTGATTGTTCCAAACTTTAGTTGATTAGCGATACAATCTGTTGAAGTTAGAGTCATTAAATAGATAAATTAAAATTGCTTTGATCCTTAAATAATATCTTATTTGATACCTATCACTTTGGGAATATTTATCGAGCAAATGAATATATTTGATCTTATTTTATGCAGAATAAATTGCTTTTTGTTCAACCTCTAATTGATTCTGATGCAGACTGGAACTCCAACAACACACTGTCGTTTGACGAGAAAAGCGAACATCAGGGTCAAAGCTAGACTTGGTAAGGCTTCTGTTTATGGTGATCGCCTTCTTTGTGAGAAAAGCGGGTTTTTGTCTCTTTTGGTTTAAGGGCATATTGGCTACATCCTCAGCAGAGGCTCCCTGAGTGATTAACATCTTGTCTATGTCTTCTTCAGTCAATTTACTACCTAGTTTTTTTAGGATGTCAGATTCAGGAATATTTGCCCCATCAATTGTTTTATTAATCAAGTCATTGATCTGATCGACAGCTTGATCTATAGAGGTTTTTTATCTGTACCAAATCTAATAGGAGAGTAACAGCTTGGATTGTGACCTCTATCACGGTCATATTACACCTATATTTGTGGTCGCACGACCAAATTTACATTCATTTCTACTGGAAAATCTCTACAATCCAATATAAACAAGCAAACTTCATGCTATTTTTTTTAAGAATATGTATATCCTGGCAAAGTATTTAAGTAATACAAATGGTCGTAGATTGGTCGCAGACGTTTATAACTCTAAAAAAGAAAAGATTCTAGAAAATCTAGAACCCTCTCTATGTCTTGATTTTAGCTTACGAGCGCGACAGGATTTGAACCTGTGACCTACAGAACCGGAATCTGTTGCTCTATCCACTGAGCCACGCGCCCTTAAACTTAACTACTAGAAAAGACTAGCAAAGTCATATTGTTTAGTATAACAATTACAGGACTAGTTTGACGGCTCCCGCCACTCTAAGTCGGGGATTCTGGGAGGCACTTACGGAAAACCGTTTTGTACGAGCCTGGCAGCACAGCCAGCACCCACGGTACGCCAAACACACGCTACTCTCTCGCCCACCCCTTCCAACCTTCCCCTACAGGGGAAGACCATATGTTCTCTCCTTTCAGGAGAGATTAAGAGAGGTGGGTCTGAGCATACTTTTAATTTTTAGTTATTGTTAGCTATGTTTATCAGTTTTGTTTCGCTATTTCTAAAAGCTTTACTTGTAAAGGCTAGGTCTAGAGTGTCTAGCACCGAGATTGAGATTTCCCCAACCTACCTTTTAACTAGAGTGTCCAGTTACAGGGAGTCTCACCCACAATTTAGAAGTCTCCGCGACTTGCTAACATTAGCTAATTATTTCATATTACGAGTATATTTGCAAATAACCCTTCCCATCGAGGGTCTTTAATTTACCTCGTTTCCTCCCATCGGCAGAGCCGAGGGTCTCCAGGAGCTAAAAAGATGAACTTATAGTTACTAGCCATTCTACAAATAGTTTAGGATTAGCAAAATCTAACAGTTGAAATTAACACTAACAACAGTTTCTGGTGATTTCAGCTTTCCTAACTTATTACCCTGACTATCTTTTGGCTCTACAGGTATATCATTAACAGGTACTATCAGTTTATTTCCTGTGCTTGTAGTTAACAAGATATTTGATGTGGGCTTTGCTAATAGCATTCTTACTAGATTATCTTGCTTACTGCTAAATTGAATTGCTTGAGTACCAATCTCTCCTCTGCGAGACATTCTCAAAGTATTGAGAGGAAGACTCTTTGCATAACCTAACTGAGAAACCAGTAATAAATTATTTTGATTTTTGGCACTGACACAACCTACCAATGTTTCACCGTAGCGTAGTCTTAAACATTGATTCCCCTGAGCATTTCTCCCCATTATCGGTATTTGTGCATCATTAACTGGTAAACGTAAAATTCTACCTCCAGAAGTTGCGATCGCAATTTCTTGTTCTTCAGAGGTAATAGTGACATACTTGAGGCGGTCTTGTTCTTTGAGCTTAATCAAAACTAATCCTCGATTGCCAATAGCATCTAATTCTGAGATAGGAAGACGTTTAATAATGCCTTTTTCTGTTAGTAATACCAAATCCAAAGACTTGTCTGTTTCAGGAGGGAAAAAGTGAGCTACAGTTTGTTTAACATCTCTTTTGGCAGCTTGAGATAATAAATCAAGAGTATTGGTATTTTGGCTTTCTAGGTAATTGGGAATATGGTCAATAGGTATAGGATAAGCTTTCCCCATATCAGTGACAAAAATTATCTTTTCCTGTTCACCAATAGTTTTTCTTTCAATGACAAAGTTTTCTTGGCTATTAGAAGCAACAATTTGAGTATCAGAATCAGGATTTTGCCAGTAGATAGAATTTGTGTCTGAGATCGCAATAGTCCCAAAAGGATGTCTCTCTTGATGAAAAACGGACGGTTGTAATTTTTCAGATTTTAGAGCTTTCTTAACACTTTTGCTGCTTTTATCTTCAGCAATCTTACTGGTAGGCTTTGTTTTAGCTGCTACTACTTTGGTGACAATTCTGGTGCGTCTTTCGTCTCCATACTTGCGTTTGAGGGAGCGTAACTCTTTTTTGAGAGCTTTCATCAATTCATGGCGATTGTTTAGTACAGTTTCTAAATAATGGATGCGTTGTTCTAATTCTTCTTGCTCTGTGATTAATTTTTGTTTTTCTAAACCTGTCAGTCTCCGCATCGGCATTGCTAAGATAGAATCTCCCTGAGCTTGGGTAATGCCTAATTCTTCTTCCATACGATATTTAGCAGTTGTACCATCAGGAGCATGGCGTAAAATATCAATTACTAGATCGATATTGTTGAGAGCAATTAATAATCCTGAAACTAAGTGTAATCGCTCTTGAGCCTCTTCTAATTCATTGCCATATTGCTTTCTGAGAGTTTGTTCCCGAAATTCTAGGAAATATTCGAGAAATTGCCGTAAAGATAGCTGAATTGGTTTATTTTCTACCAAAGCTAACATAATCGCTCCAAAGTTACTTTCAAGAGCCGTCTGACGATATAGTTTTTGCAGTACTTCTTGAGCATTACTGTCCCGTTTAATTTCGATCACAACTCTCATCCCATTGCGATCGCTCTCGTCTCTAATATCTGCAATACCTTCAAGTCTTCCTTGATTGACTAAGTCAGCAACTTTTTCAATCCAACCAGCTTTATTAACTTGATAAGGTAATTCTGTAACTATAATGGCAGTTCTTTCTTTGCGTCTTTTCTTGTCTTTTAAAATAATAGTTTCTACTTTCGCAATACCCCGAACTTTAATAATTCCTCTACCTGTCCTATGAGCATCTTTAATACCAGCAGTTTCAACAATTTCTCCCCCTGTAGGAAAATCTGGACCTGGAATTATCTCCCATAATTTCTCATCAGTTAATTCCGGCTTATCAATCAGAGAAATTAAACCATCCACTACTTCTCCCAAGTTGTGAGGTGGTATGTTAGTTGCCATTCCTACAGCAATTCCCGCACAACCATTAAGTAGTAAAATTGGGAGTTTTACAGGTAAAACAACGGGTTCTTGTTGAGAGTTATCAAAATTGTTGGTAAAATCCACTACCGCTTCTGTGATCTCTCTTAACATCCCTTCGTAAGCAATGGGAGCAAGTCTAGTTTCGGTGTAGCGCATTGCTGCTGGAGGATCATTGTCTATCGAGCCAAAGTTTCCATGTCCATCTAGTAGGGGGTAACGGGTGGAAAAATTTTGTACCATCCTGACCAAAGCATCATAAACTGCTTGATCGCCGTGAGGATGATATTTCCCTAACACATCTCCTACTACACGAGCGCATTTTCTATAGGGGCGATCGGGAATTAATCCCAATTCATACATAGCATAGAGGATACGTCGATGTACTGGCTTGAGTCCATCCCTCACATCAGGTAAAGCTCTCCCTACAATAACGCTCATGGCATATTCAAGATAAGACCTTTCCATCTCCACATGAAGCGCAGTGGGAATTATTTGACCACTTCCTAGCAAGTTAAGCTGTTTTGCCATTCAGGATTCTCTCCTAATTAATACAAATATACAATACAAGTTGACTTTATAATCAAATAGATAATTCTAGACTCTAGCGAAATAATAGTATAAGACGCAAAAAACTTTGCTATCTGGCATTTTTAAGTCACAATTGAAATGGGGATATCCCTAATTATTCTTAAAATTTAACTTTGTATCTATTAAATAAAACTTTTTTCACTGATATCTATGACAACAGTTCTGATTGTAGAAGACGATCCTATTAACTTTCGGGTTTTTTCCAAAATTCTTACTAAACGAGGTGGTTTAGATGTCAAAGGTACAGAGGATGTGGAGGAAGTTCTAAAGTTTGCTCAGTCTGGAGAAATTGACGTAATTTTAATGGATGTTTCTCTAGCCAACAGTGTTTATCAGGGTAACCCTGTGGATGGCATCAAAATTACTCAGATGTTAAAATCCAATCCTGAAACTGCGTCTTTACCCGTAATTCTGGTCACAGCCCACGCTATGCAGGGCGATCGCGAAACTTTCTTAAAACAAAGTGGTGCAGATGGTTATATTTCTAAGCCAGTGGTAGATCATCAGCAATTTATTCAACAAATAGTATCTTTAGTTTCCTAATTTTGTAGTGGTACTAAAACACCAAAAAAAATTAGCCCCTTAATCAGGGGCTAAGAAAAACTAATTTGTTTTCCTATTGGCTAAAGATTTCTTACAGTGCGTTACCGCGAGGTAATACTTCTTCAGGGAATTCAAAGTTTTCGTGGGGTTGGTCTTGAGTAGCCATCCAAGATCTCAGACCTTCGTTTAACAGAATGTTCTTGGTGTAGAAGGTTTCAAACTCTGGGTCTTCTGCTGCTCTCAATTCTTGAGATACGAAGTCATAAGCCCTTAAGTTTAAAGCAATACCAATAATTCCGATGGATGCCATCCATAATCCTGTTACGGGTACAAATAGCATGAAGAAGTGTAACCAACGTTTGTTGGAGAATGCAATCCCGAAAATCTGTGACCAGAAACGGTTAGCTGTCACCATACTGTAGGTTTCTTCTGCTTGAGTTGGTTCAAATGCACGGAAGGTGTTAGCTCCCTCTCCATCTTCAAACAGGGTGTTTTCTACTGTGGCACCGTGAATCGCACACAACAGCGCACCACCTAGGACTCCTGCTACTCCCATCATGTGGAAGGGGTTGAGAGTGAAGTTATGGAATCCTTGTACGAATAAGATGAAACGGAAGATTCCTGCTACTCCTAAGCTGGGAGCGAAGAACCAGCTAGACTGTCCCAAAGGATACATTAGAAATACGCTAACGAATACAGCGATGGGAGCAGAGAAAGCAATAGCGTTGTAGGGACGAATACCTACTAGACGCGCAATCTCAAACTGACGCAGCATGAAGCCAATCAGTCCGAATGCACCGTGAAGTGCTACAAAGGGCCAAAGTCCACCAATTTGACACCAACGAGCAAAGTTCCAGTTAGCTTCAGGACCCCAAAGGAAGAGTAGGGAGTGTCCCATGCTGTCTGCGGGGGTGGATACTGCTACGGTTAAAAAGTTAGCTCCTTCGAGGTAGGAGGAAGCTAAACCGTGAGTGTACCAAGATGTTACAAAGGTTGTACCAGTGAGCCAGCCACCTAGTGCCATGTAAGCACAAGGGAATAGTAGAATTCCTGACCAACCAACGAATACAAAGCGATCGCGTTTTAACCAGTCATCGAGAAGGTCAAACCATCCTCTCTG
>JASJCP010000171.1 GCA_030065935.1 Xenococcaceae cyanobacterium MO_167.B27
GGCGGTCTGTCGGGGTCTTAAACTTTGGGAGATAGTATATCGCTTGTACCAAAGCAGGATAGATAAGAGTCTATATGGGAATCCCTCGTCTCTGACGATGGGAGGTTCAAACCAATATGTCCTATGGGGGAATGAGTGGAGGCGCAGTATTATAGCATTACGCAAAAACATTAGGACAGTTTTTGAAGGCAGTATCTACGCATTCTCTAACTGTTTTAAATTCAGGTAACATTTGTTTCATCCAAGTTTTTAAAACTGACCACCAGTTTTCAATTTTGTTCAAATCAGGCGAATAAGCAGGTAAATACCAGAGTTCACATCCAGCATTTTCAACGATTTCTCTGATGGTTTCTCCCTTATGAAAAGTGGCATTATCCACAATAATGATATCTCCTGGTTCCAATTGAGGAATCAAACTTTGAGATAACCAAGCTTCAAATAAATCTCTATTACAACTACCTTCAAAAGTTAAAGGAGCAAAGACTTTCCCTTCTTTTAACGCACTAATCCAACTCGTTCTTTCCCTTTTTTTCCCACATTTTAAAGCGTAGCATCTTTCTCCTCTGGGACTATAACCATAGGGATAGCTCTCTCTATTATCAAATCCCGCTTCATCTACATATACTCTTCTCTTATAAGCGATTTTGGAGATTTTTTCTTTGAAAGCTTTTCGTTCTATTTCATTTCTTTCTTGATATCCGTAAGTTTTTTTTTCTTGTTATCCCTAGTTTTTGACAAGTATAACTAATATGAAAGTTGAGTGATATTTTCCCCCCATAACTCAGCCATTATGGTTTGAGTTTTCCCATTATTCTCTTTGACAAAAAGCTTAAACTTTTTTTCGTCTTTAATTTTACTATGCCTTCCTTGCTTATTGGCGGTGCCGAAGGCAACAGCGAAAGCTGGTCGCTTCGTAATCTCCTGTTTCTTTTTCTCTTTTTAACCATAAATCCAAAGTATTACGACTAATTTTGAATAAACGACAGACATTAATTTTTTTATGTCCTCTTTTTACTGCTTCAATCGCTGAGGAGCGTAAATCATAGCTATAAGGTGCTGGCATAACTAAAGCGCGGTGCCACAGGCAACCGCGAAGCGGGTCGCCTGATCTCTTGATGACTTCATTCCCATTATAAAAATGTCCTAACCAAAATGCGTATTGCTATAGATGCTCAAGGGCGATTAGTGGGGATTAATACTGGTGCGGAAAATGAAATCAAGTTTGATGAGGATGGTAATTACCAACAGTTGAGCCTCGGCTATAGCTTGGGAGTACCAATTCAAGACTTTCTGGGGTTAGTACAGAAAGGAAACATGAAATTAAAACCCCAATGGTTGCAGACAGAAACTACCCCCACCCCAGAAATAACTGATGCAGACATCGCTAACATAAGGGAACAATTACTCACCAGTACCTTACCCAGTGTAGATGCGGGGGTAGCAGCTTGGATGAATTATGGTAATCAACTTTGGCGATATGGAAAATATGCAGAAGCAGTGAATGCTTTTGAAAAAGTTATAGAGTTAGATCCTAATTTTGATAAAACATATTATGCTATGGGGTTGGCTTACTCGTATCAAAAAGAATGGGAGCAAGCAGCTACAGCTTTGAAACAAGCCACAGAGATTAATCCCTCACCTTACTATTATTGGCGTTACTTGGGTTATTCTTATATATTCTTAGAAAATTATGCTGAAGCATTGATAGCTTACAACACAGCTATTAGCAAAAATCCTGAAGATTTTGTTCTTTATATAGAGCAAGGGGATGTACTGGGGGAACTCAAAGACTATCAAGGTGCGATCAACTTCTATAATCAAGCTATCAATCTCAATTCCGATCATCCTTGGATTTACAATAATCAACGATAAATTAATGTTGGCAAATAAAACAGCAAATCTTCCATCAGTAACGCCTATAACTACCCGCAATTTTCATCTGCATCATCAAAACTAATATGATCGCTCTTATAATCTGGTGGTTCGATATGAATTGAAACCCTAATAGGAGCATACCTGGATGATAATCTAGCTTCGATCTCTTCTGTAATTTTATGGGCTGTTGCTACATCAGGAGCATCTACAATGAGGTGCATCTCCACAAATACCTGTCTGCCAAGGACACCACGGGAAGCGATATCATGACAATTAATGACTCCTGGTACTTCCATGACTATACGATGAATTATCTCTGGTGCGATCGCAATTTCATCTACTAACCAAGGTAAATTATCTTGCAATACTTCCCAACCGCTACGAAAGACAAGTAAAGCTACAGGAAAAGCTAACACTACATCTAACCATTGCAACTGAGGAAAGTTTAAAACTTTAGCTTGCCAAACTCCTACTAAACCTCCGATAACTAATAGTGTCACCCAAATATCACTCATGGTGTGTTTCGCATCAGCCACCAGAATCGCACTTTTAATTCTTCTTCCTACTTTCCCTTCATAGACTGCGACAAAAATATTAACGCCCAAAACCACTACTAACAGAGATAATTCTCCTAGAGATATTTCGACAGAGTTTCCCCCCATCATAATACTTGCGATCGCACCTTGGAGAATTTCAAAACAAGCAATTCCTAAAAAAGTCGCAATTCCCAAAGCACCCAAAGCTTCAAATTTTTGATGTCCATAAGGATGTTCTCGATCTGGATGGGGAGAGGAAAAACGATTGGCAACCAAACCTAAAATGTTATTAGCACTATCTGTAACACTGTGAAGTGCATCAGCTTGTAAACTTAAAGAACCTGTGACAATACCTACTGTTGCTTTTAGTATCATGACAAATAAGTTTAATACTAAAGTAATCAGTAGTACTCTACGAACTTGGGAACGGTTATCTTGCATTATTAAAGGAATAAGGAATGAGCAACTCCGAATGAGGAATGATCCTAAATTCTATTGCTAAAACCCAATGTAATTTAAGTAATTATCTAGAATTAATTACCATTATTGTATTTCTGTTCTGGATTGCCTTTACACACCTAAGAATGAATTTAACTTAAAGATAAATTTTTAGGCTAATACCTCAAGTCCTCTAAATTCGACTCTTATCTAGTTTTCATAACAAGCGAGCTATAGTCTATTTTAATAGACTTATTGTATTAGCCTAAAACTTGAGTTAATGGCGATATAGCTTCGAGGTGCAAGATAGGAGGTAAGTCTGGTATTTTAATGATGAATTATGAATTGATAATTGCTAATTATGTTAACAATAGTTTTATCAACGCTCCAACCTAGTTAAACTTTTCCTTTATGATTCCACTGACTCTTAACTTAATCCAAGGTTCTGTCCAGATTAGCTTTTCTCCTGAAGCAGCTAAAAATTTACAACAAGAAATATCTACTCTGGTAGAAAGCCTCAAGAGTGCTGCTAGTAAAGTAGGGGAGCGTGGTTTAAAACCCAAACCTCAACCAGCAATGGAGTATCGTCATACAGGGGATGTTTTTTTAGAAGTCTTTTGCAATCCCAATATTTATCCTAGTCCTTTTGCTGCCAAGGTATTATTAACAATAAGAGATGAGCGTATTCGTCTGACCAGTGAAGGAGAGCTTACGCAGTTAATTGAAGATATTAACCAATATCTTGAACAATCGGGCAATATTTAATCTTATGTACAATATTCTCAGACAATAAACCCAAATTAAACTGAAAGTAAGGTATAAGCTGATGAACAATAATAACTTTTTGCTAGAAATAGCTCAAAAAGGCTTTCGCATTACAGTAGGAGCAGCCTCTTCTTTAATTGAAACGGTGCAAAATCCCCAAAAAAGAGCGGAGGCAATCTCCCAAATAAAGTTAGAATTAAACCAAAAAATCCAGGAATGGGCGCAAAAAGGAGAAGTTACAGAAGATGAAGCTAGAGTATTTCTGAATAATTTACTCAACCAAAGACCTTGGGCGCGAGACTCCAATGGAGTGAGCAACCCCAGTAACAATACTTCTAACTTCAATTCTGGTAATGATCCTAGTTGGGGATTAAAAGAGCTAACAGCAGAGATTGTGGCTTTAAGAACCGAGTTGGAAAAAATGCGCCAGTCTCAAAACAAAAAGTAATATGATATAATATAAATCCTAATCATTATCCCATCTTTCACAACTAATCAAATCGCCAATGTGATCGCGAAGCAGGTAGTCGCATCTTTCTAGTTCACACTCAACTCCTAACCATTCTCTAGCTGGTAAGTATTCACACAATACATATAGGGGTTGGCTACGACTAATAATACCCCTTTCTACCAGTTGTCTAGCTTCATTTCTTAGGATATCAATAGATAGGCGAGAGGTAGTTCTGTCTACAGTTGCACTAATACTCATATTTCTAAATCACTCTAAAATAGTGAAATTTATTTTTTAGTGTTATTCCATTGCTGCACAATGGAAAATTCCTCTTTTACTTATCATAGACTAGTATGGCTACCAAGAAAAGACCTTTTTTTCTGTAGCATTAGTTACGTTTTTTAAATTTAGGTAAATCAATTGTTACCCAACTCCAGCATCCCTTAACATTTCTCGATTGGCACTAATTATTTGCAAAAGTTTATATTAAACGTTAAATATGAATTAAAGAAAGTAAGGTAATGGGGAATTGGGGCGGTTCGGAGACTTCATTACAAAACCGATCTATTTTGGGTTCAATACCTATATATATTAAGTCTCCTCTCGGGGGGAATTAAGGAATTGGGGAATTAGGGAATTAGGAAATTGGGAAATTGGGGATTGCTAGTTGCTACTTCTTGATCCTTCTTACTGATTACTGATTAGTTTTGACTTTTGAGAGTATAAATAAGTCTTATCGTGTAGTGGCTTTACCAGGAGAAGGAATCGGAGTTGAAGTAGTAAAATCTGCTCTAGAAGTCTTACAAGTAGTTGCTAACATCAACAATTTTTCTGTAACCATAGATTATGGCTTAATTGGAAAACCTGCTCAACGAGAATTTGGTAATTACTTACCTGCTAATACTCTAGAATTGTGTGAAAAAGCTGATAGTATTTTGTTTGGTGCAGTTTCTAAAGGTGGCTTATTAGAGCTACGGCAACACTTTGATTTTTATATTAACTTACGTCCTGTAAAAACTACTCCTAGCCTAGTTAATAAATCGAGCTTGAAGCCGGAAAAAGTTACAGGAGTTGATATTTTATTTATTAGAGAATTAGTGAGTGGGATTTATTTTGGAGAATCCCAGAGAGGCTGTGAGCGCAATGGTAATTATGGCTATCACACCATGAACTATTATGATTGGGAAATTCAAAGAATTGCTAACTTTGCACTGCAACAAGCACAACAGAGAAATAAGTTACTAACTGTAGCTCATAAAGAAAACGCTCTACCCAATAAGGTTATCGGACAGCAGATTTATACTTCCAACCAGATGAAACACTAGTAAGCACAAAAGAGATAACTAGTTTGTTAATAGAAGAAATTGATCTTAGCAAGTAGCAATAATACTAACCACTAACCACTAACTACTAACCACTAACAATTAACTATCTAAAGTAATAACTGTTAATTCGGGAGGACAAAAGAATCTCCCAGGAGCATAAGTACCCAAACCACGGTTAACATAAAGTTGATTTTTTCCGACTTGATGCCATCCTTCTGACCATTGCCAATATTTTACTACCGCAGAACACTCTTTAATATATGGTATATAGTTGCGTAAAAATTTCGGTGTTGATTTTCTGATTTGTTGTAGCAAAATAGGAGCAGCACCATAACCAGGAATAACTATTTGTCCACCGTGAGTATGACCTGATAATTGTAGATCGACACGATATTTTTTGAGAACTTTTGCTGAGTCGGGATTATGGGAAAGTACGATGCGGGGGATAGCAGGATTAATTTGAGTAAAAATATCTTTGGGTTGAAATGCTCTTGACCAAAAGTCAGCTAAACCGACAATAGCTAATTCTTCTCCTAAAGGATAAATGATGTCATTAAACAGAACTTTGATCCCAACTTCGGCTAAAGCTTGAATAATTTGTTTTTCACAATCAGGGGAAACAGAATCATGATTACCCAAGCAACCATAAATGCCTACTTTACTGTTCAATTCTTTTAACCGCAATGCAAGTTCGGAAATAGGTGTCGGGTCATCAGTCACAAAATCTCCTGTTATACAAACCAGATCGGGGTTTTCTCGGTTACAAGCTGCGATCGCATCTGCTAAAATACTTTCCGCAAGACGAATTCCGTCATAGTGTAAATCTGATAGCTGAACAATTTTAGTTCCTATAAGGGAGGTTGGTAAATCAGCGATCGCAATTGTGAATCTTTCGATTTTGAGAGGTTCAGTTATGATTAGAGGCATTGGATAGGTTCTCAGCATTGTAACTGAGAGAAAAAATACTTAAAAATCTAATGTTTAGGGATTATCTTTACATTAATCTAATCTTCTTTAGATAATTTTAGTAATCTCTGCGACCATATAAGTTCTAAAATGCAGAATACGATTTACACACAATGTTAGAATAGTAGAGAATAATCCAAAATGGCAAGCAAAAAAGTTCACGTCAAAGCCCACACTCGCACCATTCATACAAGAGTTTATAAGTTTGTTTGTCAGGGGTGTAATAAGAAGGTCGAAAGGGAGACATACGCTACAATCTGTCCTTCTTATGGCAATAAGTGTAAAGGTGTTAGAGCGGACTGTCAAAGATTTACTAAAACCTAAATCAATGGTTCTTTTACCAACCTCTATCTTATTTGCTCATATCACCTATTATCTAAATTATGTGGCTTGAACCTCCTCCAAAACCACCACAAGAAACAGAACAGACTCTAGCTCATTTAGCAAGTTACTATCGCCAGCTAATTGCTTATCATCAACAGAGTGCTGCGATCGCATCTTCCAAACTGTCTCAAGTAGAAGCACTGCTTACAACTAATACTGCTTACTTGTCTCCTTCTTGGCAATATTCTTCTCCATCGCCTCTCCATCTAGGAAATACACCCGAATTAGTGGCGGAGTTTGAAGAATCAGTGCAGACAAGTTTACCAGAAGTTAAATTACCCCCGACAGAAACCTTGACTAAAACCCTTCAGCAAATACTAAAGCGGAATAAGGGGAAAATGCTAAGGTTAGATTACTTATGTTTGGAAGTCGCAGAAAAATTATCCATTCCGCCTCACGCACAATCTCAAGTTAAGCCTAAACTCAGAGAGTTATTACAACAAGGAGAAGGCTTTAACCTTTGGTGCGGAGTACCAGACTCTCCCGACTGCTGGACTTTAAATTTAGGTGATTTTCCCGATCTCAAACCTGAATCTACCGAGAAAAAACCCAAAAAAAGGAAAAAGCCTCCTACTTACACCAAAAAGCCTTACAATCTCTCTCGTCTGCCTGATTGTCCCAAACTAGACCACTATGGTACTCTTACCGCCACAATTCGCGCCTGTCTCAAGGAAAATTATCCCACAGACATGGATGCTAATGAAGTTATGGACTGGATGTTTCCTAAAGGTTTAGACGGGAAAGACAAAGCTAAAGCCTATCAAGCTATTAGTGATGGCTTAAATAAAGGTTGTTCTCGCAAACACTGGACAAGAGTCGAGGTGGGTCGATATGTTTGGAATAAAGAACTAGATTATGAAACTAGTTAACTAAGCCAAATTAAGCCACCACAAGTTATGGCGGTAAGAATCAAGGCAAACCAAAGAAACTTATTGTCTTCTGTCTCTACTTGGGAAAGATCTATTTCTGGCTCAATTTTTGGGGGATGGCGTTTGGGTGACTTTCTCGCGGTTACATACTGGGGGGTAGTAGTATCATTCTGACTCATATCGGGTATTTTACTCATCCATGATTCTGGTCTTTTTAGCTCTGGAGCTTGGATAATGTAAAGTACCTCAACAGCTTTTTTGCTAGTTATCCCATTGGGGTGAGTAGTTAACTCTTGACAAAGGGCGATCGCTTTTTCCTGATTTCCCATCGCTTGATAAGCTGTTATTAGTAACATCTGAGTCTCTCCCCCCAAACGAGAGACAAAACCGACTATTTCTAAAGCTTTTTCTAAATTTTCTACACTCTGGCGATATTTTCCTCTCTCTAAAGCATTTTTACCTGCTTGATAGTAAAGGCGGAATTGTTCTTTATTTTCTTGAACCATGAAACAATATTTACAAGTAACAGAAATTATTAATTGGCAGCATCCAGAAATTTTACAATTAGCGCAAGAGTTATCACAAGGGAAAAATAACCGAGAAGAGATCGCAAAAGCTTGTTTTCAATGGGTAAGAGATGAAATTCGCCACAGTGTTGACTATAAAATGAATCCTGTTACTTGTCGTGCTTCTGAGGTGCTGAAACATAAAACTGGTTACTGCTATGCTAAAAGCCATCTATTAGCTGCATTACTCAGAGCCAATTCAATTCCTGCTGGATTTTGTTATCAAAGATTGAGCGTCTATGATGATGGCGCACCCTACTGTTTACACGGATTCAATGCCGTTTATTTACCCCAATATGGTTGGTATCGTATGGATGCTAGAGGGAATAAAAAAGGGGTTAATGCTCAGTTTACGCCACCTATGGAGCAACTAGCTTTTAGTTTAAATTTTCCTGAAGAAATCGACTGCAAAACTATATTTGCTGAACCCTTACCTATAGTTATTCAAGCTTTACAAACTTACAATAAGTGGGATGATTTATTGAAAAATTTACCCGATGTAGAAACCGTCTTTTGTTGAAGCTACCTAAAATATCTAATAAGTGATAAAAGTTCAATGACCAATGACTTTACCATAGACAATGTATTTCCTTGGGGTCGGGCTTTAGCAGAATATACCCAAATGTTTGCCTTAAGTGAAAAAGAGTTACAAAGTTCAATTCTAGATTGTGGCGGAGGTCCTTCTAGTTTTAATTCCGAACAGTATAATGCTGGTAATCTGGTGATATCTTGTGACCCGATTTATCAATTTACTGCTGAACAAATCCAAAACAGAATTCAAGCAACTTATCCTCTGATTATGGAAGGATTACAAGTCAACTATGATAAGTTTGTTTGGCAAGATATCACCTCTCCCGAACATTTAGCTGAAGTTAGAATGTCCGCTATGAAGAAGTTTCTTAAGGACTTTCCTGAAGGCTTAAAACAAGGGCGTTATCTCAACGTATCTTTACCCAATCTCCCATTTACTAATCAGCAATTTGATATTGCTCTTTGCTCTCACTTCTTGTTTACCTATTCTCAGGAATTTTCTCTAGAGTTTCATCTACAATCTATCTTAGAAATGTGTCGTGTAGCTAAAGATGTGAGAGTCTTTCCTTTAGTAGAAATTTTTACAGGAGCAGTTTCACCCCATCTTAATCCTATAATTACAAGATTACGCGATCGCGGTTATCAAGTCAATATTGAACAGGTCGAATACGAGTTTCAAATTAATGGGAATCAAATGCTTCATTTGTATTAACATAAGTAATGGCATCAACAAAAACTTGATACAGTATATATCTTACAAAATGAAGAATATTTCAAAAATATTAAACAGATAAAAAATAATATTTGAGAAATAGCTCATCGTAAAATTAAAATAATTCTGATTAATTATTGTTTGACATGGTAACAACTCCTGGCTTATCAAAAATCAACACCTGGGTGTCTGCTAATTGGGATGAATATCTAGAAAATATTAATAATCCTATCTATGAAAAAGCCAAGGGTTACTATCATAAAGGAGAATACAGAATTGAAATGACACCCATAGGTAACGATCATTCAAGAGATCATTCCATAATTACTCATGCAGTTTATCTTTTTGCAACTATTAACAACATTTCTCTAAATATTCAAGATAATTGTAGCTATCGTAAACCAGGAATATTTGAGATACAACCAGATTTATCTTGTTACATTAAAGACAATGCTAATGTTATTCCCTGGGGGACAGGAATTGTTGATTTAAGTGAATATCCTGCACCAGATTTAGTCATTGAAGTTTCCAATACTTCTTTATCTGATGATTTAGGACAGAAAAGATTATTATACGAAGACTTAGGGATAGCAGAATATTGGATTGTTGATGTTCAAAATGTACGGATAATCGCTTTTAAAATTGAGAATGAAGGTAGTAAAAGAATTCAACAGTCACAAGTATTACCAGGATTAGAAATTAAGATACTAACTGAAGCTTTACAACGCAGTAGAAATAGTAATCATACAGAAGTTAGTAGTTGGTTATTGCAACAGTTTCAAAAGTTAGGATAGGCATCCTCAAAAAACTTAAACCTATGGAAATCTTTACCTCTTTTAAGTTAGTAGTTGGCTATTATTGATTAAGTTGCTGATTTCTTTTTTACAATGTATTATTGTGAATATTTTTTAATTCAACTATCAAATGGATGTCCCATAATGATGGAATGGCAAAAATTACTTGTAAAGCAAAGACTAGGAAAACAACAACCAGAAAGTGAAGAAACTGCTCGTACTTGTTTTCAACAAGATTACGATAGAATTGTATTCTCGTCTCCTTTTCGGCGTTTACAAGATAAAACGCAAGTATTTTCTTTGGCTAAAAATGATTATGTACGTACTAGACTTACTCATAGTATAGAAGTTTCTTGTGTCGGTCGCTCTCTAGGGACAGAGGTTGGCTACACTATTATTGAAAGGAATAAAAATCAACTCCAAAAGTTTAACTCTTCTGACTTTGGTAATATAGTATCTGCTGCTTGTTTAGCTCATGATATTGGAAATCCACCTTTTGGTCATGCTGGAGAAGATGCTATTGCTAGCAGTTTTAAGTCATGGTTTGATAAGAATCAAAAAACTCTAAACTTAACGAGTAAACAAAAAACTGATTTTGAAAACTTTGAAGGTAACGCTCAAGGTTTTAGAATTTTAACTCGTTTAGAAATGTCAAGTAGAAAAGGAGGAATGCAACTTACTTATCCAACTTTAGCCACATTTATAAAGTATCCTAAAGAATCTACAGATTTGGATAGCGAATATGAAGGTATAAGTGTAAAAAAATATGGATTTTTTCAATCTGAGAAAGATTTATTCAAAGAAATTGCTGAGAATGTAGGCTTAATCAAGCAAAGTTCAAATACTGAAATAAATTGGTATGCAAGACATCCTTTAGCTTTTTTAGTGGAAGCTGCTGATGATATATGCTATGGAATTATTGATCTTGAAGATGGCTATCGTATGGGATTTATTGCTTTTGAAACGGCCAAAAAATTATTAAATAATATTGCTGAATGTGCAGAAGAAAAGATTAAAAGTAAAGCAAAAGATGAAGGAGGTCAAATAAAGTATTTAAGAGCAATTGCTATTAACAAACTCGTCAAGAATGCTGCTGAAGTTTTTATTAATAATGAGCAAGATATACTTAGGGGAAAATTTGATAATGAACTATTAAAAGAAGTAAAATATCACTGTGAACTTAATGATATAAAACAAGCAACCAAAGAGCAAATTATTAATACTTCTCAAGTAGCCAGTATTGAAGTAGCAGGTTATGAAATAATTAATTATTTATTTAGCGAATTTGCTAATAGTATATTTAGAAATAATCAAAAAGATCAAAAAATCATGGCAATATTGCCTAAAGAATATTGTCCACACAAAGATGATAGTGATTATAATAAGATTCTCAAAATTACTGATTACATCTCAGGTATGACAGATTCTTACGCAGTAAATCTTTTTCAGTCTCTTAAAGGAATATCTCTCAAGCCAATCATTAGCTATTAATCTTTTGGATAAAGACGTTTTATGTATAAAATAGTGTTATGAATTGGCTCTCCTAAAGGTTGAGGAATGTAATTGTGAGCAAACTGTATAATATCATCGGCAGAATAACCTAAAAGTTTTAGTGCGTATAATGATACGATATTGAGTTCAAATGCTGGCTGTTTAAGCAAATCAAGTAATATTTGTTTGAGTTCTTCTTTTTTACATTCTTCAAATTTTTCTACTAATCTATATTCTAATTCTTGTTTATTTTTCCTATAATTAACAACATGATGTAGTAATCTATATTTAGTATATGCTAATGAATTATCATTTTTTAGAATATTAAACCATGATTCAAAGGCTTGACTTTTAGTATGAGCTTGCACTTTCTCTTTAAACATAGATTCAACAAGTAGCCAAGATGCTTGTTTACTACTTCCTTGCCAATTGGTTAAAATTGATTCTATTTTTTTTATATCTTCTGGATTTCGTTCTTCTATTGGTAAATGATGTTGAATAAGTTGACAAAAAATCTTGGCATTTTTATCATTTTGAATCTCATTAACAGGATTAAATTCAGATAATAAATCCTCCTTATTTTTTTCTTTGTCTATGTGGTAATGTAATTCTGTCTTATCTTCTTTGTCCTTAAAATCTTCATCATTCCAAGAGTAATTAATTATAGAAGACGGTAAATCATTATTTAATTCTCTAATTAATCTATCTATATTATCTTTATTTTGAGCTATGCGAGTTTTACTGGCATTAAGATTTAAACACTTTGATAAAAGATTTTCTTGAAGGATTAAAAGATATTTTCTGGCTATTTTAACATCTGGAGCAAATATTCTTATATCATCGTTATATCTACCAAACTCAATATGTGCATCTTCCATCACAGTATCAATTTCTTTAAGATAGAGATTGGCAAAAAAACCTTCTAAATTATTTCCAATTGTTAATCCTTGTTTGAGGGTTTTCATTTTTTGGACTTTATTATCCTTATTAGAATAAGAAATAATTGGCATAGATAATAATTTATTAAATAATTTAAAAAACTCTGTATCTACATTCATTGATAATTGTTCTGATAAATTTTGAATTAAATATTGATGGGATATAGAATCATAAAATGAAGAGATATCGGTTTTAATTAATACATTATATTTATCATTGTCAGCACATTTTTTTTGCCAATCACGAAAATTCTTGAGTGACACATTAAAATAGTCTTCTAGTAAATAATTATTTGCTTGTTTGCCTTTAGCTCGACGATTAGCAAAACATCTTTGGGAAAGAGTCTGATCTAAGTGTTCTGCTAAAACAATAGCAAATGAATATCTTGCAACTAAATCTTTAAAGGGAATATATATCATCCTACGATAACAAAGATCGTTTTTTGGATAATGATAAGTATATGCAGGTCTAGTGCATAATTTTTCACTATTATACAATTCTTTTGCGATTTCATTAATGATTTTGTCTTTGAACTTTTTAACGTATTCTATTTCAAACCAATCAAAATAAGAATCATTTTTGATTCTGTCAGTAATCGCATATTGGAAAGCTAGTTCAATATTTACCTTATCTTTTACTTGATTAAGTAATTCAATATGATCCATAAAAGAATCAAAAATTTTAATTCCCTATATTGTTACAAAGAAAGGTGGGCAATGCCCACCCTACAAATATAATTGGTGATGTTAAGATTAGCCAGCAGCTACAGGTTGATTAATACCAACTAATTTTTCACTCAATTCCCATAACTTCTGAGCTTTATTTTCATCCAAAGCTTCGTTAGAAACTTCTTGGACAAAAGATGTACGCCCTTCTTTTTGTCTGTTACCCCAACTAAAGTAAGCTCCAGATTCTTTGTATTTATCGTCAGCTACAAGTTGCGCTACGCGATCGCCAGCTAATTCTTGAGACACATAACCCCCTGTAATATTCTTTTGGAAGATAGGGAAAATTTTACGGAATAGAGGGTAATGGTTGCGGAATAGAGGAGTATCTGCGACACAACCAGGATATAAAGAAGAGAAGATAATTCCTGTAGATTGATGATAGCGTCGATGCAATTCTCTCATGGTTAGCACATTGCAGAGTTTGCTATCTTTGTAGGCTTTTCCTGGCTTAAATTTCTTACCATTAATCATGGTAACTGGGTCTTTAAATCCTGCTTCAAAGCCTTCGAGGTTTCCTAAGTCTGGAGGTGCGGGGATGGGAATTTTACCGCCTAACTCTTTGGGGTTAGCTGTTACAGTACCTAAGATAACTAATCTCTTGTCAGCAGAAGGAGATTTCATTAAATCTTCTAGCATTAGGTTACATAAGAGGAAGTGTCCCAAGTGGTTGGTAGCAACACTTAATTCATAACCGTCTGCGCTACGCATTGGCTCTTTGAGTAAGGGTAAATAGACTGCTGCGTTACATACTAAAGCGTCTAAATATTTACCAGTAGCACGAAAATCGTTAACAAACTGACGCACACTATCTAAAGATGCTAAATCTAGTTTGATAATGCTGTAATTATCTTGGGGGATGTTTACTTCCTTAGCAACCTTTCGCGCTTTTTCCTGGTTGCGACAAGCCATAACAACGTGCCAACCTCTATTAGCAAGGGATTTAGCTGCATATAAACCAACCCCTGAAGATGCACCTGTGATGATCACTGTTTTTTGATATGTACTCATTGCGATCGCTTTTTTTTATAGCTATATGACCGCGAGACCCGCTTCCGGCTAGGAAGCATCTCTAATCGCGGTGTTGACTGTTATTTTTTAGAATCGCACATTAAGGTAAAACGTTATTCAATATGGCTAGCACTTGTCACATAAAGCAAAAATCTACTGGACTACTGTGTTAATTTCCCCCATCTGCGATCGCGTTTTTGATAGTCAATAATAGCTTTTTCTAACTGTCGTGCATCAAAATCGGGCCAAAAAGTATCAGTAACATATATTTCTGTATAAGCCATTTGCCATAATAAGAAGTTACTCAACCGCATTTCCCCACTGGTGCGAATTAATAAATCAGGATCGGGACTGCTAGCGGTATAAAGATACTGAGAGATCAAATTTTCATTGATTGCTTCTGGGGATAATTCCCCTTGGGCTATTTTTTCTGCAATATTGCGACAGACTTTAACTATTTCGCCCCGACCACCATAGTTAACTGCTACATTAAAATTGATTGTCTGATTGTGTTGGGTTTGAGCCATAGAATAGCGGATTTTTTGTTGTAAAGACTGGGGAAGAGGAGACAAATCCCCAATAAATCTAATACAGACTCCTTCTTCTTTCATCTCTTGTAATTCTTTCCGTAACAGTTTCTCAAACAAACCCATGAGAAAGCCAACTTCTGTTAGAGGACGACCCCAATTTTCTGTAGAGAAAGCGTAAGCTGTTAAAGTTTTAATTCCCCAATTTTTACAAGTCCGCAATATCTCCTTAAGAGTGTTTGCACCTTTACGATGTCCTTCAATTCTGGGCAAACCTCTTTGTTTTGCCCAGCGACCATTTCCATCCATAATAATGGCTATGTGCTGCGGTAACTTTTCTAAATCGAGATTGATTGGTGTTGATGTCGTTGATACTAATTGTGCAGTCATATATTTTTGTAATTAAAAGTAGAAGAGAAGGCAAGAAAAATTTATTGTAGATGGTCAATCAGTATTTTTTCGTTAAGAGGCAATGGTATTATTCCCATAAACTGTTGTAGAACTAAATAGCGTATCCAAATACTCTGGTGTTAAAGTGCGACTCCAATGCACCATTTTTTCCATCACCCGCACAAAAGTATAGATTAATTCTATTTTGTAGTTGATTTTCCAAGATTCCCAGTTTAATACTTCCATCATGCGCCGAAAAGTAACTATTAAACCCATCTTGGAGCGATCGCAATTCCTGTTAGATACAGTAGATTTAATTGTCTTTCCCAGACTGTCAGGATATAGCCACATTCCAAAACCCCAAAATTTAGTGAGATGATTGATTTCATCTTGTAGCAATTCCGCTAAAATTTGTTGTATTGTGCCAGTAGTGCGGGTCATCAGCCATAGATAAAGACACACTGCGCCATATTCTGTAGCAATACGATGTAATCCATGACGATATAAATCTAGATTGGGATTATCTGAAGGTTGATAGCTTTTGGGGGTGCGCCATTGAATAATTACTTTTTCTCCTGTTAGATGTTCATAAATTTTGCTTAAAGCTGGAGTATGTTGTCTTTCTTCTTTCTCCCTTGAACCTCCCATCGTCAGAGACGAGGGATTCCCATATAGACTCTTATCTATCCTGCTTTGGTACAAGCGATATACTATCTCCCAAAGTTTAAGACCCCGACAGACCGCCATTACTGGGCTGCTTGTTT
>JASJCP010000026.1 GCA_030065935.1 Xenococcaceae cyanobacterium MO_167.B27
TTGATATATCTCATTTTAAATTTATGTTCCCTGCACTTATTTATAGCGATCGCGTAGTGATTGGGTGCGCGATCGCTATAAATAATCATCTAAAACTTTATCAAAAAATATACAGTTAATTTTGCTTAAGTACTTATTGCTTGGAGTACCAATTTTACTTTTCTTCAGAGCTATTTGAACATTACCATCTACTAGACGAACATGGAAATCTCCTGAAGAAAGGTTCTTACCAGAACTTAAATCAGATTCATAACCATCAGAGTCTCCACTATCTGCGCCAGTAGGATTGTTTCCTCCTATGCTGTTGTTTCTATCCTCATAAACTTCAACTTCACCAATTCCACCTTTATTTTTCCAGCTTGAACTTAGGTCTTCTCTCTTAGGTTGATAAACCAGAAAGTAGTAAGACTGACCATCACCATCAGCTTCTATCTCTAAATAGTATTTTCGAGATTCTCCTGTATTATCAAAATCCCAGTCGTTTCTAAGGTCTAATTCGCTATTAGCCAAAAAATTTTTTTTAAGGTGATTTATCGCGCCTACTCTAATCATCTTTAGAGGGTACAGGGTCATAACCCCCTGGATGGAAAGGATGACAGCGTAAAATACGCTTGATGGCTAGCCAACTTCCTCGAAATACGCCAAATTTTTCTATTGCTTCTATTGCATACTGAGAACAGGTAGGCTGAAAGCGACAGCTAGGAGGAAATAGGGGGGATATAAAGCGACGATAGCCACTAATTAAGATAATTAGTAAATTTTTCATCAGGCAAACATTATCTTACGCATAATCCAACTGATTAATGTTACAGCGCAGACTACAGCTAATTGTCCGAGCAAAGGAGTAAAGGAGTAAAAGTAAATGCCTTGTGGTAGGCTCATTCCTTCTGCTAAACCATGCCAATAAGATAAAAAGATTAAATAAACAATCCCTGTCAAGTGAATTACCACTAATCCTACAATACAGCTAAAAAATAGAGAATTTATCTGAGCTAAGTTTTTAAAAGCTAAATAGCCACACAACCAAGCACCAAAAACAAAACCTAGCAAGTAACCAAAATTAGGTTCTAGAATATATTGCCAACCACCACCATGAGCAAATATTGGGACTCCTACTAAACCTATTGTTATATAGGCTATTTGGGATAAAACAGCAGCGTTTCTTCCACCCAAACAACCTGTTAGTAATACAGCACCAATTTGATAGGTAACTCCTAGGGTAGTTATGGTGATTCCTTGATTGTCCCAACCCCAAGGTGCGGAAATACTCTGGGCTTCTACAAAAGTCCCTCCGACAGTTAAGATAAAACCAATAACCGCCCATAAAATTACTTCAGGCGGAGAGGGGATATAAACCTCAAATCCTTGCTCTATTTCTAAGTCGAGTTGCTCTCTTAGCCACTGATTTTCAGATTTTAAATTATCTAGGTTTTTCTGTTTTTCTTCAATAATGTGTTGTAGGTGAGCAATAAGTATCTTGACGCTATAGGGAGTTGTTTCCCATTCAAAATCTGTTATTTCTTGACTGGGTTTAGGCAGTTGTCTGAGGTTAGACATATGCTAAATCGATGGATGGCATCTCTTAGTTTACTCCTCTAAAACTAAATTGGAGATGATATTGCTGGAGAGTTTGTTACTTTTTAACTTATTTATTTGCAAGACTTAACTTAACGTCAAAAGAAGTCCCGAGCAATACTGCCTTGTATGCAGTTTGTAAGTTATACGAGTGTTAGTGCCACCTTCGGGTGAAGCAAAACCACTGGATAGGGAATAAGACCAACAACGATAGAGCGAATAATGCTCGAAAATAGAAGGCAATCTAAATGAAACAGGAAGCCTACAGTTTCACTGTAGGTAGTTCACTAAATACTGTCCCCACTGAGAAGCTAGGGTGGAGTCGGTGAAGGGGATTTTAATCGGCTCTTTTTGCTCAATCAACTGAAATTCTAGACAAGCTTTACCGTGATTTACTGAATTATCCCAGTCTATGATATTGTCTGCAACAAGCAAGCGAATATCTTGCACATCTTTGAGGGAAAAGGTTTGTAAGTCTTTAATTCCTTTAGCGGTAGGTGTTCCCCAAGTTATAGTATTCTCTTTATGTCCTATTACTGAGTAAATATCATATTTAGCTTTATCAAATTTTTCTGACCAAATTCGATATCCTTCGACTTTTTGGTATTCTTTCCAACCACTCCAAGTTAACCAAATAAATAATGCCAATAAAGGCAGCCAAATTAATCCTCTTTCCATATTTTTTACTGCTCTAGTTTTTCACTATATAACTTTGTCCCACAATGTTTACAAAATTGGGCATCGGGGTCATGATGAGATAGATTACAGTTTTTACACTGTCTTTCTACTACGTTAACAGTTTTTAAAACTTGTTTGAGCAATTCACCTAATTGCCAAGGAATAAATAAAACTCCTGTTAAAATCATTAGCAAGGTCATGGCTTTTCCTGGTTCAGAAAGAGGCGTAACATCTCCATAACCTACAGTGGTCATGGTGACAACCACAAAATAAAACGCATCAAAAAAGTTTTTTAATCCTGTGGGATTAATAGTATGTTCTACTTGATAGATTAATCCTGCATAAATAAAAATCATAGAGAATAAAGTTAAAAAAATTCTCACAAAAACAATACTTTCACTGGGTTTAATTCCTAATAGTACAATTTCTAGTTCCCAAAAACGGATAATTCTCAAAATCCGAAACCAGCGAAAGACCCGAATAAATCTTATATCCATAAACCCTATAAATAAAGGCAAAATAGCTAGGATATCGATGATTGAAAAAGGATTTAAAACAAATTTTACTTTATTATTTGCTGACCAAAAACGCAGAACATACTCTAAAGTGAAAATCTCTAAAATTCCCAGATCTACGATATGTAAAATTTCTTGTATTTCTGAATTCAGGGGATAGGTTTCAATGACGAATATGCCAGCAGAAAATAAAATCAACAAGAGAATTACTAAATTAATGACTAATCCTGTAGGCGTTTCAATATCTTCTAAATAAAAAGCAATTTTTTCTTTGATTGATGCCATTGTTAAAGATTGGATTTAATTGAGAAACTTAGGTCTAGCTTCTTGATTGATGTTTAAAATTTGTTCTAAATTATCCCAGTTTTTTTGCTCAATTAGATTAATTATTTTATCTAGATTCTGACGATAGACTTGGAGCGATCGCAATAATGCTTTACGATTATATTGTGCCATCATTGTCCCTAACTCAGGATTACCACCACCAACCCGACTAGTATCCCGAAATCCCGAACTAGCTAAATGTTGCGCCAACTCTAACACCTGTGGTTCAGTTTCTCCCAAGCAAGCACTAATCAAACTGGTACTAGTCATAACTGGTAAATGAGATATCCAAGCTACAGCACTGTCATGGACTTCAGGAGAACAGATATAAGGTTTCGCTCCTAGTGATTCTGCTATATTTTTGAGTTTCTCAATCCCCGAGATATTTTCTTCTGGGGGAGTAATAACATAAGCTGCACCCTTAAATAAGTTAGTTTGGGCTGCATTAATACCTTGTTCTGCTGTTCCCGCCATAGGGTGTCCTCCAATGAAGTTTGACCATAACTGAGAACAAGCTGTAACTATGGGCTGCTTTACTGAACCGACATCGCTCACTATTGTCTCAGAATTAAGATGGGGAACAAGTTGTTCTAAAGTAGGAACAATTTTCCCAATGGGGGTACAAATGATGATTATTTCTGCTTCGCTTAAGATACTTAAGTCAGTGCTGGCTCTGTCTGCTACGCCTTTTTCAACAGCAGTTTGACACGTACTCTCTTTACGAGATACTCCTAAAATTTCTTGTCCTTGAGCCTTCAAGTCTAACCCTAAAGACCCCCCAATTAAGCCTAAGCCAATAATTCCTATTTTCATAATTTATTTAAGCTAAGATGATTTTTTACCTGTTAAAAGAGTCCGCTTTCAACCAATTTTCTAGGTTGTTGTATGTTTGAATTGTGAATTTTGACGAAGTGAAAGGGACTGGTAAATCTTATAATAAACTTTGGTTACTTGGAAAATTTTTGAAATATCTATAAGTTCAATTATGGTTTTTACGGCTTTAGAATTGAAAAAGATACATAATAACAATAGACCAAAGCAATGGCTAAGGTTATTAAGTCTAGCTTTATTACTTTTCTTTACTAGCTTAACTTGGTTGTGGTCTGCTCCTGCTTGGGCTGGAATTAATGATGATACTTATGAAGGTAATATTTATATTCTTTATGCTGGTAATGGTTCTTTAGTCCCTCCTCGTTTGAGTTTAGCTGAGTCTTTGAAGCGGGAAATGCCTACTGTTTTAGTCTATTATGTCGATGATAGTCAAGATTGTAAGCAATTTTCTATCGTGGTTTCTCGGATTCAAGAGTTTTATGGTCGTGCTGCGAATATTATGCCAATCAGTATCGATTCTTTACCTTTCAAAAGTGATTATACTCCTCAAGAACCTGGTTATTATTATGAAGGAGCAGTGCCACAAACTGTAATTCTTGATGAAGAAGGAAAAGTTGTTTTTAATGGCACAGGACAGGTTAAATATGAAGCTATTGACGATACTTTGCGAGAAGTATTTAATTTACTGCCTCGCTCAGAATCTGAAGAATTAAAACTTCGTACTTTTAATGAGTTTAATTCAGAATTAGTCAACTAAAATAGTAATCAGTCATCAGTAATCAGTCATCACTTAATGTGAGTAATATAGACAAGCTAAACTAAGATGTTGTAAATTCTCTATTTACTGTTTACTGTTTACTGATAACTGTTAACTGTTAAATGGTTTGTTCTTCCACATCCAAATTAAAGAGCATCTGAAGGGATTGTAAGCAGCGACGACGTGCTTCAATATCTTGTTGCCCTCTTAGTTGTACCATTGGTTCATGAAGAATTTTATTAACAATTCCTCTGGTGAGAGACTCAATTACGTCTTGATGTTTTTCGGCAAATTCTGTACCAAGACGAGACAAAGCTTTTTCTAATTCTTGTTCTCGAATATCCTCAACTTTGCTACGAAGACAGCTAATAGTAGGTACTGTTTCTAGGGAGCGTAACCAAAGAATATAGTTAGCAACTTCTTCTTCAATAATTCCTTCTGCTTCCTGCGCCATTTGGCGACGGGTTTCTTGATTGGCTGCAACTACTGCTTTGAGGTCATCCACATTGTAAGATTGGATCTGGGCTAATTCTTTGACATCTGCGGAAATGTTGCGAGGTACGGAGATGTCGATTAACATTAAAGGCTTCTCAGCAACCAGAGTGGATTCTAATTTAGTTTTGGTGAGAATTGGCTCTGTTGCACCAGTGCTAGTAAAAGCAATATCAGAATTTGCGATCGCATCCATCATATCTGATAGGGGATGGATCGAGAGTGAAGCTTGGGGAAATTTCTTGGCTAATTCTTGCGCTCTACGATGGGAGCGATTGACAATAGAAATCTGAGTTGCACCTTTGGATAAAAGATGTTTCACTAGCAGACAAGCCATTTTCCCAGCACCAATAATGGTTACTTTACATGGTGCTAAATCTTGGGCTTTGATTTGTGCTAATTCTACCGCAGCCGAACTGATGGAAACTGCACCTGTACCGATGCTGGTTTCGCTTCTAACTCTTTTGCCTGTGGAAATTGCCTGTTTAAAGAGACGGTCTAATAGTCTGCCTAAGCCTTTATATTTTTGTCCTAGTTTGTGGGTAGTTTTGACCTGTGCTAAGATTTGCCCTTCCCCTAATACTAAGCTTTCTAATCCTGCTGAGACTCGCATCAGGTGACGCATTGCATCTTCGTGTAACAGGATAAATAAGTGTTTCCGTAATTCATAAAGAGAAAGGTGGGCTTTCTCTGCCAAAAATTGGACAATTTCTGTAATTCCTTGTTCTGTCTCTTTAATAACGCTGTAGATTTCGAGACGGTTACAGGTGCTAATAATAGCGACTTCTTCTATATGAGGATAACCACACAAATGTGCGATCGCTTCTTCGGTTTGGGCTTCTGGAATGCTTAATTTTTCGCGTACTTCTACCGAAGCTGTTTTATGACTTAGACCGACAACGACAATATTCATCTGTTCTTCTCAAGGTTTTTTAAAAGGTCTTTTTTTTATCATTTATGTTAGGAAACATCGAAATATGTTTGGGAACATTGGGGGAAAGGCAGCTTTCTGTGGAATTTCTAACTCTAAAAAAAACTCCAACGAGAAAACTCACCTTCCTAGGTTACAGGATAATTAAGCTGTTGTGCAGATAAACTAGATATTCTTAGACTGGCAAAACAACTAGTCAAATCCTTTCCCTTTGTCCTCTGCGCCCTTAATCCTTAGTACCTTCACTATCTAATTTCAATGAAGCTCTGCTTATCTAAGCTGTAAGCTCTTAGGCTGCTCAAACATATGCACTGTATCAACAAAACGAGCAGTTTTAGATTGGGAAGAAATTACTAAGCTTTGGGTTCTAGCTCCACCTTTGAAGAAGCGTACTCCTTCCATCAAAGTACCAGGAGTAATCCCACAAGCAGCAAACAAAACTGTTTCGCCACCAGCTAGTTCTTCTGCATCATATACTTTATCTGGATCGGTGATTCCCATTTCTTGGAGTCGAGCTAAGTTGCTTTCTTTACTTTCCCCAATTAAACCAGTTTTCACAATTTCAGGATCGTAAATTAACTGTCCTTGGAAGTGACCTCCTAAACAACGCATAGCTGCTGCGGAAATAACTCCTTCTGGTGCTGCACCAATTCCCATAAGAGCATGGATGTTAGTACCAGCGAAAGCGCAAGATAATGCAGCAGATACGTCACCGTCGCTGATTAATCTCACTCTTGCACCTGCTGTGCGAATTTCTTGGATCAAGTCTTTGTGACGAGAACGATCCATTACCACTACTACTAATTCCTCAATTGAGCGATTCATGCACTCAGAGATGATTTTTAGGTTTTCGGTAGCGGATTTGTTAATATCTACATGACCTTGGGCTAATGGGGGTGCAGCAAGTTTTTTCATGTAGAAGTCTGGTGCAGCAAATAAACCACCTTTTTCCGAAATTGCTAATACTGCCATCGAACCTGGTTGTCCGTAGGCGACTAAGTTAGTTCCTTCACAAGGATCGACTGCAATATCAATTTGAATTAACTCATCTGGGTTACAGTAATCTGCTGCATCTTCGCGGGCGCAAATACCAACTTCTTCACCAATGTAAAGCATGGGAGCATCATCCCTTTCCCCTTCCCCAATGACTATGCGACCTCGCATATAGATTTTGTTCATTCGCTCACGCATGGCTTCTACTGCTACTTGGTCAGCAGTATTTTTCTCGCCTTTACCCATCCATTTGGCAGATGCGATCGCAGCTTGTTCTACTACCTCAATAATTTCTAATCCGAGGGTGTTTTCCACGATGATTTTCCTCCCTAGTGCATATTTTTCCCTGGTATGGCGATGCCTACTCAAGTCAAAAGTCTATCAGAGAGAGGTATGTCCTTAGATCTTTATTAAGTTTTAATAAGTTGTTTCAGTACAGAAATACCTTATCTAGCATAACTCAAATTAAGCCATAATTTCCATTTAACCAGTAATTTCCGCAAGTCTTTACTCAAACTTTATTGTACATTTTGATAAATATGTCACAATTAAATTTAAAACAAAACAAAAATCATTTATACAAAACTTTATTATAAAAGAATGAAATTAATCAAAAAAACTTTCCAGAAAAACTGGCAAGAATACTGGTTAATCTTAAGATATTATCAACTATATGCACTAGGAAGTTTTTTAGTAATTGTAATTTTTGCTACTATAACAGCAATCAAAGTAGAAAGAAGTTATAAAGCTCATGGAGAAATTAGGCTTGAATCAAACAATCAAAATTCTTCCCTTAAATTATTAGACATACCAATTCAAGATAAGCAGGAACAAGCATCTTTAGCAGAAGGAGTAAGTTTTTTAAGTTCTTCTTCTCTAGTAGAAAAAGTAATTGAAGAGTTAAACTTAACTGATAATCAAGGTAATTTACTTGAATATGATAAATTTATTCATAAATTAAATATTACCCAAAATGAGAAGACAGAAGCTTTAACTGTTACCTATACTTGCAACAATATTGATCAATCTAAATTAGTAGTTAATTCTTTGATTAGCTCTTATATTAATAATCAACTTGAAATTCATCGACACAAAATACTTGAAATTAAAAATATCTTAGATGAACAACTAGCTTCAGCATTAACTCGCCTTCAACATAATAGAACGGAGTTGTATCAATTTTTAGAAAAATATGAACAAGATATTTTAGAAACTAGTGATGAAGATAATATCAAGAAGCTCAGAGAAATAGATCAAAAAATAGAATCTGCTAAATCTGAAATCCAGAAAATTGATCAAGAAATTATAGAGATAAGATTAAAGTTAGGAACAACTGCATCCCCCATACCAAAATTTAATCAGAATTCATCATCAACTAAAAATCAAGCATTAGATAGTAAATTTAACGTCAATAGTTCTGTAACTACTAATTTAAAATTAGATAAATCAGAACTAGAAACAAATTTTTATAAGACTAGTAATAGTAAGGTTTTTATAGTTACTAAAGAGCCAGAAAATATTGCGAAACTTACGGAAAAATTAACCATTTATGAAGCAGAAAAAAAAATTAGGTTGGCTCAAATAGAGACTTGGGAAAAATCTAAAATAAATCACCACAAAAAATCTGAAATTAACGCTTCAGAAATCCAACAACAATATCAAGATTTATTGGAAAGAACTCAAGCAGCAGAAACTGAATATAATAGTTTATTTCGTAAATCACAGCAGCTAGTAATTGCCAGCAACCAAGCAATAAATCCTCCAGTTGAGATATTAAGTCCAGTTACCATCGAAAATAATTTATCATCTCGGAATAAAGAAATAATTATTATTAGTGGTATGGGGTTAGGATTGATTTTAGCATTAGCTACTGTGATAATTTTAGAGAAAAAAAATCCCTCTCTAAAAACAACTGAAAAAATTTGTGAACTACTAAATGCTGAATTGCTAGGAAGAATCCCTAATTTAAAACATTTTTATTTTTGTGATCTTGGTAGTTCTAAGCCCATCTTACCCGAAAGGTCAGTTTTAGAAGCTCCCTATTCTGTAGCTAGCCAAGCTCACAAAATAGTTTATAATCACCTTGAATCTGATACTGTTGAACAAAGTATTCAACTAGTTACAATTTCTAGCTCTGCTTCCCAGGAAGGAAAATCGACTTTCTCGGCTAATTTAGCAGCATTAACTGCTCAGTTAGGAAAAAAAGTTTTGTTAATTGATGCTAATTTTCATCAACCAAAACAACATGAAATCTGGCAACTATCTAATAGTTTGGGTTTAGCATATTTACTAAAAAACATGGCAAAATTTGAGGATATTGTTCAATCTCCTTGCTTGAATTTAGATATTATTACGACGGGTTTTTTTATTGGATGTAGCTTATCTCTATTTCAATTGGAGACAATGCAAGAACTAATTGAGAACGTTAAAAAACAATACGATCTAATTATTTTTGATACTCCTCCAATCAATTTATATCCTGATGCTTTAATAATTAATAAGTTTACTGATGGTATGGTATTAGTAGGAAGAACAGGAATTACTAATTCTGACAATTTGATTAGAGCTAAAGAGCTTATCGACAAATTGCAACCAATAATTTTGGGTGTAGTAGTCAACGACAAAATGCTTAGTTTAACTAGGTTTTAGATTGAAGGTTAGCACTATGATAAAAAGGTTTTTTAACTACTGTGGCAGGGTAGTTTTTGCCACGAATTTCTACTTCTAATTCTTGTCCCACTTTACCTAAAGATTTGGGTACGTAAGCAAGAGCGATCGCCTTTCCTAGAGTAGGAGCTAATGTACCACTGGTAATTTTACCAATAGTTTCTCCTTGATAAATTACAGGATAGTTATTCCGTGCAATATGTCTTCCTTGCATTTGTAACCCCACAAGACGACGGGAAACTCCTGATGCTTTTTGTGATTCTAAGACAGAACGTCCGATAAAATCTCCTTTAGAATTAAGATGAACTAACCAGCCCAAACCAGCTTCTAAGGGTGTAGTACTATCATCAATATCTTGTCCATAAAGACACATCGCAGCTTCTAAACGAAGAGTATCCCTTGCACCCAACCCACAGGGAGTAACTCCAGCAGCCAACAGCGATCGCCATAATTCCTTTCCTGTTTCGGGATCCACCATCACTTCAAAACCATCTTCCCCCGTGTAACCAGTACGAGCAATAAAACCAGAGTTTCCTGCAATCTTTACTTGTTGATGTCCAAAGCGAGGTATATTGATAATAATATCTTCTTCTACTAGAGATTGCAAAGTAGCTACAGCTTCCACACCTTGAACAGCAATTAAAACGCGATCGCGAGAGATATCTTGTAACTTAATAGAATTGGGTGAGATATGCTCTAGTATCCAATTACGGTCTTTATCTGTAGTAGCAGCATTAACAATTAAAATTCCTTGTTGCTCTCCTGTAGCAGTATCTTCTTGACGATAAAAAATAATATCGTCGATGATTCCCCCTTGAGGATTTAATAGTACTGTGTATTGTGCTTGTTGGGGTTGTAGTCTCGATAAATCAGAAGGTACTAAAGTTTGTAACTGTGAAACTAAATCTTTTCCTACTAGAGTAAATTTCCCCATGTGGGAAATATCAAACATTCCTACTTTAGAGCGTACAGCTTGATGTTCTTGTTTGAGTCCTATAAATTGTACTGGCATTTCCCATCCCGAGAAAGGAACAAAGCGAGCTTTTTGTTCTTGTTCTAGAGTAAATAGGGGAGTACGGAGTAAATTAGATGACTGTGTCGGGGTCATAGGAAAAGAAATTAAGTATTGTTAGCAAAACACCTTTGATTCAGTTTAGATCGGCGACTTGGAAAATAGTAAGGAAGTTTGGAACGTCTGAGTTCCTAGCAGGCAATATTAACTTTTTCCTACCATGCTTCAATTCAAAGATTAATATGGGCAAGCAAAGCCTCGTAATGCCTCTGATTAGTTAAAGATGCTGCTTTGGTAAGTAATTTTTCCGATTCTTCGGGATATTTGCCTAGTTTCTTGAAACAACCAGCCAAAAAAACTAAAGCACACCAATTTTGAGGATTAAAAGCGATCGCCCGACGCAACATGACTTCTGCTTCTCAATAAAGTCCCATACGAAACAATGGTGCTGCATTATTGTGCCAAAGAGTAGCAATTTTTAGAGGATTTACCAGTTGCAATCTCTCTATTGTTTCTATTTTTTCTTTAACTTTTGCTACTACCCCAAGTGCATTATTAAAACTAAAATCATAATTGTAGCGTGAGCAATCCTCTATATCTTCTCAATGAATCAGATATCTACCAATTTGGTAGATTTAACTAGCTGTTAATCATGGCGAGCTTTTTGATTATCTTATATCTTGAGAATTTTTTTAGTTTTTGCGAAAAAATTATTGATCAAGTAGCTAACTTAAGGGTTAGGGCTTGTGGGAATAATAAGTTATGGGAGAAAACTTGGAGAAGTTTTGAGGAATATGTCTGAATACTTTAGAGGCTACGAATTAAAAGCGTAGTATGTGTAGTTTTCAGGTTAATGGAGCATACGAGACTCGAACTCGTGGCCTTCTGAATGCCATTCAGACGCGCTACCATCTGCGCCAATGCCCCTCATGTAATTAAAATATAGCATAGTATGAATACACGATAAATTAAATCTTACTACAAAAAACTTTATAGTTACATGAGGTGACTAAGGCAATTTCCCATGAGGAAATAGACCACTAGCATCGCAGCAGCAGCAGCAGCAACCAGAGTTCCTGCGAGCATGAAAGAAAACTCTTTCCGATCTAAAGCCTCTTGCATAAGGTGCAAAGACCAAGCCACTAAAGCAATGTCAAATATGAGAATCGGAATCAGCATTTTTTACAAAACGTAAAACTTTATCTATCTTAATACACAATTTTTGATGTTTGGTGGCTGTTTCCTAAGACTTTATATTTTATTAAGAAATAGGCTCTAGCTATATCTCACAGGGACTTGGCGTTCTTGGAGATATTTTTTGACTTCATCTATTGTTAATTGTCCATAATGTAGCAAAGAAGCCAGTAATGCTGCTTCCGCTTTGCCTTCGCTAAAAGCTTCGTAGATATGCTGACAATTTCCTGCTCCACCAGAAGCAATTACGGGAATTTCTACTTGTTCTGCAATAGTGCGAGTAAGCTCTAAGTCATATCCTGCTTGTGTTCCATCTGCATCCATACTAGTTACGAGTATTTCTCCTGCACCTCTAGATGCCACCTCTTTTGACCAATTAATTGCATCTAAACCCGTATTTTCTCTTCCTCCCCTCACATAAACATCCCAACCAGGATTACTAGGCTCCTTGCGCTGTCTAGCATCGATCGCCACTACAATACATTGTACTCCAAAGCGATCGCTAGCTTCATTAATTAAGTCAGGATTTTTGACTGCTGCAGAATTAATGCTAACTTTGTCTGCTCCTGCTCTTAATAATTTCTTAATATTTTCTAAAGATTGAATACCTCCACCCACAGTAAGAGGAATAAACACTTGTTCTGCTGTCTGATAGACTACATCTAGAATAATGTCTCGGTCTTCGTGAGTTGCGGTAATATCCAGAAAAACTAACTCATCTGCACCAGCATCATTATAAGCTTTTGCTAGTTCTACAGGATCGCCAGCATCTTTAAGATCAACAAAGTTAATTCCTTTAACTACTCTTCCAGCTTTAACATCTAAACAAGGCAAGATTCTTTTGGCAAGCATATCAAGAAGTTATTTCGCAATATATTGAATTTAGGAGTGATTTTTTCCCGAACCTAAATATAACTCTCCCACTTTCGGATTGTTAAGTAATTCTGTTCCTGTGCCTTCAAAGCGATCACATCCATTTTCTAAAACATATCCCCGATCTGCCATCATCAGAGCTTTCTTAGCATTCTGCTCTACTAAAACAATGGCTTTTCCCATCTCATTAATCGCTTTAATTTGTTCAAAAACCCCATTAACCAAAATTGGTGACAAAGCAGCAGAAGGTTCATCTAAGAGTAGTAAATCAGGATCGAGCATTAAAGCTCTTCCCATAGCGAGCATTTGTCTTTCCCCTCCTGATAAAGTTCCTGCTCTTTGGTTACGACGCTCCGCTAGGCGAGGAAACATATTATAAATTGAGTTTTTCAGAGATTGAAGCGAACCTTGACGAATAAATGCTCCCATTTCCAAATTCTCTTCTACTGATAAAGAAGGAAAAACATTAGAGATTTGAGGAACATAGCACATTCCTTTTTTAACTATTTGATTAGATTTTAAACCAGCAATATTTTCCCCTTGAAAACGGATTGTTCCCTGATTAAGAGTTAATAAGCCAAAAATGGCTTTTGCTAGGGTTGATTTTCCTGCTCCATTTGGACCGATAACAGCCACCAATTCCCCTGTTGCAACACGAAAGTTGATACCTTGTAATATGTTCAAATCTTGTACATATCCAGCATAGACATTTTCGACTTCTAAGATGTTGTTGGTCATTTTCCGCAGCACCCAAGGTTAATTATCACAAGCAACATAAATTAGCCCCAAAATTTTCCGTAAAATTATCTAAATAATTCAGCATATTATTGTATTATCGATCGTAAAATATAATTAAAATACGTATGTGTACATATACGAGATGGGGTATCGATTCAGCGAGGAGAAGTAGAGATGAACTTTAAGCATATATCACCACTGTTAGCAGCTAGCATTCTTGGAGTTAGTTCAGTTCCAGCCTGGGGGGAATCAGAATTACCAACTAATTTAAGTTTCTCTTGCCAAGTAGAAAACGGAGTTCCTGTAACTTTTGTAGAAGCAGAAGGTAATAAACAATCTATTTTTCATTGGAATAATGATAGTTTATCAGAATCTATCGAACCAGACTTTGTTTGTAGTGATGTTGCTCTGAGGCTAAACAACTATGCAGCCATGGGCTACGATATGAGCAATTTAGGATTTATTGGCTCTGAACAAGTTGGTTTACCTGCTATTTGTGCAACTCAAGATACTACATCGGCAGATTGTAGTGTTCTGCTATTAACTCTAGCACCTACAGAAGCTCCTTCGGCAACAGCAAGAGGATTTTTAAGTTCGATTATTGATAAAGCCTTAGAAACTGACAAAGTAGAATTGAATGACCGAGGATTCCAATCTACAGTTTATCCCGTAAATTTCTGGAAATTAGTACTAGGAAGAAAACTTTTGAAATAGAAAAAAACAGAATTAGTAATCCTCTTTGAATGAAATTTATGGTTTGTTAAGCTCACTGTCAATCTTTTCCAACAGCCTAATGGTGGTTTGGTGATCGGGTTTGATCCTTAAGGATTCCTCACAGTGAGCTTTTGCCTCCTCATACTGTTTTAACTGATAAAAGGCTTGGCAAATCTGAGTCCAAGCGAAGTAGTAGTCAGGCTTAATGGAAAGGACTTGACGGGTGGTAATAATTGACTCTTCTAATTTTCCAAGCTTCAACAAAACCTGTCCTTTATTGAAGTAACCGTTGTAAAAATCCTCATCTACTGCAATGGCTTTATCAAATTCGATCAAAGCCAATTCATATTGTCTCAAGTCTCCTCTTGCTAAACCCCGACAGTTCCAAGCCTCTGCAAAATCAGGAGCTATGTGGGTGGCTCTGGCGCAAGAAGAAAATTTCTCTAAATGTCTTCCTAGCTTTCCTTGAGCAAATCCTTTATTTGTCCAAGCTTCTACAAAATCAGGCTTAATACTTACTGCTTGATCAAAAGCTGCGATCGCCTCTTCAAATTTTTCTTCCTTGATCAAGGCGTTACCCTGGTTGTAGTAGCCTAGAGCCTTAAGAGCTCTCCAAATATTAGGACCTAGAAACCCTAGTAATGCCAAGATAGGAATTAGAATAAACCATAACCATCGAGCATTGAAGATATGAGCAGTTCTGACTGAAGCTGAGGGCTTGCGACTAAAAGTTCCTGTTTCTAATCTTTGTAAATCATCAATTACTTCATTGACATTTTGATAGCGTTTGGTAAAATCATTACGCGCCATGCGGTCAATAATATCTGCAAAAGATTTGCTACACTCACCCGCTCTTTCTCGCCAATTAATTTCCCCTGTATCGCGATCTCTGGGAATTAAATCAGGATGAAATCCAGTCAGAGCATGAATAGCAGTCATTGCCAAAGCATATATGTCGCTATTAAAACGAGGATCACCCCTTTGTTGCTCACTAGCCATATAACCAGGAGTCCCAATAGCTACTGTTAAGACATTCCCCTGTCCTTCAGTTAGAGTCATATTAGTAATTTCTTTGACCGCACCAAAATCAATCAGCACTATCTTGCCATCACTATCACGACGAATCAGATTAGAAGGTTTGATATCTCGATGAATCACGTTATTTTGATGTACAAAAGACAAAATACCCAAGACATCTATTAAAAACAACCTAACTTCTGATTCACTCCAGCGTTTGCCATTTTGAAATCTCTCATCTTGACTTAAATCTTTTCCCTCAATAAATTCTTGTGCCAAATAAAACTGCTCATCTACTTCTAAGTGAGCCAATAGACGGGGAATTTGTGGGTGATTACTCAATTTGTAAAGAACTTTGGCTTCATTACTAAATAATCTTCTAGCAGTTTCTAAGATATACTGTTCACCAGATTGAGGCTGGAGTTTTTTGACTACACAGCGCGGATTACCAGGAAGCTGAGTGTCTTTCGCCAAAAAAGTTTGGCAAAAACCTGTTGTTCTCAGGCATTTAATTACTTGGTAACGTCCTCCTATTAGCTCATCAGACATAAGATGTTGATATGTGAAGTGAATTTTAAAACAGTAAAGAAGAAGAAATTTCTCGATCAATAAGAGGTTGAAGGCAAATTACCTCATAATTTATCTCATTTTCTGACCCCAATAACAGGGCTAGGTGGAGTGATCTTGTATCTAGGGTGTTGACCACTAGGGCTAGGTTAAATAGTTAAACAATGATTAGTTCCTAGGAGATGTTCTACATTAATAATGTTAATTAATATATCCCCGAGAGGAAACATAGACTGTCTGTCTCCAGTTTTGATAACAAGCTACTGCCATTGGGATCATAAACTAGGATCCTCCGAAGACTGGACACATTTGTTCAGGTTTTTTTGTAGCCCCTCATTTTTCTTAATACTCGTAATATTATAGGATTGATATTCCACGAAAATGTACAGAGATGATTGGTAACAGGTAGCAGTTAAGAAAAATCACATAATCTTAACGACCTATTACCAGTACACAGGAACTAAAATTATTGTAACCTAAGCAAAGTGACTAATAATTGCATCAGCAAACTCAGAACACTTCAGAGGTGGCTCCACACGGGGGTTCATTAATCGAGCCAAATCGTAAGTAACTTGTTTATTTGCGATCGCATTTGCTAATCCTTGTTGAATCAAATTAGCAGCTTCTTGCCATCCCATAAACTCCAACATCATTACTCCTGACAAAATTACAGAGCCAGGGTTAATACGGTCTAAACCAGCGTGTTTAGGAGCAGTACCGTGAGTCGCTTCAAAGATAGCACAATTGTCACCAATGTTTGCCCCAGGACTCATTCCCAAGCCACCAACAATTGCAGCAGCAGCATCAGAAATATAATCCCCATTGAGATTCATTGTTGCCAAAATACTATACTCATCAGGACGAGTTTGAATTTGTTGAAAAATACTATCTGCTATGCGATCATTGACCATTACTTTATCTTGCCATTGACCAGAGCCATGAGTATCCCAAATTGCATTAATTACTGATTCGATTTCCCCACATATTTCTTGTTGTTTTTCTGGAGTCAAGGAATCATAACCAGGCTCAATTTTGCGAGCATTGTCTTCTATAGAAATATTGGGCTGCGCTTCTTTGTTACTTAAAATCCAAGATTCTCTTTCTGTGACACATTCATTCCGAAACTCTGTTGTCGCTAGTTCATACCCCCAATCACGAAACGCCCCTTCAGTGTATTTCATAATGTTTCCTTTATGCACCAGAGTCACTTTTTGTTTGGCTTTGGGCAATCTAAGGGCGTGCTGAATCGCTCGTCGAATCAATCTTTGAGAACCAGTTTTACTAATGGGTTTGATGCCAATACCAGCATCCAGAGGAATTTGCTTCTTACCATGTTCAGGAGTAGCAGGGATCAATTCACTATTGAGTAAATCAATGAGTTTTTTGGTAATAGGATTACCTTCTCGCCATTCGATACCGAGATAAATATCTTCTGTATTCTCTCTGTAAACAATGACATCTAGTTTTTCAGGATTTTTATGAGGTGAAGGAGTCCCCGCATAATAACGACTAGGACGAACGCAAGTATAAAGAGTAAAAATTTGTCTCAGAGCTACATTTAAGGAGCGAATACCACCACCTATTGGAGTAGTCAAAGGGCCTTTAATAGCAATGCTATATTCTTTAATGGCGTTGAGGGTATCTTGAGGCAAGTATTGGAATGTCCCATACTTCTCACAGGCTTCATCTCCAGCATAAACTTTAAACCAATTAATTTGGCGTTTGCCACCATAAGCACTGGCTACTGCTGCATCGATGACTTTCTGGGTTGCTGGCCAAATATCAACTCCTGTACCATCTCCTCGAATAAAAGGGATAATCGGATCATCAGGAACTATGGGTTTTCCATTTTGAAAAGTTATTTTAGAGCCAGTGGTGGGTGGTGTCAGTTGGTCGTACATAAAAAAGTTGGAAAAAACAAACACTAAATTATAGCTACAATACAATTAACTATTATTTATATAATCAATAGTTATACTGAGACATACATCACAATATATTGAGATAGATTTCTAGTCAAAAAAAAAATTTAAACTATAAAGCCATCTCGTCTTTGCTAGTAGATAAGTATTATTATCTTTCGGAGATTAAGTAGTTGTTTGGTGAAACAGCAGTAAAAAATGAAGAAAATTTTAGTTGTAGATGATGACAAAATATTACAGACTGTCCTTAAACACACCTTAGAGCAGCAAGGCTATAAAGTGACCGTTGCTAGTTCAGGAAAAGAAGCTTTGGTATTGTTTCAAGAAGATAGCCCCGACATTATCATATCGGATGTTTCTATGCCAGAGATGGATGGGTTTGATTTTTGTCGTCAGTTGCGCTCTCAGCCTTCAGGACAATTAATACCATTTATATTCCTTTCTGCTAGAGGGGAGTTAGATGATCGCGTTTTTGGACATTCTATTGGTGCTGATGATTACTTGACAAAACCCTTTCAAATGAAGGAGTTATTAGCCAAAATTGAAGCTCTAATTGAACGTTCTCGAAGAATTCATGCGGAAATTGTCCATCTTATTGGCGAGTTAGTCAATTCTTCTTCTAAGCTTACTGCTCAAGACAACACCAATGCCTTTTCTAAATTTGTGATAGATAGTTCTCCAGCTAAAGTCTCGGAACCGCCAGTCCCACTACCTTTAACCCCCGCAGAAGAAAGAGTATTTTGGGAGGTAATTCAAGGTTTTACTAATAAGCAGATTAGCGAACGCTTATTTATAAGCCCTCGTACAGTACAAACCCATTTAAGTAATATTTTAAGTAAACTGAATCTGGAAAATCGTACCCAATTAGTCCGCTTCGCCTTTGAAAATGGTTATGAAAAAGTAGGACAATAATCGAGCTTCTGTCTGCTGAAGATGAAGGATAAGAAGCTTGCAGATGAGGAAATTGATTGCTTATTCGTTAGTTGACATAATGTTATTGTTCAGATGATGTAAAGATGATTTGATACTGATAGGTGGATAGCAAAAATTAACAGCTTTTTTCGGCTCAAAAATCAAATTGTGAAAAGTCAACATTCGATTACTAAGAAAATATGGTGGAAACTAGGGTTATTAGCGATCGCCCCTCTTCTGATATATACTGTTAGTACTAGCAGTACAATAACAGCTTCGGAGATAGAAACCACCTCAAAACCAGTTCCAAAAAAAGTTAATTTGGCAGACAATATCCCCGAAAAGGGAAGGTCTATAATTTCCGAGCAGTCAGCAGAAGAAAATAGCTCTATAACCTCACAAGAAGACCCACTGGATTTTTCCGATACAGGGAGAGCAGGTCAACAAACTGCTGGCGAAGGTCGGGGACAGTGCAATAGTTCCGAATTTCCTCTTACGGCTCTAGTTCCTACTTCTAATTGGGGTAAAACCATCAAAGAACATCCCACATTTTGGTTTTATGTCCCTTCCTATTCCCGACCAGTAAGTGAAATTGAGTTTGTCCTACAGGATCAAGACCGCCGTAATCTTTGGAAAAAAAGATTATTCATGAATGAAACATCAGGTTATCTTAATGTTAGTCTGCCCGAAAATCAACCAGGATTAGAAACAGGTAAATGGTATCGCTGGTATTTAAAAGTTTATTGTGATCGAGAGAAAAACTCTCCACCAGTAGTAGTTTATGGCTGGGTTACAAGAGTAGAGATGGATTCTACTCTCTCTAGCCAATTACAAAGTGGTCAAGCTAAACCCCATAAAGTGTATAGTAAATCGGGTATTTGGTTTGATGCGATCGATAGTATATTAAGTTTAAAACGCTATAGTGATAAACCTATTAATCCCAATTGCCACAAATATTGGCAAAAATTAACCAAAGCCAAAGGCGTTAACCTCAAACTCCCCCAACCCAAGTTCTCTAACTTAGCCGTTAAGGCGCGGGATTACTAATGAGGAATACTGTTACTAACTACTAATTACCCGTTAATTACTTCCAATTGCCTACTAGAATATAAGGAGCCCAAAAGGTGGGTACTTCCCAATCTCGTTGGGGATTTTTCCAGAGTTCAAGTTGTGCTAGTCGCAAAGCCTCTGCTCGGGTCATTTGAGGATTTTTACTTAATTGCTGATAAAAATGTGCCATCAGAGTAGCTGTAGATTCATCACTAACTTGCCAGAGAGTAGCTATAGTACTACTAGCACCAGTCCTGACTGCTATTCCTGCTAAACCTAAAGCTGCTCTGTCGTCTCCTACCGCAGTTTCACAAGCACTCAGCACCAAAAGATCGATTAATTTGGCACGGTTAGCATTCCTATTTTGCAATAATTTAGTGAAGTCTTGAAGAATTAGTAGTTGATCCCAAAGTAGGATAAAAGTTTTATTAGGATTAGAGCTAAATTGACCGTGGGTCGCCAAATGCACCACAGAAAAGGGTTCAGTATCTAGTTTTTGAGTTAAGTTAGTACTGTTAAATTGGTCGTTGAGGAGTGTTTGACTATCAATTTTAGAATTAATTGTTTCTACTTCTTTAGGGACGTTTTTTAATGCGGTAAACTTTTGGTTAGAGATTTGTAGTGATTGACTGACTCCTCCTACCAAAGCGGAAAATTGACCAGAAGGTGATTGAGGATTAAGTAATTGTAATCCAGGGGTTAAGGCAAGAGCATATTTTTCGAGGAGATATCTATCGCCATCATATAAAACAGACATGGGAATATTTTGTAAGATTCCATCCAGAACAAACACCAGAGTTTTGATCTGCTGCTTAGAGGAGTTTAATTGAGTTTCAAAAGGTTTGACTAACCAGCCATACACCTCACGGGATAGAGATTGAGTCTTTAAGAGTTCGCTAGGATCTAATAAGTTTATTCTCAGTTGGCGGATAGTTTCTGGTAGTTGATTTTCAGCTAGGGGTTGACTGTGATGATAAAATTTTTCTCCTGGTAGAGCTAGAATCACCTCTAAGCTTTGGGGTAAAATAATAGTGTAAATTATGGCTGCATTCTTATCTATTTGTTCAATATCTTTTTGCTCAAAAACTAAACAAGCATCTTGAAAATAGTTATCTAATTCTGCTAATTGTAAGGCTTCAATAACATCACGAGCTTGAGCCAAATTAGTTTCAACTTCTTGTGTGGTAGTAGTGGGAGCTTGCAGTACTAAATCTGCTAATTCTCGATATACTGGTTCTACTTGTTCTCGAAAAGAAAATTGAATTTCTCGATTTAGTGTAACTAACTCACTCCGCAAATTTTGTAGATTAGTAAAGGCAGCTTGATAAGCAACAATCGCTTTATTAATTTCTCCCTGTTCTCGATAGATTCTACCTAATTGCCATTGCCAACGATAAGCAATTTCTGCTGCATTATTAATTTGAGCAATATTTAAGGCTTGTTCCAGGAGTTGTTGGGGTTGGGCCTCTAACTGTAAGTTTTGTTCAAAAGCTAATTGTCCTAAATAACCATAACCAGAAGCAGCAATTCGTTTTGCGCCCATAGTTTCTGCTTCCACTATCATGTCAGTGTAAATTTGGGCAATATCTTCCCAAGAATAGCCTAATGTAATATCAGCTTTTTTCAGGTTAGTTAGATTACGAGCCAACTTAAGTTTTGCTGAAATTGAGCGTCTGCTTGAGGATAAACTAGTCAAGTTAGTGTCAATTTCTTTGGCTATCTTTTTGGCTAATGAGAATTGTTTTGTAGCAATTAAGAGATTAAGATACCTGAGTTTCGCGTCTAATCTTTCTGGAGATAACAAACTGTTGTTTAAGTCTGTCTGGGAAACTTGTTGATAAATACTCAAAGCCTTTTGAGTTTCAGTTTCAAATAGCTCTAATTCTTCTTGCTCTCTAGCTTTAATAGCTTTAGCTTCATAGACTTTTGCCAAACTGAGTAAAATTCTACTTTCTAAAACAAGCGATCGCTGAGGTGTTTTTTGACTGAGAGTTAAACTATTTTCGAGGATAGTTTGAGCATAACATAATTGCCCCATTAATAATAAGCTATTACCAATAGTACTCAATCCTTTAACTTGCCAAGAACCTGATTGGGGATTAACTCTTTGTAAAATAGTATTTATATCTTGCTCTTCTAAATTCTCACAACTAGAAAAAGATAAATCTAAAGCCTTTAAACTAGTCTTGCAAGCACGACGGAAAAAGCCCAAATTCTCGAAAGCTTGAGCGCGATTAATATTTACTGCTTTTTCTCCTATAGAATCTCCTAATTGCTGATACCATTGGCTAGCTGTTTCCCAAGCAGATAAAGCCTGTTGCATTTTATCTCTATTAAAGTAAAGCTGTCCTTGAGCATTCCAAATTTGGGCTAGTATCTGCTGTTTACTAGAACTATTATTGTTGGTAGCAATTAAAGCTAAACCATAGTCAATTGCTTCCTGGGCTTTGTCCCAATTGCCTAACTTTTGCTGTACTAAAGAAATAAAACACTGTATCTGAGCTTGCTCTAAGGTTTTATTCTCATTAATAAAAGTTTGTGCTGCTGTTTCTAGTAAATTGAGAGACTCTTGATACAATCCCTGATTGTATGCGGATTGAGCTTTTTGAATTTGATTAGATGAGTTTAGCTGACTATTTCCTGGCACAGCCATATTAATAGTCAAAAATAAGCTTAAAATAGTGGTTAAAAATAATTTCAGCCAAGATTTCATAAACTGATAACGAAGAGATTGAACAAAAATTATCGCAAGTGAACTTGATTTGCGCGGACATTATAATCCTGGTAAAAATGGAATAGGGATTGGGGATTGGGGATTGGTGATTGGGGACTTGGGGAATTGGGGACTTGGGGAATTGGGGATTGGTGATTGGGGACTTGGGGAATTGGGGACTGGTGGTTGATTTTACTTATTACTTATTACTTATTTCTTGCTCATCCTTCATCTTTCATCCTTGATTCCTCATCTTTCATCCTTGGGAGTAGGGAATAGGGCGAATTATGACACCTTGGGCTGGTTTTTCTAATTCAACATCAAAATATTTAGGGGTTTAGCGATGCCAAACCCCAAAGGCAAATTATATGTATCAGATAACAAAATCTAGGGAGTAGCAGCTAACTCCTGATTATCTGCTTTGTCACTTGACAAGGTTTCTGAAGGAGAATCTTGCTGTTTCTTTCTACGAAATTTCTTAGTTAAAGCTGGAGCGTAGAAAATTACTGCAATACCAGATACTACTAAGACTGAACCCAACCAAGTTAACCCTGTTACTAAAGCAGGTTCTCTTTTTACTTGTAGAGTAGATTGTCTTAAATCTTCAGGATTCCAAGAAGCTTGGGCGATTTTCCATCCCTGATACCAGGTAGGATGATTCATCCACACTTTGCGAGGCTCTACTACATTATTAGCTTCATCTTCGATGCGGATTTTGCTGGTCCACATAGCCACAGATTCCGAACCTTCATTGCGATCTACAATAAAGTCTTCTAGCTTAACAGCAAAAGGAATTTGCAACAGTTTGGGACTAAAAGCAGCGTAAATTTCCCCATTCTCGTCTCCAATAACTGTAGGTTCAGCCCAAGGTAGCCAGGTTTCTTTTCCTGAAGGAGTTTTTACTAGTAAGGCTGGTGAACCTTCAACATTAGGATCATTACTGACTACAATATCCCGTTGCAGTTTAGCTTTAGGGATGTATTCTTCTAGGGTAATTTGAAAATCTGCCCAACCAGGAGTTACTGACTGTCCAACCTCATATTTTCCAGACTTGAAGCCTTTAGAAGATTTAGCAGCATAATATATTTCCCCATCTTCTGCCACAATAACTCTAAAATAATCATTAGCCTGTGACAGTTGTACTTGATAGTTGAGGTCTAAATCAGCAATTGCTTCTCCTGAAACCACAGCATGAATGGGAGGAATTTCCTCTTTCCCGAAAATAAACCACCTTTCTAAACCTGTAGAGTTGGTTATTTCTAGTAATACCCCAGGATTATTTAAGTTGTCTGAGGCATTAATAGGGCGATTGTTGGCATCTAGACGAAAATCAGGGAAAAATTTGAAAATTTTCAGTTCTAAATCTTTAAATTTAACCGATTGCTCCCGATTATCTTTTACATCAAAGGATTTGATTCCCTGATTGTAATTAATGGTAATTTCTCCCCAAGGATGTTGATTGTCCTCTTGAGGAGCAGTTAAAAGTTGTTTAAGCTCTGTTGAGTCTTTAGCTCTGACTATTCCTAACTCCGCAGGACCTACTGCAAAGGTATCATAACCACTAGGCGCAACAGCTAGAGAACGTTCTAGAGTTTGTCCCATGCGATCGCTGTGCAAGCTTAATTTGATTGCAGGGTTTTCTATCCCACCACCAGGGACAAAGTTGGCTACTTTAACAGTATTGTCGCTGTAGGCTTCTAACTCTAAGTCTCCTACAAATCGAGGATTTACTCTCCCATCTTCTTTAATAAAAATATTGGCTCGCACAATTTCATTATCAGCATCTAAAACTTCTAGGGTGTCTCCTTCAACCCGAATCTGATTATTTGCACCACTATCAGTTCTCACTAACAGCATTCCCTCAACTCCTAGATGAATTACTGCAGCAGAACCAGCAATAATTACAATTAATCCTAAATGAGTGATGGCAAAACCAATTTTTCGCGCCCCCCTCCAAGGATAGCGAGATAAAGCAGATATCCCTAGATTCATCGCTAGCATGAACATCAAAGCCCCAAACCAAGGACTTTTATAGATTTCTTGCTGTACTGTGGTTGAGCCTACTTGGGATTCATAAAAAGTTGCCCAAATTAAAATCCCTACAATAGCACTCAGTAAGGGAATTGCTAGTTTAATAGAACCAAAAAAGCGAACAATGCGATCAAACATGAATTTATAGACTTTGCTTGTTGAGTGAAATTTATCAATTAGCTTAATCTCGCAGAAGCCCCAGATCGTATTGCTTTGCAATCGGTGTGGGATGAATGCGAAAAAAAAGTGCCTATGTATTCTGGAATAACGTAGTTCTAAAAGCAATAATAGAACTTAAGCTAATGACAAAGGCTGTCTTTTTTAAGAAGCCCACACGCTCTCTTGTTAACAGTCAGTGTGTGGAGTTGTCACTTAACCAGAATTTGACCAATACTATTTGTTACTTCATTGATTCTACAACTGTTTAAGGCAAGAGATTAACTGTGAAGTACCCCAACTTACTTCATTGACGTTGGAGCGCACCTTTGCTCAAGGCTTAACCGTCTTGATACACAGCGTTTCAACTGTCTCTTGAGGCATAAAAAATCTTGCATTAGTCTGATAAATCTTGGTTACTCAGACAGTGAGATAGTCTGTCACCCCTCATGAATTTTTAGCTTAATCTTTACCTAGTCACCCAAACAATATAAAACATCAGTCCTCATTGCATATTTAGTACCATTCCGAACAATGCACCCTTCATGGCGAATTTTGTGTTGAAAAATGGCAACTCTTCCAGGTTTCGGAATAACAGTTTGTTCAATTTGTTCTTGGAATCTAGTCTCTCCACCCTCAAAGTCATCATTGAGATATACCAAGACAGAATGCAATGTAATTTGGTTCTCATTCGGTCGATACCAGTGATCCATGTGCGGTAAAAAGCGTTGTCCTGACCGATATCTATACATCCTCAAACGTTCGTTTAATCCCATCAATTCATACTCTCCCATTTTTTCAGAAACATGGGGACGTAACCGTTTAAAAAGCTCTTTCGATATAAGGGGATCGTCTCGTATTACCCGATCTTGATCTCGATACATCGGATTGTTTGTTGCGAGTGTGGGGGAAGAACTTTCAATCAGGCGGATAAACTCAGCACATTCTTTGGGGGAATAGATATTCTCAACCACCCATAGCAAGGGTTCTGACTCAAACCGCATTGGAACGTTACAAACCATTCTCCATCTCCTAAACTATATTTAAACCCCTGAAATAGACTTCAATTAACAATCAACTATCCACAATTAATTTTCAACCAGTAACTTGCGGTGCTATATTTGCTTCAACTTATTAATTATTGTTTCCTCGATCCATTGAGAAGGAGATAAACCACTTTCTGCGATCGCCATATCTAATTTTTCATCTAAATCTTTAGGTAGTGAAAAAGTCCGTTGTTTTCCTTTACCCACTCCCACAAACACCCCTGCTTCATTTCTTTCCAGATTAACTGTTCTTTTCCTAGGTGGTTCAGAGATCGCTTTATCTATATCCCAACCTGCTCGAATCCGGTTATACAAGGTGGTTCGAGAAATCTTATTTTTTATGGCGATCGCTAATTTGTCTGGGGGAACAAGTTTTCCTACTTTTGGCATAATTCCGTAAAATTATGGTAATTTATCATTTGCTTATGGTATTATAAAAGCAAAAAAACCGCCAATTTGGAACTATTGTGATATTAATCGCAGATTAACCAGGGTTTAAACTAAGCTGGATTCTGATACCAATTCTATTGAGGATTGCTACACTTCGGTTGTGAAAGGCAAGGTTGCTCCTGGTGGCAAGAGGCAACAGGCAATCCGCTTTTCTTGCAATAGGGAAGAGGCATTCATATTCAGAGAATTGATGTATAGCAGTATTTTGGGAAATTAGTGTTACTAGAAACTTTAAGTGTAATTTTATGTTTCAGATCTAATCAACATCTTGATCTGCTAAACAATTAAGAATTAACTCTTGTTGAACATTTAGCTTCTGAGAGCTATCAGTTTCATCAGGTAGTGAGTTAGCGTAAGCAAAACCCAATAAAGCACTAAGTATCATCAGAGGAATCCCAATAAACAGAAACAGGAGAAATTGACCAAAATAGACTCTAATTGCCAGACCCATTAAATTTGCGCTACTGTAATCAATATGCCATTTTCCTTCTGAGTCTTGATAAACATTTTCAACTTCCATCGCTATTCTTCTCTTTAAATACTGGCTATCACCACTCAATAATATTCAGAAAAAATCACACAGTACCATTAATTAAAGATAACCTAGATATCTGACCCAAAACCTAGATCGAGATGACCCAAGATAGAGTAGTAGTAATTGGTGGTGGTTTAGCAGGAACAGAAGCAGCATGGCAAATTGCGAGGGCTGGAGTTCCTGTAACCTTATATGAAATGCGTCCTGTGAGAACTTCCCCCGCCCATCATAGTAAAGAATTAGCAGAATTAGTCTGTAGTAATTCCTTTGGGGCAATGTCCAGCGATCGCGCTGCTGGCTTATTACACGAAGAGTTACGCCGTTTAGGTTCGATCGTGATTGGTACTGCGGACAAGCATTCTGTCCCTGCTGGTGGTGCTTTAGCAGTGGATAGAGGGGTATTTAGCACAGAACTTACTACCACTTTGGCAAATCATCCTTTAATAGATTTACGACGGGAAGAAGTAACCAAAATTCCCACAGAAGGAGTAGTAGTATTAACCACTGGACCTCTTACTAGTCCCCTACTTACAGAAGACTTGCAACGGTTTACGGGGATGGAATACATGAGTTTCTTTGATGCTGCTAGTCCGATTATAGTGGGAGAGTCCATCAATAGAGATATTGCTTTTAAAGCATCTCGTTACGACAAAGGAGAAGCAGCCTATCTCAACTGTCCCATGAATAAGGAACAGTATTTACATTTTCATCAAGAACTATCTCAAGCAGAACAAGCGGAATTAAAAGATTTTGAACGGGAAACAGCGAAATTTTTTGAAGGATGCCTCCCCATCGAAGAATTAGCCCAACGAGGCGAAGATACGATGCGTTATGGTCCTTTAAAACCTGTCGGATTATTTGATGCACGTTTAGGAGACTTCCGCGCTCCTGAAAACAAAGATAAACGCCCTTATGCAGTAGTGCAACTACGTCAGGAAGATAAAGCAGGACAACTGTGGAATATGGTAGGGTTTCAAACTAACCTGCGTTGGGGAGAACAAAAACGAGTCTTTAGATTAATACCAGGGTTAGAAAATGCAGAATTTGTCCGTATGGGAGTGATGCACCGTAACACCTTTATTAACTCTCCTGAACTATTACACCCTTCTTTACAATTTAAAACTCGTAATACTTTACTAGCTGCTGGTCAATTAGTAGGGACAGAAGGTTATACTGCTGCTGCTGCTGGAGGTTGGTTAGCAGGGACAAATGCTGCGCGATTATTTCTCTCTCAAGAAACTGTCACTCTACCCGCAACTATGATGATGGGTGCATTGTTTGAGTTTATCAGTTCCGCTTCTCCCAAACACTTTCAACCGATGCCCCCTAATTTCGGCATTCTTCCGCAATTACCCCAGAGAATCCGTAATAAACGAGAAAGATACGGCAAATATCGCGATCGCGCTTTAGCTGACTTGGAAACTTGGCAATTGGAAGTAACCCGCAATATTGTGTGCCAATAAATTAACAGACAAATTTGATTATCTCTATTTTGAGACACTGAATCTTAGGGGAATGCAGAGACTATGAGGACGAAAAATAAGTGCCGATCGCTTTCTCTGAATTCCTCAAAATACTAGAATATGTAGCAGACAAAAAAGAGAAAGTTGTTAGTTATATTGACCAGTGGTATCCAAGTACTAAAACTTGCTCTGTTTGTAACTATGTTTTAGATGAATTGCCATTAGATGTTAGATACTGGACTTGTCCTAGCTGTTCTACAAAGCATGGTCGTGATTCAAATAGTTCGGTCAATATTTTAAGAGTTGGGGCTTCAACTCTGGGGTTAGGAGATGTAAGACTGTCTCGGACAGCAATCTCTGCTTGAGCCTCGAATCCCCGCCAATTTTATTGTGGGGAGTAGGTCAAGATAAGTTGTTAGTTCTATGGGTAAATATTAGTGATGACAATTACTCAGCTATTTGATATAGCCAATATCTTTGTTCTTCCTTTCTGGGCTTTAATGATTTTTCTACCTAAATGGGGAGTCACTAAAAAAGTAATGGAGTCTTTTCTACCATTTGTCGCCCTAGCTGGTTTATACATCTATCTTTTTTTAGGAACAATTACTCCTGAATCCGCTCAAGCCTTGTCCAATCCTCAATTAGCAGATATTGCCCAGTTTTTTGCTGATGAAAGAATCGCAGCTACGGGATGGGTTCATTTTTTAGTGCTAGATTTGTTTGTTGGTCGCTGGATTTATTGGGAAGGTCAGAAAACTGGAGTTTGGACAGTTCACTCTCTAATTCTCTGTCTCTTTGCTGGACCAATTGGATTACTCTCCCATATTCTCACAGCCTGGATTAAAGAGCGGTTTTTTTCGGCTTCAGAAGAGGAAGCAAGTTCTATCTCTGTAACTCCTCAGAAAAGCTAATTAGTTGACACTCCCACGCCCTACCCTTACAAGGGTAGGTTTTTAACAAAAGGGCTTGTAACAGTTTCAGATAATCTTAACAAATCTGGATAAATATCGTAATTTCTTGTCGTAAATTAATAGCTAGACTGTTATAACTCGTGTCTGGTAGATTTATAAATGAGGTATATTGCTACTCGTAACGCCTAGCCTATCGTGAAGATAGGAAAGCACGTGCGGGCTTTATGCCCTATACCTTATTAAAAAACAATAACAAATAGCTTGCTTAACGGGCAGCCAGAGGTCAAGCTCCATAATGAGTTCTTACTTGTAAGAAGGGGTTATGCAGCAAGCTTATATGGCACTTCTGGAAGTGGTTGAAGTCCACAAGCTAGCATTCTAACCGTTAGGAATGCGCCCAAACAGATTTGTTTAGATTTTAATTAGCGGTGAGTATAATACCAATTCTGAAAAGTCAAGCTACAGATAGGGAAGTGGGGCACCGAAGGAGACTTAATTACAAAGTCGATCTATTTTGGCTTCAATACCTAGATATATTAAGTCTCCTCCCGAGGGGATTGGTATTAGATGGGGAACGAAAGTAGCAAGTCTAAATAGAAATGGTATAAGCTCTAATTCAGTATCAAATCGCTTAAAAAATGTGTTTATTGATACTTACGATGAACTAAAAAATACTCCCTAATTCCCGCGCTTCCCCAATTCCCCAAACTAATAAACGGTCAAAAGTAAAAAACCTACACCTATGAGCCTCCCCTGCTCCTCCTCTGCCTTAACCCAGAATGAAACAGCCCTGACCCTTCGCCCGCCCTATACCCCATCCATTACCATTGAGGATTTTGAAGGATGAGTTGGTTAGCATCTTCCCCATTTAAAGGCTCAGAAAACAAAAATCCTTGTCCGAAATGACAACTTAGTTCTCGGAGTTGAGATAATTGTTCTATGGTTTCAATACCTTCAGCTACCACATCCATATTCATTACCCTTGCAATGCTGAGAATCACTGGAACTAAACCCAGATTATCAGTTTGTCCATCAAGATTGCGAAGGAAACAACGGTCTATTTTCAGTGTATTAACGGGAAAGGTTTGTAGTTGACTCAAAGAAGAATAACCCGTGCCAAAATCATCAATACTAAGTTGTATGCCACGCTCTCGTAATTCTTGAATTAACAGCTTGGTTGATTGTAAGTTTCGTATCATAGAGCTTTCTGTAATCTCCAACTTAATAGATGCTGGATCTAGTTGAGTTTCAGTCAGGATGCGATCGATTTCCTCAACTAAATTAGCTTGGTTCAGTTGTTGCGCTGCTAGATTAATATATATTTTGAGAGGCTTAAATCCTTGCTTTTGCCACTGAGAAAGCTGATAACAAGCTTGTTCTATTACTAAGATACCAATCCCACAGATTAAACCAGTTTCTTCTGCAACGGGTAAAAACTCCTCAGGAAGAATTAATCCTTGTTGAGGATGCAACCAGCGAACTAAGGCTTCAAAGCCAACAATTTTGCCTGTACCTAAATTAACAATGGGTTGATAATAGACGACAAATTCTTTTTGTTTTACGGCTCGATGTAAATCTGTTTCGATCTTTAACAAATCATGAACAGTTTTATACATGGTCGGAGTAAAAATCTGATATTGTCCTCGACCTAAATCTTTAGCTCGATACATAGCTGTATCTGCATCTCTTAGTATATGTTCGGGTTGTTCGTAGTCGGGAGAGCCTAAAACAATGCCAATGCTAACACTGACAATAATCTCATAACTATTGCAATAAAATGGCTCTTGGACAGTAGTTATAATTTGCTTTGCTATTTCCATCGCTTGATCAAGAGCCGGAATTGCAGACAATATAATCCCAAACTCATCTCCACCGAGACGAGCAAGGAGATCTGTTTCTTGAACAATGGTTTGTAATTGATTCGCAACTTGTTTTAACAGTTCATCCCCTACTAAATGACCAAGAGAGTCATTGACAATTTTAAAGCGATCGCAGTCAAGAAATAATACAGCAAATTGATAGGTAGAATCAATCTTAGCTCGGGATAGGGATTGTTCTAGTTGCTCCATAAACTTGGAGCGATTTGCTAAGCCAGTCAAACTATCATATATCGCTATCTGTTCCAGTTGTTTATTAGCAGCTATCAGTTGTTGAGTACGCTCTTTAACTCTGGTTTCAAGCTGGGCGTTTAATTGGCAAATTTCCTGTTGTGCTGCTTTAAAAACTAATTGGTTGCGTACTCTTACTAAAACTTCTTCAATCTCAAAGGGTTTGATGATGTAGTCTGCTCCCCCAACATCAAAAGCTTTAACTTTGTCCAGCACATTATCTAAACCACTCAAAAAGATAATGGGGATAGGGTAAGTTTGGGGATTTTTTTTGAGTTTTTTACAGATTTCATAGCCATTGATGTCTGGCATCATGATATCTAGTAAAATTAGGTCTGGTGCAAGAGTTTCCACAGCTTTTAGGGTCATCTGCCCACTGGTTGCTTGATGAACTGTATAACCTTGTGCGGTGAGCAGAATGGAGAGCAACCGCAAGTTTTCTATACTATCGTCGGCGATTAAGATATCTCTGAATAAAGGTTCTTCGGATGCTAGATATTGGTTAATCTCTGGCACAGTATTGAAGTGATTATGGTTCACGGTATTTTTTAAGTTAAGCTATTTCTGGTATTGGCAGTTTCAGAAAGGATGAGGAATAAAGGATGAAGCATGAGCTATGGGGAGCTAATCTGCTTTGTCTGAACCTCTGCTAATGAGTGATAAGGAGAAAGGAAAAACTTTCCTCCACCCTCATAATTCATTGCTCATCCTTATTGTTGAGAGGTTAATAATCTCTTCAAAAATCCTGGGAATGAAAAAGTAGGCGATCGCAATTAGCAAGTCCCTGATATAGCAATTCTCATACTGGTGAGCTACACTAACCCTCTGTTTTAGGGAGTAGGGAGTAGTAATGTGTACCTCATGACTCTAAAAATAGCTGTAAGATGAAGTAAAACTAAAGGAGTCTGCCAGAGATAGCAATTACCAGGTCGTATATACAATTTGGGTGAGAAAATATCTCTGATGAAGATTCTCCATCGCCATAGATAATAGCAAAATATTGTGGGAAATTAATTATGGGTAATAACTTCATATTAGAGCTTAATACAAGATGTATTTTATAAGTAGAATAAAATCTTAAAATTAAACAAAAGTAAATTCTTATCTAACTTGTGGAAATACCTCGTATTCACCCAGACACTATTGAAGCAGTACAACAGGAAGTTGATATTATAGATGTCATTTCCGAATATGTTGTGTTACGCAAACGTGGTAAAGACTATTTGGGTTTATGTCCTTTCCACAATGAGAAAACTCCCAGTTTTAGCGTTTCCCAAGAAAAACAAGTCTATTACTGTTTTGGTTGTGGTATGGGGGGAAATACTTTTAAATTTCTGATGGAGATTGGGAAACAATCTTTTGCAGAGGTGGTGCTAGATTTAGCTCGTAAGTATCAAATCCCAGTAACAACTTTAGAGCCTGAGAAAAGACAAGAAATACAGCGTCAATTAACTCTTAGGGAGCAGCTTTACGAAGTTTTAGCGGTAACTGCTAATTTTTATCAACACGCCTTACAACAAACTCAAGGAAAAACTGCTCTAGAGTATCTCCAAAGTGAAAGAAAGTTACAAGAGAGCATCATTTCTCAGTTTCAATTGGGTTATGCTCCTGGGGGATGGGAAACCCTGTATCGTTATTTGGTAGAGCAGAAACGCTATCCTGTAAGTCTCTTGTCCTCAGCAGGATTAATTAAGCAACGTAGTACAGGTAATGGTTATTATGACATATTTCGCGATCGCGTTGTTATTCCTATTCTTGATATCCGAGGAAGGGTTATTGGCTTCGGGAGTCGTACTCTAGGAGATGATCAGCCAAAATATCTTAATTCCCCTGAAACTCCCCTATTCGATAAGAGTAAAACTCTCTTTAATCTGGATAAAGCTCATCCCAGTATTACTTCAGAAGACCGCGCTATTGTAGTAGAAGGTTATTTTGATGCGATCGCACTCCATACCGCAGGTATTACTAATACAGTAGCTGCTTTGGGTACGGCTTTAACTTCTTCTCAAATCAAACAATTGCTCCGTTATACTGCTTCTAAACAGATTATCCTCAATTTTGATGGGGATAATGCAGGGATCAAAGCTACGGAAAGGGCGATCGCCCAAATCCAAGATTTAGTCTATTCTGGAGAAGTACAGTTACGAGTTTTAAATCTAGAATCAGGAAAAGATGCTGATGAATTTTTGCTTTCTAGAGATGATGCTGCTGATATCTATCGCAATGGTTTAGATCATGCTCCTTTATGGGTTAATTGGCAAATACATAATCTCTTAGTGGGAAAAAACCTTAAAGCTGGCGAGCAAATGCAGCAAGTTGCAACAGCAATGGTTAAACTACTTAACCGTCTGCAAGATGCTAACCAACGCAACTACTATCTTAATTATTGTGCAGAAATCCTGTCTCAAGGGGATGCTAGATTAGTTTCTCCCAACTTAGCTACGCTTCAGTCACAGTTATCTCCAGCTTACAGAAAAAATATTAAACCCAAAACTGCTTATAAACAAGTAGCAAATACTAAATCGCCAACTTTCTTAAAGGTTGCTACCAGCCCAGAAGAACAACTCTTAAAAGAAGCAGAATCCTTACTGTTACTAATTTATATTCATTGTCCCAGATATCGAGAAAGTATCATAGATAAACTAGAGGATAAAGATTTATGTTTCAGTATGCCTCATCATCGTTTTTTATGGCAAGAAATTATAGATATAGAAACAGCAAATCCTGAAAGAGTTAAATTAGAACCAGAGTTTTTACTAACAACATTACATAATCGGATTGTTAATTATCCTAAGAATATTGTTCAAATTAATTCAATTTTACATCTAGAAGAAAAAACAGAAGAAGATATATATCGTGCTGCTGCAAGAATTGACAATGCGATCGCATCTTTAGAATTAGTAAATTGTATTAAATATAAAATGTATTGTACGGAAGAATGGGAAAAACTCAACCCCATAACTGACGCAGAAACAATGTCACAAATTTATCAAGAAATACAAGCTACTAAAAAACGCATTGAAGAATTAGAAAAAATGCGGATTGCTTATAGTCAGGATTCAATTATTAGTGGTTAATTTTAATTAGTCTAGACTTTGTTTGTATAGCACTGCTGTTTCAACCTGTAAATCAAGAGTGGGTTTTGACTTTCCCAGAAGTATGCTATGGACTTCATATTAATTTACAAAATTGTTGCGATGACCTGGAAATAGTCTCTCAGGGGATTAGAAAACAAAATTCTGAACTTACAGCTTCAGTAAAATACATAAATAGTTAAATTCGCTCATAATTATTAAGTAACAAAATTGACAGTAATTTGCTGCGAGTTTGGCACTCGCAACATTGGCAACTGTTTGCTCTTTCATAACATTTCGATTTTCAAGAAAAAAATTATGCCAACCACTAAATTTGTAACCAAAAAAGCTTCTTATGTTCAACTTCTAGAACAAACCGATCACTGGCGAACTGCTCTATATCTTCACCCAGTCTATCAACAAGTGAATAACCCAGTATCTCTGCAAATTTTTATGGAATCTCATGTTTTTGCAGTCTGGGATTTTATGACATTGCTCAAAACTCTTCAACGCCGTTTAACTGGCATGGACTTACCCTGGCTTCCCCCTCAAGATATCCTTTCTGCACGATTAGTCAATGAAATTGTGTTGGCAGAAGAAACTGATGAAGTAGCACCAGGACATTATTTAAGTCACTTTCATCTTTACTTGGCAGCAATGGAAGAAGTCGGTGCTTCTACTCAGCAAATCTGTAACTTTATTAGTAATCTAAAAAAAGGCAGTTCTGCTCCAGAAGCTCTAGCATTACTTTCTCTCTCTGAATCTACCAAATCTTTTGTGCTTCATACTTTAGCAGCAGCACAAGGACGAACTCATGAAGTGGCTGCCGTTTTTCTTTTAGGTCGAGAAGATATTATCCCGAAGATCTTTCAACAAATCATTGACCAATTAGAAAATTCCCAGGATTTTTCTACTAATTCCTTTATGCTTTACCTGAAAAGACATACAGAACTAGATGAGAAATACCATGCACCAATGGGACAAAAATTATTAAAGAATCTCTGTGGTAGTGATTCCGTCAAATGGCATCAGGCATTTTTGGCTGCTCAAAAAGCCCTTCAAGCCCGAAAGTTGTTGTGGGATGGTATTACTCAGTCGATTCAAGAATTCAGCCGTCAATAGCTCTTTAATTTTTTTGTAACATAATCATTTCTATAATAGAGGTAGAAAAGCCATTCTAAGAATGATTAATGATAGGTAAACTTTTCTCCGCACACGCCCTGTCACCGCGTCACCGTGTCAACCTCAACCCATTAATTAAAAGTTGACAGACCACTATTATATTGGGAGGGTAAGATGAAAACTAATAGTCTACACTTTGTTTCTAGTTTCTGCACCTCGGGTGCGATAGCCTTGGTAATTGTTGGTGCGATGGGGACAGCTTTAGCCCAAAATGCTGTACCTAATATCAATCAATCCGTCTTAAATGGTTTGTTTTCACCAACAGCAGCCGAAAGATTCTTTGAACAAGGAAGGCGAGACATGGAAAGAGAAATAGAAATTTTCGCTAATCCAGAACGTTATTCTGGTGAAGGTATTCTTCAGGTCAACACAATTGAGATCAAAGTAATCGAAGAAACTGGGGAAACAAAACCAATTGATAATGTTCCTGAAGATGGTTCTCAATATGAACTCCACTGAGACATGGAAGTGAATTCAAGTATGTACTGTGTTGAGGAAAAATATAGCAGGGAGGGTATGATGAAATTACTTGCCTCAACAATTCTCTACTTTATAATGCTGCTTGCTCTTCCTGGGTGTCAAGTGATTGAAACGTTCCAAGAGTTCATTAAACAATCAGAAGCAGCAAGTACAGCAATTGAGAATCAAATTGGAAGTAGACCATTAATCGGCTGGAACATGGAAAATGGCAGGTTAACTGAGGTTAATGTGTACTTTGATAATTTGGTTGACAAAGATATTACAGTAGCTCAAATTGAGCAAGTAGTCAACACCGCGATTAGAGAGGCTTCCTAGCCGGAAGCCTCTCTCGCGGTCATAAGTTCAGTTGATAGCTACATCCAGAAGCGACCTAAAAAGCTTCTTATCACAATAAATGTAAACCAAACCCCATAAATATTTACCCATTTTTCGGGAGCTAATCATAAATTAGCTGAAGTTAATTTATGAAGCTCTACTTAACAGATTCACAACAGTCAATAAGTGGATAGTTAGCTAAATTTTCTAAATCTACAGATTGCAACAAGCTTTTCCATTCAGTTAAAAAATTTATACGATCGTCGTTGGGATTAGCTAGGCTAAGTTCTGCTAAATTTGTAACAGCATCGTGCCAGATTCCTTTTTCTGCGTAAAATGCTACCTTTTCTAGAGAGGTTAGCTGCTCAAAACGCGCCGCGAAGCGGATCTCTTCGAGATCGCCAAGCTCTGAATTTAACTCAGTCCGCTCGATCCATCCTTCAACAAAATGTAATTTTGCTGGCTGTTGCGGGTTGCATTTAACTCTTACTTTGAAAAACCAATGATACATTCTTGGTTGGTTTGTTTGGCTGATTTCTAGAGGTGGAGTGTGGGTTTTAGTAGAAACGCTAACAATACCAGGGATTTCTGGTTTGCTTAAAAAATTACGGTATATAGTTTTACTAGGTTTTTGAGACTCATCCTTAAGAACAAACTCCATTGAAGAGATCGCGGATTGGTGATAAGGAATAAAAAACCAAAAAGTAGGATATTCAGAGGTTGTTAATCCCCAAATTTTAGTAACTGGAATGGTCTGTTCTTGATTGAGATTAATTGTTTGTTGGTAACTAGGAACTAACGCCATTAAAGATTGCTCCCTACTACCACAACCACGACTCGCTGCTTCACCCCGATCTCCTGCTGCGCTACGATCTGGTGGTGGCGGTGGTGGGATAAATTTGATTGAGTTACTGTGAGAAACAACTGATTCTGCTAATAGTCTGGGAGAATAAGTAATCTTGCCCAAGATAGTTATGATTAGCAAAGTAGTAATTAATTTGAGCGATTGCCAATAATTATTCATGATTTCAATTGAATAAGATATTAAATATTTTTTATAAGACTAAAAAAACGAAAATTTCAATCTTTATTTTGAGATAATTTGTGTTTTTGTTGTGTAGAAAAAAAGGCTATTATACATATAATATTACCTGACATAGCTAACAATGCAGGAACTAGAGGAATCCACAAGGCAAATGCAACTAAGACAACTAAACTAGTGCCATATAAAATTAGTAATCCTCCTCCAATACCTATTATTAAATAATTAGGTTGACGCAAATACCAAGCTAATAAACTACTAGTTATAGACCAAATCCACACCCAAAATATTTCACTCCATATTGACCAACTCTGTAATAAAGGTCGTCCATCCATAACAGCACTTATCAGTTGACTGATCATTTGTGCTTAAAGAACCACCCCTGGGATGATTTGTATTTTTCCATTCACAGTGTAAGGAGTCAATGAATAATCACGAAAACTCTCGGCTGTTGTACCGATGAGAATTATACGGTCTTGTACCACTGAAGCGTTCAGTTTTCCAGCTAAAACATCTCCCAAAGATATTTGCGGGGCAATTATTTCTGGAGAAGATGAAGTACGATAATTAAGTAGAATTTGGTGTCCTAAAGCATCAATTCCTTGATATCCCCCAGTATGTGATTCCAAAGGTTTAAAGGTGAGTTTTCCCAGTTTCCATGAACCTTCAGGGGTAAATTGTAGCTTGATTCCTTGGTTATAGAGGTAACGTAAAGCGAGTTGAACACTTAAGGAGTAAGAAGCATTACAAGGAGAGGAAGGGGGAGGAGTTAAGGCTAAATAATGACGACGTACCACATTATCTGAATCCAAAAGAATATTACTAAAACCCAGATTATCTGGGTCAACTTCTGGAGGTGGCGCAACACCCGCTCTACCAGTGCGAGGATTGCTAACTTTACATACACTTACCAAGCGAGTGCTGTTGTACATCAGTTTTGCTAATTCAGGATAATTATCATCCACTGGATAATCCCGATATATGTCTAACCCAATGACTGCTGGATTATATTTTTCTAATTCTGCTAGTAATTGAGCCAAAGATTTATCTGACAAAGAACCTCGCGGTTTTTCCCCTTGTTGGTTGCGTACATCTTCCTCAGTTACAGCGACAATCAAGAGACGCGAATCGGGTTTTTCTGAGGGACGCAGTTGTAATAATTGGTCGAACGCTTTTAACTCCAGGGATTGCAATAGACCTAAATAACGCATTCCCATTACTAGTCCAGTAATTAAGGTACTTACCACCAGTATTACTGAGAAATTGAATAGTTTGATCTTCCTTTTGCTAGGTGTTGATCTGACTAAAGTTTGAGATGAATCAGGTAGATTTTGACTGCACAACTCATGCCAAGTTAAAGGTACTTCAGCAGGATTTTGGGAGATAACAGGCAACCAACTAGCACAAGGGTATTGATTTTCTAAACCCTGTAATCGCTCCCTTGCTTCTCGCACAGCTAAATAACAGGAATTGCCTTGAGAGAAAGCTGACAAAAAATACTTTAAAAATTGGTGTGCTACCTTGTCAGGAACTGGTTCTCGCATTACAATAATTTGAGGAATCTGTAAAGATGCTAACTCCCTTGCTAATCCCAAACCATCACAAGAATTGAAAATAGCTAATTGTAAACCTCTTGCAACTGCCTTCCTTAAGGCATATTTTAATTGAGTAATAGTTAAACTTTCAGTTTGATTGATATAGATTTTTCCAGTATCCTTTAATTCTTGAGTAGAACTATGTCCAGCAAAAAATAAAATTTGCCAATGTTGTTCCCATAGTTGGTCACTAATTTCTTGACGTTCGGGTTCTACTAAAAAAGTAACATCCGCATTGGGTAAACTTTCTAAAAGGAAACGGTCAGTTTGAGTATCAATTCCTTGACTATTACCTAAAATAGCTAATATTTTAACTTTTTCACCGATATACGGCGTTTTTTTTACCTGTTCGTACACAGGTGAACTCAAGGCTATTTCTGCTTTTGCATAGTGTTCTATCAATTCCCAAAGATGCCAGGGCAATTGTTGTAATTGAAAATCTTTGGTTTGTAACAGAATGCGGATGTTATCTTCTAAAGCAAGTTTTTCTAGAAATTTCTCACGGATGGGACGAAAAGAATCTGCTGTCAGCCAATTGTTGAAATGTACCTTGAAATTATCTGCTGCTTGTTGACATTCTGCCAAAGTATTAGCAGAAATAGTCTTAGGTAATCCAATAGGGCGAGATGAAAGCTTTAAATTACGGTAAATAGATTGCCAATGATGGTAATGAGGACTAATTTCGGGATTAGCAGGTAAATTAGCAGTAATTTCTACGGTAGGACGAGTATTTTCTTCCCCAATTTGCAGAGTTATGGGAAAGCCTGTTTCTAAGTTTCCCTCTGCTACGTTTAAAATAACTAATTTATCCACGAATGGTCTGACTCTAAGTACACTTTATCGGAATTGCGATTACACACAGTGCCTAACTTCGGTAGATCGCGATTTTGGCACAATGTCTATTATGTATATAATATTAAAACTAACAGTGTTACATCTACATCTAAAAGAGCATCTGAGAAGTTAAATTTTGATAAGTAAGTCAACCTAATTAAACATAAAATAAGTTAAATTAAATTTTCCCTAAAACCTAACCCCTAAAACCTAAAACCTGTTCTCAGCATTTGATGTTTAATAAAGTAGAGCTACTTACCATGAGATATTAAGCAGTAATTAATGAGCAGCTTACTTGAACCATTACTTTAGGCATGAGGGCAAATTCACTGTAATCAAGTAGCTCGTCAATTCCAACTAAATTGAACAAAATTTCTAAGAACAACCAACATAAGATTTTAAAAACTATTTTTCCCCACTGAGTATTCATGGTTCTTCTCCCTAGTGCCGAGTCCCCTCTTTATTGGGATGCAATGGCACTTTAGCTATAAGCGATAATTTGCATCGGCAAATTCTTGTTATCTTTAATCCTATGTTTCTCTTTACGACAATCTGAGGTTTTTATGCGGGGTAGGCGGAAAATTTTGTTAGTAAATTTGCTAGAAATATGTTTATTTTGAATAACAATACAAAAAATTAAGTGCCTAAAGAATCATCAATAAAACTTTAAGCACTTTTTTATTTACCCTTTTTCAATTAGGTTAAAACATTTGACTAGACGACAAAGTCAGCATCAAGTGACATTATAAAGTCTCCGCCAGATACATCCTGTAGAACTCCAATTACATCTCCTTTATAGGTTATTGCTGTATCTGTAGCACTGCTTCCAAGCCAATTACCTGTAAATGTGCTGTAGTCATTGATGCTTCCGTAAAGTTGAATTTTATCCCCTTCTTTCCAATCAAAATCTTCAATAGTTGCATAGCCAAGACCAGTGTACCAAGCACCACCACCACCAAAAGTAGTTCCTAAGACAAATACATCTGCTCCGCCATCTCCTCTCAGCTTGTCATATTCATAAGCACCTTTAGCGGTAGAATTAGAACCATGCAATATATCATCATTTCCTCCCCCCAGTAATTGATCGTTTCCAGAGTCACCATACATAATATCGTCGCCAATACTGCCCCCCATTACATCATTTCCTGAACCGCCCGAAAAAAAGTCATTGCCTCCATCTCCTGATAGAACATCTTTTCCATCTCCACCAAAAAGATAATCATTTCCATCATGTCCGGATATTTGATCATCTCCATCCTCCCCATAAAGCCAGTCACTACCATCATTTCCCTTAAGGGTATCATTGCCATCTCTGCCATAAAGGGTATCATCGTAAGGGGTTCCATCTAATGAGTTGTCACCATTATCTCCCCATTTTGTGTTGCCAATTGGGATTGTTACGATTGGGTTTGGAAGTGGTTGGAACATGGTTTGCCCTCCTTATTTAATTGTGATGTTTTTCAATTTGATGTCGCCCTTTACGACAAGTTTTAGTTGCTATGCAATTGTCTGAGAAATTTTTTTAAGCTCTAAAATTTGATTAAGAAGCAAGAAAGATGCAATGGTGAAAAAAACTAATTATCAAGAAAAGAAAACGCCCTTCTGTAAATACCAATAATCTACAAAAAGGCTCACGCTGTAATCAGAATATTAAAATGGGGAAATTTTGCTCTATAATCTATATTCCTAAATCAAGACTATGTGTTGGTTAACGTCAAATCCATTGGGTGTGTTTTCTAAAGTGGCAATTTGATAAGTACCAGTAACTGTATTGCTACCTTCAAAGAATAAATCACCAGTGCTACTGTCATAACTAAACTTCGCACCGACACCAAATCCCCGCTGATAAACTTCAATAACATCGCCCTCTCTTATATCAAAGTCCTCGATAATATCTGTTCCTTCATTCCAGGAGTAAAAGATAAATTTATCAGCACCAGAATCTCCTTCAAGGAAATCATTTCCTTTACCACCAGTTAAGATATCATCACTGCGACCACCTTCGAGTGTATCATTACCCTCACCACCGAAGAGATTATCGTTACCGTCATCACCATCTAACTTGTCATCATCCAATCCACCCATAAGTAAGTCATCACCATCCCCACCATCGAGTTTATCGTTACCAGAGTCTCCAAACAATTCATCATTACCATCTTTTCCTTTCAGTTTGTCATTACCACCATCACCATAGAGAACATCATTGCCATCTTCTCCATTTAAATCATCTTTATCATCTCCGCCAAAGAGAACATCATGTCCTACTCCTCCTTTGAGTTTATCTTTACCAGCGTCACCATAGAGATAATCATTACCATTGTCTCCATACAATTTGTCATTATCTGCACCACCATATATTTCATCGGAATCGTCCCCACCGTATAATTTATCTTTACCAGCATCTCCGTGGATGGTATCGTTACCAAGACCTCCCTCAAGGAAATCTTTTCCTATACCCCCACTTAAATGGTCATTGCCATTATTTCCTTCTAAAAGGTCATTTCCTGCTTCACCAATGAGAGTATCATTACCACTACCGCCAATTAAGGTATCATTAGCATAAGTACCTTGTTGTAAGTTTCCAGGTTCGATATCGTTAGCGAAAAAGCTAATAATATTAGTACCAGAAAGGTTAGCAATATTTTCAATAAAGCCTTTTCCTGCACTATTACCAGATTCGTTGAAGAAATCTAAGATAGTTAGATCGTCTTCTGAATTAGCAAGACCATTTTGATTAAGATCGATAATTAAATTGCTATCTTGTCTGCTGATACCGATTGTTCCTGATGTTGGCACAGAAAGCAATACTGTGGCTTCGGTATTACTATCGGTAAATACTTTAACGCTGTCATTTCCTTGGATATCTTGAATAATATCTCCCGCACTTTCATTAATTTGGAGAATCTAAGTATCATCCCCATCTCCACCTAATAATAAATCTTTTCCAGCACCACCATTGAGAGTATCATTTCCATTATTTCCTTCGAGAATATCCTCACCATCGTTCCCTTCCAGAAAATCATTACCCTCTTCACCAAGAATATTATCGTTACCAATACCACCATTTAAGCTATCATTTCCTTCCCCACCATCTAAGCTGTCATTTCCATCTTCTCCGTTAAGTAAATCATTGCCATTATTGCCTTTTAAAGTATCATCACCACTTCCACTAGATAAAGTATCATCAAATTCTGTAGCTTCCATTGACTCAGATTCCCCAAAAGCTCGTAAATCTATTGCTGCTTTTGCCGAAATATAAGACAATTTTGTACTAGGATAAATTTCAAGAAAATTACCTTGACTTGAGAAACCCTTATCAACAAAATAGTCAATTACTACAGGTTCTATTCCATCATTTAACCCTTCAGGTATGGTAACTTCCCAAATATCAGCACTAGGGTCTGTAGTATCTAGTTCGGGATTAGAATTACTGTAGGTATAGACATCAATATAAGAAATTTCTAATTGGTCTTCATTTCCTTGTGGGTCATAAACATTACTTAGAAGTAAGTCTTTAGTGAGACTAATTTCTGTTGTCCCAAAAGGTACAAAATAAGTGAAGGGAGAAAAGATAAATGGTGGTTGACTCCAATTATCTTCTTTTGTTACTTGAAGAGTAAAAGTAGTGTATGCCTTTTCTGGGTCGTTTCCTCGATAAAAAGGGTTTTCTACTAACTCATCTGCACCTTCAAAATTAATTGCTTCAACATCAATCAAAGTATCAGTTGTATCATCTGGTTTATAGTAAACTTCAACAGTGCGATCGTCAACTACCGTAATTTGATAATCAAATCTCGAACCCTGTTCATAAAATACTTCGTCAAATCCTCCTGCACCATATATAAAATTATTACCAGAACCAGGATAGATTAGAGAGTCTCTAAAACCAGTGCGATCATGAAAACGGTCCTCCATCACCGAGATAAAAAGACATTAATTCTCCACGCAAATCAGGCGTTCCAACTGTTGTAATATCGTTAGCACTAGGAGAAAGATAAATTGAGTCTTTTGCATCTGTAAAGATAACTTCAAAAATATCTAAACTTTGTCCGCTATAGGATAAGAAATTGTCTGGAATATATATTCCTGTTTCTCTTTCGCTTAGATCGAGAGTACGAAACTCACCACGTAACTTTCTTTCTAAAAAATCGAAATTAATAGAGTTAACTTTGACTTTGTCAACATTAACTTCTATTGTAGGAATAGTAGAGATATCTCCTAGATTGCTAGTATCAAGTAATACTTCGGTAAAGGCATCATCTCCATCGATAATTAAATTAGAAGCTGCAAAATCTTGAGGATTAATATTGATGACAGAAGAAAATTTAGAATTTGTTAGATCGAGTTTTAATTCATCAGCGTTAACAATACTATCTTGTAATTGGGTAGCATCGGGATTAGTTTTGTCTAAACTATAAGTAATATTTGAATTAGCTATATCGATAAATAAACGATCTACATTTGCATTATGTTCTAAACCAAACAAATTTCTAATAACCGAGGCTTTTCCTTCTAAAATCACTTGCGATTTATAATTATTTGGTTCTAGAGGAAGATCAATAGTTTTCCCTCCAAGATGACCCGTAACTAATAAATTAACAGGAAGTAAAGCAGTTCCAGAGTTACTAGGATCAGCTGTTCTTGAAATAATTTCATCTTTACCAGTATCTAAATCAACTTCCAAGAAAGATTTTATTTCAGTATCGGAATAAGCAGGAATAATAGTTAAATTAACATTATCATCTCCCGCACCTGCTTCTATAGTAGTTTTCTTGGATGACAAAGTTGTTTTGCTAACAGTAATTTCATCATTTCCTTCTCCAGTAATAATTGTAGAGTTACTCGATATTTCCAGAGAACCAGTTACAACATCGTCACCTTTTCCCGTATTGAGATAAGAAATATTATTTTTGAGGATTGTGTCGTTAAAATCACTACCAAAACCGACAATCCTGAGATTAGAATTATTGCTTAAATCTTCTGAAATATTAATTCCTGAAGAAGTACTGTCTCTACCATTAATTTTGAAAAATTCAAAATTGGCAAAACTGGTTATATTCCCAAGATTATCCGTAATACTATTAGTAGATAAAGTGTAAGTTCCAGGACGATCAATTTTTAAAGTATCGTTTCCTTCTCCTCCATCTATTACACCATCATTTCCTGTAGAAAAAACCCAGTAATCATCACCTTTTCCCAGTTTTTTAGTCCCATCATCGCCATCAGTTCCCGTAAAAAAATCTAAACCATCAGTTCCATAACGTTCTGGATCGATAGTACTAAAGGGAATCTCTAAAGTAAGATCGGTAAAATTCGGTTCAGTTCCTGTTATCCAACTATAAAGCTCTTTAAAAGGCACTTCTCTTCGAGTTAAAGGAACTATAGAGATTTTTTCGCTGAAAAGATTAATCGGCTTTCCATCAAATAAAGTAAACTCTTCGCGATTGGTTAGAGGTGATAATTTTCCGCCAATAACTCCAATATCCCAGTCAAAATTTACCTCTGGTTTGAGATAAGCATCGGCTTCAAAAATAATTTTGGGATTAAATTCAACTACAATATCAATATCAAATTCCCCATCGACATCGGCAGCTTCTAAAGCATCAAGCAGTTTTTCTTTATTATCAAAAGAAGGCAATACTAAATTATCGATTTCACTTTTATCTGGAACAATTTGGGGAAATAAATCGGTAATTCCAGTTTTGAAATTATAGCCAAAATCAAGACTAGTAGATAAATCTAAAGCAATAGCTCGCCAGTCATATTCAAGACCAAAATCATATCCTAAAAAGCTAAAATTTTTACTATCAGCACCCGATAGCCATTTTAAATAGGGTATCTGTGCTAGTACATTATCTAAGGCAAAGTCAGCTTTGACTAGTTGCTTTTCTTCTTTAATTTCCCAAATATATTCATTTTCTAGTCCGTCAATTGGCTAAAAACTACTATTAAATCTAGGTAGCTCGAAATCAAGTTCCAAATAGCCAGAAGTTTCAGCACGAGAGACTGAGCCATTTTTATCATCACCTAATTGAATTTTTTTATAAATTAGATCGATAAAGTTATCGTTTTTTCTAGTATCTAATTGTATTAAACGTTTTTCTTGTGTTCCTTCAAAATTTATGATGTTAAAGTCGTCATCAAATTCATAGGTATCGAAGAAATAATCTACATAACCATCTACAAAGCCATCGATTTTTAAATCGTATCCCAAGACAGCATCTAAATACGCATAGGCATAGGGTAGACTGTAATTAAATTGAGGTAAGTTTAAATTAGCATCAACATCAATAGTAAATTGATTATTGACTATACCAGCATTAACCGAAGCTGAAAGAGGTATCTCAAAATTAAATTCCCCTAAGTTATATCCCGCTTCAACTTCAAATCCTGCCTCAATAAAACCTGGTTCCATTCTAAAACCAGCATTTCCGCCGATCTTACCAACCGATCCACTCAGTAAGTTAAAGCTTCTGCCATCAAAAGGTAATGTAGCTATAAAATCATTTCCAGAATTATAATAGTACTGATTAGATATATTTAAATCCGTCCATTTATTAAGATAATCTGCGGTTTTAAAACTAAATTTATACTCTTTTAAATCCCAAGAATCAGAATATAAAACAATATCTGGTATTGACTGTTCTATATTTACTGGCTTTCCATCTAAATTAATTTTAACCGTATCATCTTCATTTTTTAATGCTTCTAATTTACTATTACTTAACTCTTCGCCTTTTACTAAAGCTGCAAAAATTGCTCCTTCATCCCCTGGTGAGTCGCTGGCATTTATCTTAGTATCAATAAAATGAGCATATTCTTCTAGGAATAAATTAGTAATGACCGAAGAATTATCTTGATGCTGAATTAAAAAATCTCGTGATAAATAAATCTTGTTAGTATCTCTAGAAAATGCTCCATTTGCGCCATTTATTTCTTCTGCGGAGCGAACTTCAATTTCAGGAAAATTATCAAAATTTTTAGTTAACCACTGCTGATAAAACTGTTCTAAAGTTTCTCGATTAAAGTTGTTACCAAAGCTGGTATTTATAATTGATAGTAAGCCAGGTTCGAGTGCCAATTGATTTAGCAAATTTTGTGCATCTAATTTGGCATCTGCGATCGCGTCATATAACGAAACTTCTAATTGTTCTAGGTTATTAGTATTCATAAGTCTTTATACCGTGCCTAAATTAACGTTCTTAGTTATTTTTGTTGCCACTCTTCTACGACGACCTTGATTTTTTATGCAGAGTAAAAAGAAAATTTTGTTAATAAATTTGCTATGAACATTTTTCTTCAGAAAAAAATATAAAAAAAGTGCCAAGAAATTTGTTAAAAGTCTCAAAGCACTTTCAGTAATTATTTTATGAATGTAATAGAAAGTTTAATTATCGGGACTAGAGCAACAATTGATAGTTCTGAAGAACCTATCATGAAGACTAATAGCGGTCACTATTAGGGAAAGAAAATTTAAAATTAAGGAGTAGTTACAAATAATTGTCCATTGATGCCAACCATCGCTACAACATTGTTAGCGTGACCAATTTCAATCCAGTTCTCATTATTGGATGTTGCGTTACGAATCCATAACTTGTTATCTCTAGTAGCAGCAAATAATTGTCCATTAACGCCAGCCATCGCTACAACATTGTTAGCGTGACCAATTTCAATCCAGTTCTCATTATTGGATGTTGCGTTACGAACCCAAAGTTTTGATGTAGCCTGTTTAGGTGAATCATCAACAGTGGAAGATTGACGCTGATTTAATGAAGCATAGACAGATTGATAAAGACTATTAGCTCTTTCCTCGGCTTCTTTTTCTAATTTATTGTTTTCATAGTTTTGTCCCACTTTTTTATAGTTTTTAAAGTAATGATAGCCAAAATTAGACAGACTAGAACCCCATTTTTCATATTGGTCAGAATGAACCATTTCATGAATAATTAGCTTGACTACATATTGAGAATAGGAACTAGGTTTTTGTAAATCTAGATAAATATCATGACCATAAGTTTGACCATCCGATTCCGTACCTGAAAGATGAATTCCAATTTGATTAGCACTCCATTTATCCAGACCTGGTGTTCCCCAATGAAGAGTTACTCTATCTACCAATCCACCAAAGTGAGGACGTAAAGCATTTTTAAGAGAGACATCAAGAGATTCCCCTGTAGGAGAACGTCTTGCCATAGTAGCTGCTGCTGAAACGTATGCAATTCTGCCACCTTCTCCCCATGCTTCCTCAGACAAATCTTCAAGATGAGGTGGATGAGGACAAGTATCGTTGGTCGTGCCAAAAATAGGCTCTTTGATAGGACATTTAATATGAGCCTGAGATTTGGTAACTATTAATGGGGATAAAGATAACGAGAAAATGAGTAAAGTTGAAGAAAGTTTAAATACTTTTCTGCTTTTCATCTTTTGAACTTTGATGTTTTTTAATTTGGTGCCTCCCTCTACGACGAGGGTTAGTGGTTATGCAGTTGAGGTGAAAATTTTTTGAAAAATCGGCAAAAGCTTGGTGTAGCAAGCATTTAATTCTATGCTTTGAAGTCCATCGCTTTATAATTGGAATTACCATTGAGAGCGCAGCGAGTATTCTATGCAACGCCGACAAGATACGGTAAAAATTTTTTCTACCTTTATCAAATTTGAAGTAGATCGATTTACTGGCTGGGTAACAGAGCCAAAATTACGGCGTAGTATGAAAACTTGTCTGCAACAGTCACCAGAGCAAAAATCTACAAATTTCTGGGCATTATATTGGTATAAAGTCTGGGAAAATCAACCTAGTTCTAATTATTTAGCTACTGCTCATCTCGCTGCATATCTACAAGAAGCTTGCTACTGGGCTGTGAGAAAATTTACCCTCAATGTATCGAGTCATTGCTCTTTAGCAGACTATTTTCAAATTGCGATCGCCCATCTGCCCAAGATTTTAAAGAATTTTAATCCCCAGTACAGTTCCTATTTAAAAAACTACGCGGAATTGGCTTTTGAGCGGGTTATTAAGGATTTATTAAAAGTGCGTAAAGAAGCACATATTTGTTCTGATTGGGCTTTATTACAGAAACTGAGCCGTAAAAGACTGATAAAATCATTGCAATATATGGGTTTTAATCAGCAAACTATTGAATGTTATCTCTTGGCTTGGGAATGCTATACAGAACTGTATCCGATCGAGAGCCAAAAAACTCGTCAGCTTCCTAAACCAGATGTAGATATAAGAAAAGATATTACCAATCTTTATAACTCAGAGCGGATCAGCCGTTTAAGTGAAACCACTCCCACAATTAATCCAGAAACCTTAGAGAAGTGGTTGTTATCTTGCGCTCAAGCTGTTCGTAATTTTCTTTATCCCAAAGTTGTCTCCGCAGATACTCCTTTGAAAGATGATAGCAATACTAGCCTGTTAGATATGATGCCTAGTGACGAGCAAACATCTTTATTAACTAAAGCTATCGAACAAGAAGAAACAGCAAGTTTACAAAATTATCAAACTCAATTAAATCAATTATTAAATGACGCGATCGCTGCTTTAGAACCAGAAGCACGAGAATTATTACAGGTTTACTATAGTAAGCAGCTTACTCAAACCGAAATTGCCAAACAATTAAACATCAAGCAGTATCAAGTTTCTCGTCGTCTCAGCAATATCAAAAAATCATTATTGATAACTTTAATTGAATGGAGTCAGCAAACCTTGCATATTTCTCCTCAATCAGACGTAGTAGGGGCGGTTAATTCTGGCTTAGAGGAATGGCTCAGATGTCATTACAACCAAAATCAGGACGAATAATTTTTTTATACTGATAACTAATTATTGAAAAGATTTATGTTTAATATATCTCCCTTATTAACTATTAATTCAGAACCTTTATATTTAGAAATTCCCGATTCTCTGGAAATTAGGGAACATCCTTATTCTACCCCTGGTGGGACTCGACGTGCTTGGCTCAATCAACTGTGTTTACAAGCATTTTTACCTTGGTTTAGGGAAGAAATTGCACCCGATGCTGAACTAGCTAACAGCATAAATACCCTACCGAGTTTTTGGGAAGTAGTAAATGGTACGCCTATTACTTTTGATAATTATCGTTTGATTTTAATTCCCACTTTAGGGATAGATAATGATGAATTGCGGATAGCACAAGAATGGGTAGATATTCCTGAATGGGTTGCTGACTATTATGTAGCAGTGCAGGTAAATCCTGATGATGGCTATATTGAAATTTGCGGTTATACCACCCATCACAAGCTGAAAACTCAAGGAATCTATGATTTTGGCGATCGCACTTACAGTTTAGAAAGTGACGATTTGATTCAAGACCTCAATGTTCTCTGGGTAACACTTCAAACTAATTATCCAGAAATTTTACGTGCTGAAGTTGACTCATTATCTCCTATTTCCCAAACTCAAGCGGAAAATCTCCTAGAAAGATTAGGTAATCCTGAAGTCAAGTTTCCTCGTTTGGCTGTACCTTTTCCCCTGTGGGGTGCGTTATTGGCAGAGGATAACTGGCGAAAAAAACTATATCAATTGCGCCAGGGTTGGTCAGTAAAATGGTCCATCTCCCAGTGGTTGCAAACGGGAGTAGATAATTTAGCCCAACAATTGGGCTGGTCAAGAAAAGAATTAGTAGTAGCACCTGTGGGAATGCGGAATAGAGAAACAGTTTTGGGTATAGCTCGGCAATTAATTATTGCAGGTAATCCCTATGAATTCAGAATTTTTCGTACTGCCCAAGAAGAAATTCTTGTGTGGCGATTTGAACTACAAAGTACAATTCCCGAAGGGAAAATTCCTGCTGGGTTTAAACTGCGATTGTTAACAGAAGACTTGCAACCCTTTGAAAATAATGAAGATATCGCCCAAGCTCCTGTAGATATGCTTTATTTAGAGGTTATCTTAGAACCAGGAGAAGGTTTAGTTTTGGAAATCGACCCCAGATACGAGGGTTGGGAACAAGAAATTTTACGGTTTTAACTTTATATATTGTGATCATCTTTCTCTTCGACAATTTTTCGCTTTCAGTAATTCAATCAAATCAATCAGTAACTACGCAACACTAGAAAAGCGTTTCTTGATATTTGTGTTCCCTTTATTATTCGTTAATTTTAAAAGTTAATTTAAAATTTTATTCTTAAAATAATGATTTTTAATTTTTTAATTTTTATAAATAACCTTGTTTTATTAAATAAAAAATCTTATTTTTAAAATAAATTGCTCCCAATAAATAAAGACCTAGTATTTTGTCAATATTTTGTTTCTTGAAAAAATACATCTTAAATTCTGATACAGATTTATGATTTTGCTATCCCAAAAGATTCAAAATCGACTTAAATCAATCGAATACCACATTTTGAGGAAGTAATTAAAATACTTTTATTGTATTAATAAAAAAATGGGTACTTCTGGAACAATCAAAAATATTCTCAAGAGCCATAAAACATTGCTTAAGGTTAAATTTATAATAACTATTGGTAATTTACCTCAATTGCAGTGTCTTAAAAGACGAAAAAATTTATGGCTTGTTTTATTTTTAGTATTCGCTCCTTTCTTGAGCCATACCTCAGAAGTTTCAGCGCAAATTGTCCCAGATAATACTCTACCTAATAATTCCATCGCTACTCCCAATGGAAACCTTATCGAAATTACTGGAGGCACTACCGCAGGAAATAATTTATTTCACAGTTTTCAAGATTTTTCTGTCCTAACTGGTCAAACAGCTTTCTTTGACAATGGATTGACAATTCAAAATATTTTAAGTCGTATTACTGGCAATTCTATTTCTAATATTGATGGTCTGATTCGTGCAAACGGCGGTGCTAATTTATTTTTGATCAATCCCAACGGAATTATCTTTGGTGAAAATGCCAGCTTAGATATTGGAGGTTCATTTTTCGTTACTACTGCTGATGGAATAAAGTTGGGGGAAGATGGATTTTTTAGTGCTACTAAGCCTGAAAACAGTCAGTTACTGACAGTAAAACCAGAAGTTTTTTTTGAAAATGCCCTGGCTAATGCTCAAGGTAATATCGTAAATCAGGGGAACTTAGCTGTAGCTTCCAGACAAACTCTAAGCTTTTTGGGAACAAATGTATTAAATACAGGCAATTTAACAGCACCGGGTGGAATAGTAGGGATATTTGGCTCAAAAAGTGTTGCTTTATTAGAAAATGCCACCATTGATGTTTCTTCCCCTACTGCTGGAGGGACTGTCTTAATTGGCGGAGATTTTCAGGGCTTAGGGACTCTACCCAATGCCCAGCGGACTTATGTAGGGGATAAGGTTACTATCAATGCTGATGCCCTAACTAATGGTAATGGAGGCAGAGTCATAGTTTGGGCAGATGAGGTAACAGGTTTCTATGGCAATATCAATGCCAGAGGTGGGGTAGAGTCTGGTCATGGTGGTTTCGTTGAGGTATCTGGTAAGGAACACCTGATATTTCGAGGTCAGGTTAATACCAGTACTGTGAATGGGTTGCCAGGAACTTTATTACTCGACCCAACTAATATTATCATTGCTGATGGCAGCGGTGACGAAGCAGGGGATGGGAGTGATACTTTTGCAGGCAACAATTCTGGGGTAGTGGGGTCAATTCTTAGTACACCCCTAAGTGAGATAGATCATTCTGCACCGACTACGATTTATGAGTCAGAGTTAGAAGGATTGTCTGGAGATACTAATATTATTCTTCAGGCGACTAATGATATTACTCTGCAAGATTTAAGTGATGATAGTTTAGAGTTAGCTGCTGGTGCAGGGGTAGTTGCTTTCAGTGCTGATGCAGATGGGAATAGTGTGGGTGATTTTGTCATGGAGGATAATGTCGCCGATACAATCTTCACTAATGGGCGAGATATTGCCATTTATGGGGCAGGTTTGACGATTGGCAATATTGATACTTCCGTGCTTGTTGTGGGTGATGCTGGTGAGTTAATTGAAACTGCTCTCTTTGTCAGTGATAGCCCAGGAGGAACACTGGAAAATATCTCTGGGAATATTTCTGGTATTGAGGATGTGGATCTGTTTCAAATTTATCTGACAGAAGGGGGAAATTTCTCTGCTAGTACTGTTGGGGGTTCTGATACTGCCACGCAATTATTTTTGTTTAAAGCTGATGGCAAAGGTATTTATACCAGTTACAATGAAGCAGGATGTAATTGCTTTCAAGCTACTTTACCAGCTAATCATCCTTTAACTCCCACAGAACCAGGGATTTATTATTTGGCGATTAGTGCCAATGGTGTATTTCCTGTCAGTGAAGGAGAACTAATTTTTCCTTCTAGGATTCAAACTAATGATTTGGAGAGCATTGATGGAGCAACAGGATCTGGTGGCGATTTACCTTTGAGTAGTTGGGTAAATGAGTTTGGGTTTAATGATGGCAGCTATGTAATTAATTTAACCGGAGTTGAAGCAGCAGAATCTACTGTTGTTGAGTCGATTCAACCTATAGGAGATAGTGGCTCAATTACTCTTAATGCTACCAATGGTAATATTACTGCTGGAAATCTCAATACTACTTCATCTGTTGCTGATGCTGGCATAGTTAGTCTAGATGCTAGTAGCAATATTACTATGAATGACCGAATTGAGACTTCTGCTAACATAGGCATTGCTGGAGATGTGACTTTAAATGCTGGAGGAAATATCACTCTCAATCCTTCTTCTTCTATTTTATCTAATGGGTCATTAGCTGGAGATATAACCTTAAATAGTCAAGGTGATATTTCAATCATAAACAGTGGGATTATAAGTCCTAATGTTAGCCAAAATGAGTCAAATAGTTCAAGCGGTAATATTACTATGACAGCTAATTCCATTTTCCTTATAAATGGAACTTTTCTGAGTGCAAATACAGTGGGACGAGGCAATTCTGGATTGATTAAGCTTATTGCTAACGATAGCATATCTCTTACAGGTGAAAACAGCCTAGGTGGCAGTAGTATTTCTAGCCAGGTGCAGAGAATAGGTGAAAGTGCATCAGTAAACTCAGCAGGGATAATTATTGAAACCAACAATCTCTTTATTTCTGATGGTGCAGTAATTACTACAAGTACTTTTGAAGAAGGAGATGCAGGTGCGATAAATATTAAGGCTAGTGGTGTCATCTCCCTTAAAGGTGAAGACAGCCAGGGTTTGCTTCCCAGTGGCATCATTAGCCAGGTGAATCCAGGAGCGAAGGGAACAGCAGGGGACATCACTATTGAAACCACCAATCTCTTTATTTCTGATGGTGCAGTAGCGAGTACAAGTACTCTTGGAGAAGGAGATGCAGGTGCGATAAATATTAAGGCTAGTGGTGTCATCTCCATTGAAGGTAAAAACAGCCAGGGTTCTCTTCCCAGTGGCATCGTTACCCAGGTGAATACAGAAGCGAAGGGAATAGCGGGAGACATCACCATTGAAACCAGCAATCTCTTTCTCTCTGATGGTGCAATAGTGAGTGCGAGTACTGGGGGAGTGGGTAACGCAGGAAATATCATCATTACTACTCAAAACTTTAACTTGGATGAAGGTGCTAGGGTGAGCACTAATACTATCAGTAGCGGGCAAGCAGGAAATATCCAACTCAACATTAGGGACAACCTTAACCTAGTTAACAGCACCATTGAGGCTAGCACTGCTCCGGAATCTACCGGCATAGGAGGCAATATCATTATTGACCCCCAAAGCGTTACTATTCAAGATGGCGCAACCATAGCTGTAAATAGCGATGGAAAGGGGCAAGGAGGAAGTATAGAACTTACAGCAGAGAAATTAACCTTGAAGAAAGGCTCAATTACAGCCGAAACTGCCAGTAATCAGGGGGGCAATATTACTCTAAATATAGAAGATACTTTGACCTTTGAGAATAGCGGAGAAATTACAGCAGAAGCGGGGACGGCAGAAGCGGGAGGAAATGGCGGTGATATTACCATTAATGCTGATTTTATCCTAGCTTTTCCTGCTGATAATAACTATGAAATTATTGCGAAAGCCTTTGAAGGAGATGGGGGAAATATTAAACTTACTACTAATAGTTTTTTTGGTAGGGAATTTGTCAATATCAGTGCATCGTCCCAATTTGGTATAGATGGAGATGTATCGATTGATATTTTAGAAGTTAATCCTGCACAGAGTTTAACCGAATTACCTGCTAACGTGATTGATGCCTCCCAACAAATTAGCCAAGCTTGCACTCCTGAAGATGGAGAATCTGGTCGTTTTGTCGCCACAGGACGAGGGGGATTACCTTTAAGTCCTAATGAACCACTACGAGGAACAGCAGTTATTACCAATTGGGTTGATGAACCTACAGAAACAACTGGTAGGGTTACAGATCGGTTAGCGAAGAATTTAGTAGGAGATGAATCTATTTCTCAGATTGTTGAAGCTCAAAGATGGATTATAAACGATCGCGGGAATCTTGAATTAGTGGCTCAACCTCCTGCTAATCCTGCTATGCAGATTAACGTAAATTGTGATAGTTATTAAATCCCCCAAACTTGGGGGAAACATGGGGGCAAAGATAAAACTATCAATAAGAATAGGTAAGCAAGACCTAATTTTAATTTTTAATTTTTATTGAATAACGTACTTGAAAACTAATGTTGCCCACCTGACAAGGTTATCCACAGATAAACCCAGATAAACCCAGATAAAGGGGGGGAACATGACAGGTAGTAAAGCAAAAAATCGCTATAAATGGTGGCAGCAAAAAAATAAGACAAGTTGGATTTATTTTGATTATCAAAGATTTATCCGTCGCCTTAAAATTCGTTATTTGCCTGTTTTTATCCTTTTGGTTTTCCTAACTGCTTTCTGTTGCATTACAAATTATCCTGTGGTGGCTCAGATAAAAACATCACAGACAGCAAAAACTCCATCCCTTAACTCTCTGCAACAGGGAAAAAAACTCTATGAAGCTGGTCAATTTAATGAATCTATCGAGCTATTACAACAAGCTGTAAGTAACTACGAGAAACAAGGGGATAAACTAAGGCAAGCTATAGCTTTGAGTAATTTGGCTTTGGTCTATCAAAAATCGGGTCAGTTAAATAAGGCGCAACAAGCAATTACCCAGAGTTTAAACTTATTAGAAAAACTTTCCCCCACTCAAAATCTGGCTGTTTTCGCTTCCAGTTTAAATATTCAAGGCAGTATTCAACTAGATTTAGGACAGACTGAAGAGGCATTAAAAACTTGGCAACGAGGAGAAGCAATTTATCAGCAATTAGATGATCAAAATGGAATTATCCGCACTCGTCTGAATCAAGCTCAAGCATGGCAGATTTTAGGGTTTTATCGTCGAGGCTTAAATATATTAACTGAACTAAAGCAAGAGTTGGAATCAGAGCCAAATTCCATCATTAAAGCAGTAGAATTAAGGTCTTTGGGTAATGCTTTACAATTGGCAGGAGATTTACAACAATCTCGTCAAGTATTACAGCAAAGTAAATCAATTGCTCAACAGTTACAGTCTTGGGAAGATGTCGGTGCTGCTTTATTTAGCTTAGGCAATACTGCCAGGATAGAACAAAATTTTTCAGGGGCAATAGAATTTTATCAGGAAGCTGCTGCTGTTACTCCTAACCCCATTACTAAAGTCCAAGCTCAAATTAATCAACTGAGTCTGTTAGTAAATATCGGGCAAACTACAACTGCATGGGCAATCTTACCCGAAATTCAATCTCAACTGGCTAATTTACCTGCTTCTCAAACAACAATCTATGCTCGCCTTCATTTAGCGCGAAATTTGTTGAAATTAGACCTAGAACCAGAAATAATCCTCCAAATCTGCACCACAGCCGTACAACAAGCCCAAGATTTAGGAGATCGTCGGGCGGAAAGTTTAGCATTGGGTACTCTAGGTAATATCTACGAACAAACAAAACAATTTACTGATGCCCAAAATCTTACTCAACAGGCACTTAACATCGCCCAAAGAATTAATGCTTCAGATATCTCTTATCGTTGGCATTGGCAATTAGGGCGTTTGTTAAAAGAGCAAGGAGATATAGATGGAGCAATTACAGCCTATGATAATGGGATTCAAGATTTACAAACTCTTCGCAGCGACTTAGTAGCGGTAAATCGAGATGTGCAATATTCTTTTAAAGAAAGTGTCGAACCTGTATATCGAGAATCCGTTGCTTTACTGTTAGAGTCACAGAAAAATAATCCCAGCGAAGCCATTTTAAATAAAGCCAGAAATAGAATTGAAGACCTACAATTAGCAGAATTAGACGATTATTTTCGAGAGGCTTGTATTGATACCAATACGGTTTTAGTAGATACTGTGGTAGATCGAGATAATCCGACGACAGCGATTATTTATCCCATTATTTTGCCCGAGCAACTCCAAGTAATTGTCAAAATTCCTCAGCAGCCTCTACGTTACTATACAATTAACAAATCCCAACAGCAGGTTGAAGCAACTCTCCAACAACTCCGCGAATACTTGATAGAACCAGATCGCGCTGAAGATGTACAGATTCTATCCGAAGAAGTTTATAACTGGTTGATTAAAAATATTGAATCAGATTTAGAAACCCAGGAAGTCAACACCTTAGTATTTGTCCTTGATGGCGCATTACGTAACGTACCTATGGCTGTCTTGTATGATGGTCAACAATATTTAGTGGAAAAATATGCGATCGCCCTAAGTTTAGGATTGCAATTATTTCCTCCCACACCCCTAGCCCAAGAATCACTCCAAGTGCTTGCTGCTGGCTTAGTACAACCCCCTCCAAAATTTTCTACCTTCCCTCCTTTACCAGAAATTAAGTCTGAATTTAATCTGATTAATAAGGCGGGAGTAACTAACAAACAACTCTTAGACCAAGAATTTACCAGCGACACCCTAGAAAATAATGTTAATACTACCCCCTTCAATGTCCTGCACCTAGCAACCCACGGTCAATTTAGTTCCCGTCCAGAGAATACTTTTATCCTAGCTGCTGATGGACCCATTAATGTAACGCAATGGGATCGCCTGCTCCGCCGTCGAGATGAAACTAATAATCAACCCTTAGAACTACTAGTTTTAAGTGCTTGTCAAACTGCCCAAGGGGATAATCGAGCAACTCTTGGCTTGGCAGGTACATCGGTAAAAGCGGGGGCGCGTAGTACCTTAGCTTCATTATGGCATATTAGCGATCGCTCTACTGCTATTTTGATGGGTGAATTTTATCGTGAGTTAACGAAAAACAAAGTAACCAAAGCAGAAGCTTTACGTCGCGCTCAAATAACTTTATTGAAAAAATACCCCAATTATACGCGCCCTGGTTTCTGGGCACCCTATGTACTGGTAGGAAATTGGCTATGAAATTGAGCGGGATGCGATCGCACTATATTATACCCTTAAAAGATGCTAAGGTTAATGTCAAAAATTTACTTACTCCTAATCCTCGCACTGTCAGCCAACTGTTGCTGAAGCGAGATAAATTTATCCCTGCAACCTGGGGGGGCTACAAGTAGCCTAATAAGTCTTGTAGGGCAAGACTTTTAGTGATTTGACAGTAGTGAAAATGAAATCAATTTTTACCGAGTCGGCGTACCTCATTAACGAGTGAATCAGCTTTTTCAGTCTCGCCATCGCCCTAATTGACCAAAAAAAATCTTTCAGAACTGGTTATCTTTTTTCAGGTCGTGTATCTACAATACTTACTACATAAGAATTTAAGCCTTCTCTGTAGTCCCCCCAGATCATTTAAGATTTATCATTAAACTATTGCTGAATGGAAGAAAGCAACACTAAAATCAACAACTAACCACGCTCCCACGCTCCCACTAACAGTATCTAACATTACTGATTCAGCAACGCCGTTAATTATCAATTATGAAAACTCTCTTAGAAATATTTAAACAAAAAGTACAAGAAGCATTAGTTGCCGGATTTGGTGCAGAATTAGCAGATACCGATCCTTTAGTTACACCTAGCACTAATCCCAAATTTGGCGACTATCAATCTAATGTTGCTCTATCCTTACCCAAAAAATTAAAACAATCTCCAAGAGCGATCGCAGAAACTATTGTAGCTAATCTTAATGTAGCGGATATTTGCGATACTGTGGAAATCGCTGGTGCAGGTTTTATTAACTTCAGCCTCAAGCCTAGTTATCTTGCTAATCTATTGAGTGAAATACAAACAGATGAAAGATTAGGAGTTGAACAAGTACAACCAGCAACCAGAGTAATAGTTGATTTTTCCAGTCCCAATATTGCTAAAGAAATGCACGTAGGACATTTACGTTCTACTATTATTGGTGATTCTATTGCCCGTATTCTAGAATTTCGCGGTTATGATGTACTCCGTCTCAATCATGTGGGAGACTGGGGAACACAGTTTGGGATGTTAATTGCTTATCTAAGAGAGGCTTATCCCGAAGCTTTAACCACCGCAGATGCTTTAGATATTGGGGATTTAGTTTCGTTATATAAAAAGGCGAAAGTCCGTTTTGATGAAGATGCAGAATTTAAAGAAACCGCTAGACAGGAAGTAGTAAAATTACAAGCTGGTGCAGAAGATAGTCGTCATGCTTGGCAATTACTCTGCGATCAATCTCGTCGTGAATTTCAAGTAATTTACGATATTTTAGATATCAAGATAACTGAAAGAGGCGAATCTTTTTATAACCCTTTCTTACCAGAGATTCTTACTATCTTAGAAGAGAAAAAATTATTAGAAGAAGACGCAGGAGCAAAATGTGTTTTCCTCGAAGGCTTTACTAATAAAGATGGCGAACCTCTACCTTTAATTGTGCAGAAAACAGACGGTGGTTTTAACTACGCTACCACAGATTTAGCTGCTCTGAAATATCGCATTCAAGAAGATGATGTAGAACGCATCGTATATGTTACCGATGCTGGACAAGCTAACCATTTTGCAGCAGTATTTCAAGTAGCCAGAAAAGCAGGAATATTACCTGAAAAAATAGATGTAGTTCATGTTCCTTTCGGATTAGTATTAGGAGAAGATGGCAAAAAACTAAAAACTCGTTCTGGAGAAACAGTTAAACTCAAAGATTTGTTAGATGAAGCAGTAACAGAAGCTACTAGAGATTTAAAAGATAGATTGGAACAAGAAAATAGAGCAGAAAGTATCGAATTTATTAATCAAGTAGGTCAAGTTATTGGCATTAGCGCGGTTAAATATGCCGATCTGAGTCAAAATCGTATTACTGACTATAAATTTAGCTATGATAAAATGCTTGCTCTTAAGGGAAACACAGCCCCCTATCTTCTCTATGCTTATGTGAGAACTCAAGGCATCAGTCGTAAGGGTAATATTGATTTTAGTCAGTTGCAAGGGGATAAGATTGTTTTAGAGGAAGCAGCAGAATTAATCTTAGTAAAACATCTACTTAAACTAGGGGAAGTTATCCAAGAAGTAGAACGAGATTTATTACCTAACCGCCTCTGTCAATATCTCTTTGAACTAAGTCAGAAATTTAATCAATTCTTTGAAAATTGCCCTGTTTTACAAGCAGAAGAACCCCAAAGAACTTCTCGTTTAATTTTGGCAGATGTAAGTGCAAGAACTCTAAAACTAGGGTTATCTTTACTAGGAATTGAAGTGTTAGAAAGAATGTAAATTAACTTGGCTTTGTTTGTTTAGGCGAGATATTAATCAACTAACAACTAACAACTAACAATCAACAAAATAATGAGCGATCGCAAAGCTGTATTATGTGGTTATTATGGTAAAGGGAATGGTGGAGACGAAGCCTTATTAATGTCTCTGCTACAAATGTTACCAGATAATATTGAACCGATAGTTCTTTCTGGAAATCCCAGTGAAACCAGCCAACTATACAATGTAGCAAGTTGCCATCGTAGTTCTACTTTTGCTGTTCTTAATGCTTTCAAAGAATCGGATTTTTTTATCTGGGGTGGTGGGAGTCTGATGCAAGATGTCACCAGTATTGCTAGCCCTGTTTATTATGCTGGTTTAATGGCATTGGCTCAACAGCAAGGTTTAAAAACTATTGCTTGGGCGCAGGGTATTGGTCCGTTAAAACGGAGTATTACTCGCTGGATGACTAAAGAAGTGTTACGAGGTTGTGCAGGAGTTAGTGTTAGGGATAATGCTTCTGCTAATCTAGTAATAGAGTGGGGTATCTCGACCCTTTTAGCTCCCGATCCTGTTTGGGCTTTAGAAAGTCAGCCAGTTAAAGGATTGTGGGATTTACCAGCACCTAGAGTAGCCGTAGTGTTACGCCCTCACCCTCTCTTAACTCCTCAACGTCTCCAGCTTTTAAGCCAAGCAATTAAAACTTTTCAACAAGCAACAAATACTTTTATCCTAGTTGTACCATTCCAACCTATCACAGATAGCGCGATCGCAGACACTATTGCTCAACAATTACCCAATAATAGTAAAATCTTATCTCTATCAGACCCCAGAGAATTGAAAGGATTATTTACAGGGGTAGAAATGGTTATCGGGATGCGTCTCCACAGTCTTATTATGGCAGCAGCAGAATCTTGTCGTTGTTTTGCTCTTAGTTATGACCCTAAAGTAACTCAATTAATGTCAGAAATAAATATACCTGGTTGGGAATTATCCCAATTACCAGACAAAGCGGATACTATTAGCAAGGCTTGGATTGAATATTATGCTAATGGGGAAGCTTTAGACATTGCTCAAATCGAATCTCTTAAAGATAGAGCTTTATTGCATCGAGATTTATTACACAATATTTTTTCATTGTAGGGTCGGCAGTGCATCGCCCTACTTTTTCCTGACGCTCCTTTAAAATTAAAATCAGGAAGCAGGGCTACTGCTTGTGGAGGAACTGTCAGTCTAGGTAGTGGATGTGAGTAAGCAACGTCTAGATATTCTGTTGGTAGAGCGAAATCTTTGTGCTTCTCGTCAACAAGCGCAACGTTGTATTGGAGCAGGAGAAGTCAAAGTTAATGGAGAAGTAATTGATAAATCAGGGACAAAAATCCCTTTAGATGCGGATATTACTCTACAAGCTAAACCACCCTATGTTTCTCGCGGAGGAGAAAAGCTACATCAGGCTTTAGTTACTTTTGACATTGAGGTTGAAGGTAGAATTTGTCTAGATGGAGGAATTTCTACAGGGGGTTTTACGGACTGTTTGTTACAAGCAGGAGCAAAGAAAGTTTATGGAATAGATGTAGGCTATGGACAAGTAGCTTGGAGCTTGCGTCAGGATGCTAGAGTAATCCTCAAAGAAAGAACTAATTTTCGCTATCTTACTCCCGATAAGCTCTATGATAGTGAATGTCCTGCTGATTTGGGGGTTATGGATTTATCTTTTATTTCTTTAAGGAAAGTTTTACCTTCTCTTTGGAATTTATTAATTCCCCCAAAAGAAGTAGTGCTGCTAGTTAAGCCACAATTTGAGGTGGGACGAGAAAAAGTAGGAAAAAAAGGAGTAGTACGCAATACTAAAGACCGAGCAGGCGCTATTTTCCAAGTGTGGAAAGCTGCATCAGAGTTAGGATGGAACTATCAAGGGTTAACTATTTCTCCTATTAAGGGGCCAGCAGGTAATGTAGAATATCTGTTGTGGCTGGATACTAAACCTACTGATAAATATCTTGATTTAACGGTGATAGAAGAAATAATTAAGGATGAAGGATGAGGAAAGATAAATACCTATTGCCTATTGCCTCTTGACTCTTGCTACCTCAACTATCGCAACCTTATCCCGCGCTAACTACTCAATTTATTCGGCACTAATCAAAGTATCTTTAGTTTCTTTGACTCTTCTAACTGTATCATCAGCATCAGATTGTTGTTGAGAAGAGGATGATGACTCTGATTCGATTTTGATTAGTATTTTAGGACCTGAACTAGCCAGACGCATCACCATACCATCTACCGCAGCAGCTTGAGTGACTCTTTTACCGTTGACGTAAGTCCCATTAGCTCCTAAATTTACCACTTCCCATTGAGCCTCACCTGTTTTTCTAATTTCAACGTGATGACGAGAAACAACAGCACTATATAAGACAACTTCGTTATTAGTAGAGCGTCCAATTCTAATTTTTGGCTCTTGCTGAAATGTCCAACTTTGAACTGGTACTGGTTGTAAAGGATGTAATAGGGTTAGTGTAATCACAGATTTGCTACGTTATATAAATACTTAAATAAATTAGTGGGATTAACTGGTTCTGATTCTGGGATAACAAATAATGGTGTCAGGAAATAAACAAAGATGAAGATTGTTAGTATTATTTACATTTTTGCTGCATATCCTAGCAATGTCAGGGATAGATGTTAACCAGGGGTTTTTTGAGCATTATTTTCACCATTACCCATAGCCAATTTTAACTACGTTACTTAGAATAACAAATTATCAAAACAGACAATAACAGGCAGCCAAATCATTGTTTATACATACAAATATAACTGATAGTTGGTTTTCATAGCTCTTAGATTTAAAAAAACATTTAAGTTTCTGAATCTATCCTGAAACACATCAAATCAATGTAAGAGCAAGACTAAGAGATAAAATTTGAGCAAGTTTAAGATAGTTACCGCTCATAGGATTTTTTGCTAATTTTTTTTACTTAAACCGCAATAAGTCCCACACCTACCCGAATCGATAGATTTGTCCCTAGTTCTAAAACCTGTTCTAAATGTCATTACAAGATTGACCCTAGTGAGCGTGGGTTCGGTAGAGTCGAGGGAGAGTATTATCTCTCGCCCCTCTCTGTGAAATCTGGACGTACCCGTTTCCGTGTATCCAGCTTCCGAAAATCTTAGTCTTTTCGACTGTTGCTCATGTGAACATAGTGGTGACAACTTCTGTGGA
>JASJCP010000172.1 GCA_030065935.1 Xenococcaceae cyanobacterium MO_167.B27
ACGAGTAGTACCGCAGGACTTGCGGGGAAAGAAATTGTCTGTAAAGTCGTACTGTCGGGGAATTGTGATAGCTGTCATGGTTCTAGATAAGTGGCATAGTGCAGAAAGCTCTCAGTCGCGAGATTGGGAAGCCCTCAGTAAACTGAGGGAGGAAGTCACCACCTGTAACAGTTACAGTCATATTGTGTTCAAAATCCCATCCATTCTAACGACAAAAAACTGGAACACCTAGACTAAACGTCTGATGATTGTCCTAGATAAGCCTCTAAAACTTCAGAATTATTTTGAATTTCCTGGGGTGTGCCATCGGCTAAATTAGTCCCTTCTGCTAGCACCCAAATGCGATCGCACAAGGACATAATCACGTCCATATTATGCTCAATAACTAAGAAAGAAATACCTTGTTGATTCCACTCTCGTATATGTTCACAAATTTGATTGATTAAAGTGGGGTTAACACCTGCTGCTGGTTCATCTAACAATATTAGCTTAGGCTTGGTCATCAGAGTCCGCCCCATCTCTAATAATTTTCTTTGTCCCCCTGATAAGGCTCCTGCATAATCATCAGCTTTGGCTGCGAGTCCTACTGACTCTAATATTGCCATTGCCTGTTCTTTATTGGCTCTTTCTTCTTTTCTTAATTTATTTTGTTGCAACCATACCTTAAAAAAGTTTTCTCCTGTTTGTTGAGGTTTAGCTAGCAACATATTTTCTAACACTGATAAACGAGAAAGGACTCGCGCTACTTGAAAGGTGCGAATCAATCCTTGTTGAGCAATTTCGTGGGAAGCAAGATGATGAATTGGGTTGTCATCAAAAATCACTTCTCCTTGATCTGAGCGAATAAAGTTGGATAATAAATTAAATAAAGTAGTTTTGCCTGCACCATTAGGACCAATTAAGCCAGTAATGCTTCCTTGTTTGACATTGATTTGAGCATTGTTGACGGCTTTGATACCACCAAAACTTTTATATAATCCTGTAGCTGTTAGTAGTTGGTCATTAGTCATTGGTCATTAAGTAGTAACTAGTAACTAGTAAGTATAAAATAGTACATTAATATTATAATACCCCAATCCCCAGTTATAAGCATAAAGTATAAAATAAAGGGTCTATGGATTAGATCAAATTTTTGAGCCGAAAATTATGAACGTTGCTACAGCCTCGAAGACTGAATATGAAGCTGTTATCGGGTTAGAAACCCACTGCCAACTCAACACTAATACTAAAATATTTAGCAGTGAATCGACTAGTTTCGATCCTGATAATCCTAATAGTAATATTTCTCCGATATGTTTAGGATATCCTGGTGTGCTTCCTGTATTGAATGAAAAAGTCCTAGAGTATGCAGTTAAAGCTTGTCTAGCGATTAATTGTCAGGTTGCACCCTACAGTAAATTTGACCGTAAACAGTATTTTTACCCCGATTTACCAAAAAATTATCAAATTTCTCAATACGATCTGCCGATTGGTGAACATGGCTGGCTGGAAATTGAGATTGCGGAAAAACCTAATGCTGAACCAGTGAGAAAGAAAATTGGTATTACTCGCCTTCACATGGAAGAAGACGCAGGAAAGCTAAATCACGGAGGTAGCGATCGCCTGGCTGGTTCAACTTACTCTCTAGTAGATTTTAACCGTGCAGGTGTCCCCTTGTTAGAAATTGTTTCTGAACCCGATATGCGTTCAGGAAAAGAAGCAGCCGAATATGCTCAAGAACTACGGCGCATTATGCTCTACTTGGGTATTAGTGATGGGAAAATGCAAGAAGGTTCACTACGTTGTGATGTTAACATTTCCGTTCGACCTGTAGGACAAAAAGAATTCGGTACTAAAGTCGAAATTAAAAACATGAATTCCTTTAGTGCTATTCAAAAGGCGATCGATTATGAAATAGAAAGACAAATCGAAGCTATAGAAAACGACGAACCGATCTATCAAGAAACTCGTCTCTGGGAAGAAGGAAGCCAACGTACTATTAGTATGCGTTCTAAAGAAGGTTCTAGCGACTATCGTTATTTTCCTGAACCCGACTTACCCCCCATTGAAGTTTCTACCGAACAGTTAGAGACTTGGAAAGCTCAATTACCAGAACTTCCTGCTCAAAAACGTCACCGCTATGAAGAAGAATTGGGACTATCTGCTTATGATACTCGCATCTTAACTGATGACCGTAGTTTAGCAGAATATTTTGAGAAGGCTATCGCAACTGGTGCAGAAGCAAAACAAGTTACTAATTGGTTAATTGGGGATATTGCTGCATATCTCAAGAATAATAACCTGAGCATTAATGATATTGCCCTTAAGCCTGAGATATTAGCAGAACTAGTTGGCTTAATCAAAGAAGGTACAATTAGCGGAAAAATTGCTAAAGATATTCTTCCTGAATTGCTAGAAAAAGGTGGTTCAGCTAAAGAATTAGTTGAGAAGAAAGGCTTAATTCAAATTTCTGATACCAAAGAAATTGAAAAAATCATCGACCAAGTTCTTGCTTCCCATCCCGATGAGTTAGAAAAATTCCGCAATGGTAAAACTAAACTTAAAGGTTTCTTTGTGGGACAAGTAATGAAACAAACTGGGGGAAAAGCCGATCCTAAATTAACTAATCAGTTATTAGGGAAAAAATTGCAAGGATAAAATTTAGGGGAATAGGAATGGGGAATGATAATAAGAAACTAAGAACTTTACCATTTTCCCATTCTTAAATTTTTAATATGATGAAATAAATGCCCAAAAAGATAGGAGAGTTAAAGAGGATGTTACTGCAAGCTGGCTTTGAGCTAGAAAAAAAGCGCGGTAAAGGTAGTCATACAATCTGGAAACATCCTTTGTATAACGGTAGCATAACTCTATCTGGAAAAGATGGGAAAGATGCAAAACCGTATCAAGAAAAAGACGTAGAACAAGCAATTAAAAAGGTCAAAAACAATGAAACTTAAATACAGAATCAATATTATCTGGAGTGACGAAAACAACTGTTATTTAGTGGGGCTACCAGACTTTGAAGGTCAACAGTGGCGTACACATGGTGACACTTATGAAGAAGCATTTAAAAATGGTTTAGAAGTTATGGAAGAATTACACTTAGCAGGAGTACATGGCAGTATTGAATTACCAGTAGCGAAGACTGCTGAAACAGAAACTTTAGAATTAGCATAAATAAATTAGCAGTGAGTACTTATTGTAATCTCTGTAGTGACTCATGTTTAGATACCTAAGCTATTACCCATTTAATATCTTTATAGTTACTAAAAATATAATCAAATACAACATTTTGGTTGATTTGGTGTTTGATGTCCTCGTTGGGTTTCATTCCTCTTCTTACGAAAGGTGCTTCGGTGGGGGAAACCACCAAGACCGCACTTTCGCACTGGTAAAAAATAGCAACTGGCGAAGTTAATTTACTAGAGAGTTTTAACAACAGTAAAATCAAGTTTGTGAACTATCAGACTTTTGAATTGCTACTTTACCTTTTGACTCCAAGCGAATCCGCCATTTTTCATCAATTTCTGTGGCTCGTTCGTATAAGGAAAGAGCTTGTTGTTCAAAATCCTTAGCTAAATCCAACAGTTTGTCTAAGGTTTTTTTATCAGGTAGTTTATTCATTTGTGGTTTCAACCGCTTTTACGACATACCAAATCAAAATTACAATATTGACAGGCTTTCTGTTGGATATCAGGTGCAACAGGATAATAACCTGTTTCTAGATGAGATTTAACTTTGTCAGCAAAATCTGCTAATTCTTGTTGCTGGCTTTTTTTATAAGTTCTAATTTTTTGGTTGGGTAAGGAATAATAACTCGCTTCTACAGATTCTACTTTAAAAGATTCTTTTACTGCTTCAATATATAAAGGAAGTTGTAGATCAATGCTTGCTTTATTTGATGAGTCTTTAATACCTGGAGGTGTAGCACTACTAGATTTATAATCTAAGACTTTTAGTCCTGTAGCAGTTCGGTCTATTCTGTCGATTGTACCTTGAATTTTTAAGCCATACCAATCTATTTTAAATTCGTATTCTCTAGCGATAACTTCTGTATCTGAAGCTAAAAAGTTAGGATGAGTCAGATTACTATAAAGTAGTTCTAACATTTCTTGTTTTTTTTCTTGCCAAGAGAAAATATATTGTTGACCTATTACTAATTCTGTTTCTGCTTGTAATAAAATTTCTTGCAATTTCTGGCGATTGAATTTTTCTAAATCAGTAGCAGTTTTGACATCTTCTAAAGCTGAGTCTAAGCAATGATGATAAATATTGCCTTTGGCTGTAGCAGTCAAGTCTATTTCGATTTCTGGTAATGGTTTTAGTTGTAATAGTCTAGAAGCAAACCATTTAAAGGGACATTGTCCTAATTGGGTTAATTGAGAAGCACTGAAAGTAAATTGCTCTGGAGATAAGGCAATATTAATTGCTCCTTGATATTCGTCTATAGTGGTAGAAGTTTCCCTCTCTTTTTCGATGTTCCAAGCTTTAACAGCATTTTTTAAAATAGTATCTTTAATAGTTGGCTTTTGTCGTAAATAAAGTTGGCGGGTTTCTTCTAAACTAGCGAGATATTGCGTTTGGGTAGGAGAAGCTTGGAGGTTTAAAAGTTGTAAATAGGGACTAGGAATAGTAGCGGATGTATCTAGTAACATGGGATAGGAAAAAGTAATTTGTTTTGTGGCTACTTGTAGTAAAGAATAGAAATAAAGTTTTTCTTTTTGAGCTATAGTAACTGCTGTGGGAATTTCAGAGCCTTGAGTCAATAATTGTTTGCGATCGCAAAAGTCTAAAACTAAATCTTCACTAATAGCATTGGGGAAAATTCCATCAACCATTCCTAATACAAAAACATATTGATATTTGGCACCTGCTAAAGATAAGGGAGAATGAAACTCGATTCCGCCTCTACCTGGTTGAATGGGAATAGTTATAATACTAATTATTTCTTGTAATTCTTGAATCAATTGATTTTTACTGATAGATTCTTCTGAAAACTGTGACCAATTATATAAAGCTTCTAGCAAGCGATAAAAAGCTACTATTTCTTTAGCCCATATTTGGGATTTTGCTTGTACTTTCCAAGAGTTAAAAATTGTATGTAACAATTGATAATAATCTCTTCTAGAACTTCGTGAAGGGAATTGTATTAAGGATAAATCAATGCCAATTTCTTGCCATGCTTCTACAGTTATGGGATGGTTAAGGATGGCTTTTTGCCAAGTATCAGCATTAATTTGTTTAGCTAAAGGATGACGTAACAGTTTAGTCACTGTTTCAAAAGGAAACTTATTATCTGAAACTGCAATAACCTCTAGTAAGTTTTGTATCCAAGCACCTAAGCGAGTCGTTTCTAAAGATACGTCATAAAAAGCACGAATCGGAAGCTCGTATTCCCAAGCAATATCTAATAATGTTGCACCATATAACGTTTCATCTCTGGACACTAAAACAATATCTTTTGCTGTAACTCCTTGAGTTAATAAAGCTTTGATCTGAGTTAAAACACCCCTTACTTCTGCTTCGAGATTAGCAAAAGCATATAACTTGACTCCTTTTGGTGTTAGTTGTTGTTGCAGAAAACATTGTTGTAATCTTGTTCCTAAATTCTGCTTTTTAGATGTAAATGTTTCTAACTTCCAACCCTGAGACTGTAAAAAGTGTATCCTTTCATTATTTGCAGCAAAAATTGTAGCTTTACCCGTAGGCAAAACTACAATACTACCATCACCAGCTAGAGCATTAATAAAAGCAATTTGATCTTTACCTGGTGCAAAATAACCATAAAATAAATAAGCATTCTGTCTCTTACAACCTTTTGCACCTTGCCAAAATAACTCTGCTGGATCGATACAATTAAGTTGCTTCAGTTTTTGCTGATAGCTAAGAGCAACAGTAGCTATGTTTTGAATTCTTGTACTAGGAAAATCTTGTAAAGCTAAAAAATCTAGTCCACTACGGAATAACTCTTTAATAGTATTTAACCAAGAAACAGCCACCCCTGCTACATCTTTAACCGATAAAACTTCTCTTACAGTATCTTGCATCAAACGACGGGATAATAAAGAAGACGCGATCGCGATACCCTGTTGATGTACTATAGTCTCAGCAAGAGTTTCTAAACTATATTGAGGTATATTAAGACTTCTGGCAATAGGTAAGTTAGGGGTAATAACTTGTAAATCATTCAGAAAACTAAGCCTTTGTGGTAAATCTGGAAGAATTAAACGTTCCATAACTATACTGATACTAATGGCAAAATTAGAATTACAAAACTTAAGAAAACAATATCGCTCAGATGTAATTCCTGTGAAAGATATCTCCTTATCTGTGGAAGATGGAGAATTTTTAACCTTATTAGGACCTTCTGGTTGCGGTAAATCTACTTTACTCCGTTTGATTGCAGGTTTAGAACCTCCTACAAAGGGAGAAGTAATTATTGGTAATAAAAATGTTAACCGTGTTGCACCAGGAAAGCGCAATATTGCTATGGTATTCCAAAGTTATGCTCTTTATCCCCACATGAATGCAGCAGAAAATATTACCACGGCTTTAAAATTAAAAAAAATGCCGACTGAAGAAATTAATCGCCGACTCACCGAAGCAGCTACCACCTTAGAATTAACTAATTTACTAGACCGTAAACCAGGACAAATGTCTGGAGGACAACGCCAAAGAGTAGCTTTAGCTAGGGCGTTAGTAAGAGACCCCGAAGTATTTTTATTAGATGAACCTTTAAGTAATTTAGATGCTTTATTACGGGAACAAGTAAGAAGCCAAATGAAGCAATTATTTAAAGCCCAAAACAAACCAGTAGTCTATGTAACCCATGACCAAACTGAAGCCATGACCCTATCTTCAAGAGTAGCTGTATTATATCGAGGAGAAGTACAGCAATTGGATAGTCCTAGCCGTATTTATTCCCATCCTGCTAACGAATTTGTAGCTAGTTTTGTAGGTAGTCCTCAGATGAACTTATTTACTCTAAAATGTCAGGATGAAACTGTAAAACTAGGAGATAATATAATACCTTTTAATCGGGGTAATTTTACAGGCGATCGCATAATTTTAGGAATACGACCTGAACACATAAACTTAGCTACTTCAGAAGATACTAATGCTATCAAAGGCAAAATTATCCTAACTGAAGAATTAGGCAAAGAAAAATTAGTAAGTGTCAAAATCGATAATCATGACTTAATAATTAGAGCCTTATTATCTCAAGAAAATCTACAAGAAGGAAACTCTATATCTCTCGCCCTATCCCCCAATAATATTCATTATTTTGATGTTAATACAGGACAAAGAATTATTGACTAGAAAGGGAGAGACCCAGGTTGTGTCAGGGCGTGAAGTCTTCTTCGGTGCCCAGTCCCTATCTATTGCCTAAATTACGCAAAAATGCGACAAAAGCTCGGCTATACTTGCCTCTCATGCGTTGTTTAAGCTCTTGATTAGTAAAATATTCTGGCCAGTGACTCTCACTATAATCGGGGGTAACACCTTCTAACTCATTTAGCCAAGAGTCGTCTGATTCATAACCGTATTCGATCAGGTCTTTGGCGATCGCATTTTGACCATGTAATTTGAGTTGTCCCGCCACTCGTGGGAGATGGTTGCGCCATTTACCAACACTGGTAGAAGCTACTGGACGCATACCCCGCAGTGCATCAAGAGAACGTTTAGAAGGTTGTGCAAACTCATGATAGCGACTAAAAGAAGCTCGTTTCTGCAAAAAAGGCATTCGCTGCATTAAATAGTCTTGAACTTCATCGGGTTTTTGTACCAAATCTTCATAACGAACTGTAATAAATCGGGGATGATTCTGCAACTTGCGCCCGTAAGGGGTGTATTCTTGCCAATAGCGCAGACTTGCCCAGTAGCGGTCAGGGTCTTTTCGATGCTTACTGGCAATTGTATCCCGAGGGTCGCGCACCATATAAATTACGTATAAATTTGGGAGTAAGTGCAACATTGGTCCTGCAACTAGAATATCGCGGGGACGCTTAGTCAGAAAAATGTTACCTTGACGAGATGGACGAGTGTAGATACTATCTTCATGTTCTGTGTAGAGGTCAATTTCAAAACAGGCGATGGTCATTTCCGCCATCAGAGTTGTACCAGTGCGAGGACCACATCCCACAATGTGTATTCTTATTTTGGCTCTATTATTCTTGAACAAAGTGGAACTTCTTATCAGTTTTGTTTCGTCCTCAATTTTAAGATTTAATTGTCAAAGAAAAGATTAGGTAAATGGATAGCAATCCCTTAGTCAGTATTATTATTAATAACTACAATTACGGTTCTTTTATTGCTGAAGCAATTGAGAGTGCTTTGAACCAAACTTATTCTGCCATAGAAATTATTGTGGTGGATGATGGTTCTACAGACAATTCCCGAGAAGTCATTGCTAGCTACAAAGATCAAATTATTCCCGTACTAAAAGAAAATGGCGGACAAGCCTCAGCTTATAATGCAGGGTTTGCTGCAACTTCAGGAGAAATTATCTGCTTTCTCGACTCTGACGATGTTTTTCTTCCTGAAAAAGTCGCTCTTGTAGTAAAAGAATTTAAAGCCGACCCAGAGATTGGCTGGTGTTTTAACACAGTAAAATTGGTCAACTATAAAACTAACCAGGAAATTGGACAGACTCGTCAGAATGGTGTAGGTAAATGTGACTTTCGGGATTTAGTCAAAAAAGGAACTTCTCTCTATGTTCCCCCTTCTTCTGGTTTATGCTTTCGTCGCAGTCTTCTAGCTAAAATTATTCCCATACCAGAAGTATTTATCAATGGTGCTGATGGCTACCCCATGAAAGCTGCTCCTGTTCTCAGTCCTGGCTTTATGATAGAAGAAGCTTTAACTATAATGCGGGTACATGGCGACAACAACTCTACCTTGCGTAAAGATAGACCACAATTACAAACCAAGAATATAGTAAACGCTTATTTTTTGAGAACTAAATTTCCCCAGTTAGCCAAAGTATGTAATCGGATGTTTGCTAGAGGTTTAAGTGCTTACTGGAAATACAAAGTAATTTATATTCGTTACGGTGTCCCTTATCATAATCACCAAGAGCTAATTGACAAGTATTTTGCTTATTTAACTTTGCAGGAAAAAGCGGAGATTCTCACGAGAGCTATTTATTACCGTCTTCCTGGGAAAGCTCCTGATTCTGCTAATCTCGCTCTGAGATAATTACCCAACCAAAATTATTTATACATTCCCTATTCAAAAGGATGAAGGATGAAGGACTCAGAAGTAATCAGTTATCAGTAATCAGTTATCATCAACCACCCCCAATTCCCCCAGTCCCCCACTAGCTTCGCGACGAGTTGGGTCTCTCCCGAGTCCCCCCAATCACCAATCACCAATCCCTATTCCCTATTCCCTATTGCCTCCTGTTCACCTACTTATTATTATCGAACTCATATTAGATTCAATGACAAAGCAGCCTTTAGTAAGTATTATCATCAACAACTATAATTATGGTCACTTTCTCCCCATAGCTATTGATAGTGCCTTAAATCAAACTTATTCTTCTATAGAAATTATTGTTGTAGATGATGGCTCTAGAGATAATTCTCAGGAGATTATTAGTAACTACGGTGACAAAATAATTCCCGTGTTTAAAGAAAATGGCGATCATGCTTCTACTTTTAACGCAGGATTTGCAGCTTCTCAAGGAGAGATTATTTGTTGTTTAGATGCAGATGATCGTTTTCTTTTAGAAAAGGTTGCTCAAGTTGTTGAAGTTTTTACTTCCCATCCACAAATTGACTGGTGTTTTCATCCTCTAAAATTAGTAAGTACTGAGACAGAAGAAGTTTTAGGAGTTACTCGCGCCTTTCCCCGACTCAATGAAGATATTTCTACTCTCTGCGATTTTCGGACACAACTTAGAAAAGGTCAACTCCCCTTCTATCCCCCTTCCACATCTGCTCTTTGTTTTCGGCGCAGTCTCTTACAACAAATCTTACCCATGCCAGAGATTCTTAAACAAGCTGCGGATCGTTACTTAACCTATAGTAGTATCTTTCTCAGTGCAGGATTTTTTCTGAATCAACAGTTAACAATTCAGGGAATACACAACACTAATGACGGTACTCTCAGACAAGGTCAAAAATTCAAACAGCGTAAAGCTCGTAATCAACTAGCAGCAGCTTATTGGCTCAGATCAAAATTTCCCGAATTAGCTAAGTTAACTAATCGCTTGTTTGCCAGAGGTTTTAGTTATTATTTATTTAACAGAGTTGAGGAAACAGAAGCAAGAGAATTAATTGATGAATATTATAAAGCTGCCACTTTATCAGAAAAATTAACTATCACTCTAATAGCTGTTTATCATAGTCGTCCCTGGAAAAAAGTTCAATTTTATCTTTGCGAGTGGGAAGACCCTCACGTCTCGTGAGGGATGTTCGCTGTGCGCGATAAGTTGTCGATTGTCGGTTTACAGTTTTGACTTCACTATCTTCATAAATCAAAGCGGAAGCAAGTGGTACAATGGTAAAGAGCGCTAATGCGGTGCGACTTGTTCTTCCCAAAGTAATTTATATTACGGGACGGAAGAATAAAAAGGGTAAAAACCTTTTTATTAAACTCTGTATCTTGTAGGTTAAATTCCTACCCTCCAAACCACAGGAGTGAATAC
>JASJCP010000025.1 GCA_030065935.1 Xenococcaceae cyanobacterium MO_167.B27
GAAGCATTTTGTAAAAGTTGTTTAAGAGTTTCTGCCGATTCAGTTATTTCAATTTTTACTACCCCTGACATATTTATTGGCGATCGCTATAAGTAACTACTTCTACAAGTGTAGCTGAAGTTAGTGAAATTGGTATTAAATTTTTATTGACTCTAATCGTCCCTCGCACAAATTAAGTAAAGCTTCAGTATATGAGCGACGGTCGGGAAATTGATTACTAAGGTAAATATGACGTACTAAAGTTAAAGTCGTATATGCCGTAATAGCTCTACTGTCTTTTTCTTTTGTGAGTTTAATAAATTCTTTTTGTAAAGCAATTTCTCGATCTTGGAGAGCATTGACATTACCTAAAGTCCGCAGACTATATTCAGTAATATGTCCGATAAAGTTACCGATATCTAGACTAGGATTGCCTTCACAATATAAATCGAGGTCTAGCAGATAAAAACGATCGCGATCAACTATAATCTGATCGAAATAAAAATCTCGATGGATACCACAGACGGGATGTTCTGGTGTATTTTCTCCTAAAATATTACATTTTTCTAAAATAGATTTAATCCGAGGTTGCCAGTGGGGATAATCTTCCAGAATTTGGGGTAACTTTTGCTGTAATATTGCCAATTCATCTGCCATTGTATGACGACGATGACAGGGAATATTTGCTTGATGAAGTTTATGGGCAACATGGGCAACTTTTTGGCTGATAGTAACTCCTCTTTCTGTTGTTAACCAGAAAGTTACTACTTGACCAGGCACTTTTTTTTGTAGCCACATTTGCCATTGGGGAATGATTCCTATCGGTTCAGGAACGGAAATTCCGTCATGACTATTACTATCAAATCCACTATGCCAAAGTTTTTTTTGTAAATTATAACTTTTGATATCTGTTCCTTTAGCTCGAATTTTGCCAATTAAAATAAGTGGATTTTCTCCCTGGAAAGTATATTCAATTAGACAGCGTTTTTGGGGTTTATAACGAATTACTTTAATTTGAACGAGTTGTAATTTGTCAGTGATAAAAGAAAGATGTTGTTGAAATATATTTTTGACTTTAATCGGACAAATAACATCTTTTAAAAAAGGCATTTGGCTATTTTTCGTGATCTCAAATCGATTTGTAACTACACAATTCATATTTGTCATTTGTCCTTTGGATAAAAAGTTACAAAGCTAACCAGGATAAATCATCTCTTTTTCATTAGGTTTACTTTGATTTGATTGCATTTGATAATCAAAGGGGGTCAAGTTGGTCTAAAGCCTGGTAATACCGTTTTTGTTTAAGGCAAGCTACAGATGGGGGAAGTGGGGCACCGAAGGAGACTTCATTACAAAGTCGATACGGACATCGCTTCGCACCCTTCACCGAACACGGTGAGCCGTGCTCCCGCTCACCCGTGTCCTCCTCTTTTGGCTTCAATACCTAGATATATTAAGTCTCCTCCCGGGGGGAAATGGGGAAATGGGGGATTGGTATTAGATACGTTATTTGTAGCAAATATTTAGCAATTTGGTATAAGGAAGCCTATTGTCGCTTAAAACATAATCAAAAACTAATTTAAGCGGTAATGGTTCGAGGATGCGTAAACCTACATCTGCCACTAGTGCCAAACTTGCTAAAATTAGCAACAATTTTTATTCAAGAAGATAGGGATAGAAACGACGTAATACTTCTGCCAGAATTGGTAAGGCTTGGTTCATTGAGTTACCCCTGTAATCCGTCGCTGCTCCTGATTGGCAAGAAACAAGATTTTTTCTACTACTCGCCCCCAAGTATGATTATGTAAGATTTTTTCACGGGCTGAATCCCCCAAAGTGCGACGGAGTGAGGGATTTAGGCATAATTGCTCTAAAGCATCCGCTAATGCTGTCCCGTCCCCAGGAGGAAGTAATAAACCATTTACCCCATCATCAATAATTTCTGTAAGTTGACCTATTTTACTAGCGACAACTGGCAATCCTGCTGCCATGTACTCATAAACTTTTAGGGGAGAAAAATAAAAATCTTCACTCTGTGGATAGGGAGCTACTGCCACATCCATCTGTGCCAACCAATGAGGGACGGTTTCGGGAGGGACAGCACCAGTTAAATGCACCGCAGACTCAAGCTTTTTGGTTGCAATCTCCTTTAAAAGGCGATCACGCTCCGTACCATCCCCCACAATTAACAGGCGGGTATTGGGATGGTTGCGATGAAAACGAGCAAAGCCATCAATTAAAACAGGCAATCCGTGCCAGGGTTTTAACGAACCCACAAAACCCACGGTAAATTGAGAAGTTGAGGGTGCATTTGTCCCAGATAAATTTTGAGAAAACCTTTGAGGATTAACTCCATTAGGAATTACCTGAATTTTGTCCTTATCTGTCACATATTGACTCAGATAATCTTTGATTTCACGGGAAACGGCTATGATTACTGCTGCTGCCTGAAAAACTCTTTTCGCAACTGCCTCCGCTTGTTCTCGATGTACTAACCCCCGATGTTTCTCCTGTTCTAAAATCAAAGGAGCATTCACTTCTAAAATTCCTGGGATTCCCATCTTTTGGGCATATTCCATGCCACTGTAACTCCAGAGAGAATAACGTTCATAGACAAAATCGAAGGGTTGAGCCAGACTTAACTCTAACTCCAAATCGGGATTAATCGATAAAGCAATTCGTTCTCTAACGGCTCGCTCTACTTTAGGAATAGTAGGAAGCTGATAAACTTTGACTCCCTGAAAATCTGGGGGTATTTCCTGGCTCAAACAAGTTGTGAATAAACAAATTTGTACATTTTTTTGTAATAAAGACCTAATAACTTCCTGTACGTGAATCGAACAGCCTTTTTGTCCGAATACAGGAATACCAGGATCTGCACAAACATAAGCCACTCTCAAAATTAATACCTCCTAGGGAACGCAGCTTTTAAAAAATTTTGATTCTAGCTTTCTCGAATTGCGACTAGCATCAAGTACCAATCGCCATCAAATGAGAATTAAGATTTTCCAGTTTGGATGGTGATTGGAAAAGCTGACGTAATGATGTTGCATTAGCGTGAATATCAAACTCTGATTCCATCAATTTTCGAGCTTCAGTAGCAAATTTAACTCGTAAAGAGGAATTCTCTAAAAGTTTTTGTAGTGCTAAAGCTAAAGCATTAGGATTCTCTTGAGGAACAATCAATCCCGTTTGTTCGTGACGAATCAACTCAGGAATTCCTGTTACATCCGTTCCCACACAAGGCGTACCTAAAGCCATTGCTTCTAATAGTACCGTTGGTAATCCATCACGGTTGCCATCTTTACCGATAATATAGGGAGCAGCAAAAACCGCAGCCTGTTGTACCAATTCAAACACTTCATTTTGAGGACGCGCGCCCACAAGACACACTTGATCTACTAACCCCAATGCCTCAATTTGTGCTTTTAATTTGCTTTCTAATTCGCCAGTACCGACGATTTGACACTGAAAATCACAACCCCACTGTTTTAATAAAGCACAAGCATCAATCAGAATCGAAAGTCCTTTCTTTTCCACCAAGCGTCCTACAGAAATTATCTGTGCTGGACGATTTCGAGGTGAAGCATAAGCAAATTGAGTTAAATCCAAGCCATTGTAAATGCGCTGTACGCCATCTGCTACACTTCCATAGACTTGCCTTAAATACTGACGATTATAATTACTCACCGTAACCACAGCAGCACTATCCCTAATCTTGCGCCTCATATCTTCAGGATCGACACTATTGTGGAAAATGTCTTTCGCATGGGCGGTAAAAGTGTAGGGAACATCGGCAAAATGTGCAGCTAACCGCGTAACACTGGTAGCCACCGAACCAAAATGCGCGTGTAAATGGGTGATTTGCCTCAGACCCACTTCTCGCGCTAACCATGCAGCTTGATAAACAGTACTGGCTCTTTCTCCAGCAGCAAATGCCAATTTACTCCAAAAATCAGGAATAACCAGAGAAATTTCTTGTAATTCTGCCCAAAAATAACTCGCTGCATTGGGAGACAAGGTATTAAGAGAATCACTCCCTCGCCCTTGTATCGGCTTGTGAATATGGGTAACAGATGCTCGAACTTTAGCAATAATATTTTGAAAATGACTATCGTTGGTAGGACGAAGGGCAAAAATATCAATATCTAGTCCTACAGTTTCATGGGCTAAAATCTCGTTGACAACAAAGGTTTCAGAATAGCGGGGATAGCGTTTGAGCACATAACCTACTCTTATTGATTGTTTATTCATTTTGTTTATTTACTCTTCACTACAGATGGCAGATAACTAATTTCTTTTTCCCGCATTTCAGCCCAAAATTGTGAAATAGGCTCTAATCTTTTTAGAGCCTATTTTTGCTGAATTTGGGAAGCTGATTTTTCTTGACTCAAGATCAGGAGATTATTTAAGTGTTAATCAATGTTTAATAAAAGGTTAATAACTTTACATACTTTACCATAATCATGAAGTATTCATGAAAAAATGATCAAAAAGTTCTTATCTCCCACCTTCCGCACGTCAAAATGTAATATAAAGCAATCAAAATAATCACGAGAAAAATAGACAAAAATAAACACCGCTCCGTCTCTGCTCTAGTAATAAATACTCAAAGAGTCATCAAATAGAACAAAATTTAATAATCACTGGAATTAATTATTAGGTCAAATCGAAAAATATCCATCAACAATGCCACGGCGAAGGTGCTAGATAATATAGAAATTAAAAACCTTAATCATCTGGGAATAATAGCAGGAATAATAGATGAGATAGGAATTGTAGAGATAGTAAATGAACAATTAGGGACAGACTCAAAAGAGATTATAAGCCCTGGAGTAATCATCAAGGCAATTATTCTTAATGGATTAGGTTTTCTGTCAAGACCACTTTATTTATTTCAACAATTTTTTGAGGATAAACCTACAGACCATTTATTAGGAAAAGGTGTATTACCTGAACATTTAAATGATGATCAAATTGGGGGAGTAATGGATAAATGTTATAGCTATGGAATCTCAGAATTATTTTTATTAATAGCGTTAGCTGGGGTAAAAAAGTACCAGATAAATCTGGATTATTCTCACTTAGATTCTAGTTCCTTCTCAGTTCATGGGGAATACAAAAACTTATGACTGACGCTTAGGACGCGGGGCACCGAATGGGGGACATATCCAATCAGATAACCTCCCCTTTCTGGGGGAGAAATATGTGTAGCAGTAATTTTTGGAATTGGTATAATGACGAAAATAGTTATATTCGCGAGTAATAATTAACCATTAGACCTCTTGCACCCACTCCCATAAACCCTCGTCAAATTAAGGGAATAGGGAATAGGCAATAGATAGAAATTTTGATTTTATATTTATTTGTGTAGTGTAGGTCTATCTTAGATGTCATGAGAGGACTCCCGCTACAAGCACTCTTCGCAGAGAAATACGAAGTTATTGGTGAGCGCGGTGAGATGAATCATGACCAATATACGCGCACCGCGTAGCGACAATATTTAGATACATTTTCTCAGTGAGTAACTTTAAGTTTTCAAGGATTAAATAGTGCAATAATACTAGTGGTGTAAAACAGCCCGTCGAACGTGAGTCAAAGGTAGGTCAGTAGCTAGTTTGGAAGCTAGTGAAGTTAAGTCCAGAACCTCCCTAGTGAGAGAAATGTTTTTGTACCTCGAAAAACGAATACATGGGTTGCGACAAGGAAAAGCCTGTTGTCGCGTAAAAGTATTCCAGTTGCGTATCGGAGAGAAATTAATATGTTTCTTGAGTGGGCGGTTCCCGCGCGTCGTGTACTTAAAACAAACTGTCTGTGGATTCGGGCTGTCGGGGTCAGTACCAATGGGAGAAATTAACATTTCGTTTGAACTACTGTGGGCTAGACAAGTGAAAAGGAAGCAGAAATCTAACATCGTGAGAGTTAGAATCTCCCGTTAAACCGCTTGCGGTTAACGGCGAGAGTCGTCAACACCTAGTTATCTCCCTTCCGCAGAGGGAATAGGCAACAGGTAACGGGCAACAGTAGGATTTTTTCATCTCTAGAGCGTTGGCTGTTGCGTTTCTGAAACCAATATGAAGGATATAAGACCCCCGCGCTCTAGGCGCAGAAAGCGAAGAACGGGGGTTCAATCCCCCGATACACGCCTTTACTGTTCCCTATTCCCTGTTCCCTGTTGCCTTGAATTGATAGTTAATTTGGGTTTAAAAGGATGAACTACGACCCATTCTAATAGTTCCAAAGGTACAGTTAATTCTACTTCTGCTTCTGGTGTTACACCTTTATCGTATCTGACGGATTTAATACTACCAATGGGTATTCCAGAAGGATATAAATTACTGATGGGAGAAGTTGTAACAGCATCTCCTGGTTGGAGATCTGATACTTGAGCAAAAAAGGTCATAGTAGCAGTCTGAGAGTTTTTACCCTGAAGATATCCCACATGACGATTACGAGAAACCACTGCTCCGATACGACTATTAGGATCACTAATTAGCAAAATGCGACTGGTATTGGGGGTGACTCCAATAACTCTACCTACTACACCACCAATACCTGTAACGATGTATCCTTCTTCAATACCCTCATTACTGCCTTTTCCTAAAATAACTTGATGCCACCAACTGTCAACATTACGACCAATAATAGGAGCGATGACCCCTGATTTTGATTCTGACCCTTGATAGCCTAGAAGTTTTTTGAATTGGGTATTTTGCTGTTCTAGTTCTTCTAATCTGTGTTCTAATTCTAAAATACGGGCATTAGTTAAGCGATCTTCTAGTAATAGTTGTCGATTAGAAGTAAAGGGGGAAGCTGCTAAATAGTAAATTTCCATAAGGGGTGATGCTTGAGCATACTTGAGTAGCCAAGCAATACCTAATGCAGCGATGATTTGGAGAGTGCGCCAACGTCTTTTATCTCGCCAACGATTCATAAGTAGTTATGGGTTCATTAAGAGCGATAGTTGAGGTAGGGATTGGGGACTGGGGATTGGGGGTACGGGGATGATTGAGGAGTTGGGGAGTTGGGGAGTTGGGGAGTTGGGGAGTTGGGGAGTTGGGGAATTAATTGTTATTACTGATTACTGATTACTGATTACTGATTACTTTCTTCCTCATCCTTCATCCTTCATCCTTATTACTTTTACACTAGTATAGAGCGATCGCTGAATACTCGGTCTAAAGTCTTATCTTCTAGCACCCGACCGGTTCCTAACACTACACATTTAAGGGGGTCGGCTGCAACATGGGTAACTATACCTGTTTCACGACCAATGAGAATATCTAAACCTTTTAACAATGCACCGCCACCAGCTAGCATGATTCCGCGATCAATAATATCTGATGCTAAATCGGGGGGAGTTTGTTCTAGGGTACGTTTTACTGCGTCAATAATGGCAGTTACAGGCTCATTTATACAATCTCTAATCTCTGCGCCACCAATGTTGATGGTGCGAGGAAGTCCCGAAAGTAAATGTAACCCGCTAACATCCATAGTTGGGTCTTCTTCATCGACGGGATAAGCAGAACTAAGAGACAATTTAATGCGTTCTGCGGTATTTTCTCCAATCGCTAATTGATGTTCTTTTCTAACATAGTGAATAATAGATTCGGTGAGTTCATCTCCTGCAATTTTCACTGACTCACTAATAACTTTACCTTGAGAGCTAATTACTGCTACTTCTGTCGTACCTCCACCAATATCTACAATCATATTTCCTGTGGGTTCTGCGACTGGTAATCCTGCTCCTATTGCTGCTGCTAGAGGTTCTTCTATTAAATCGACTTGTCTTGCTCCTGCTTGGGAAGCTGCTTCCATCACGGCTCTGCGTTCGAGTTTGGTTACACCACTAGGAATACCAATCACCATCCTCGGATGTACTAGGGGGTTTCCTTCATAGGCGCGACGAATAAACTCTTTGAGCATGATTTCTGTAGCTTCAAAGTCTGCAATCACTCCGTCTCTAAGAGGACGTACTGCTTCAACAGTTTCCGGGGCGCGTCCTAGCATTAATTTCGCCTCTTTCCCTACTGCTCTAGCTTCTTCAGTTCTTTTTTCGATCGCCACAACTGAAGGTTCTTCTAGAACAATTCCTTGACCAGATACATAAACTAAGGTGTTGGCAGTTCCTAAATCGATTCCTATATCCCTTGATAGGGTAAAACGACGAAACAAGTTCACGGTGCTTTACTTCTCCCCACAAACGGCGTTGCTTTGCACAAGTCGCATCTAATTTACCCTCACTATAGCAGTATTGTCGAATTAGAAGATCATCAAGTGATGACTTGTTGTAGGGTAGTTACAAAATTCGGATAGGAAATAGAAGCAGCCTCCGCATGGTGAATTGTACTGGTGTTGCTGGCAACTATAGCAGCGATCGCCAGACTCATGGCAATACGGTGATCGGTATAACTATCCATCTCTGCTCCTTTCAGGGTTTGACCCCCTGTAATTTCTAAGCCATCAGGCAATTCTGTAACTTTTGCCCCCATTTTAGTTAATTCTGATGCCATTACGGCTAGGCGATCGCTTTCTTTGACTCTCAATTCCGCAGCATCTTTGATTACAGTTGTACCTTCAGCCAGAGTAGCAGCCACAGCTAAGATGGGTATTTCATCAATCAAACGAGGAATCAGATCACCACCAATAGTGCAAGCTTTCAGCTTACTGTGTTTAACTCTCAAGTCCGCTACTGGTTCTCCTGCAACTAGGCGTTTATTTTCTTGAGAGATATCTGCTTCCATCATTGCCAAGACTTCTAGGATACCTGTACGAGTGGGATTAACTCCTACATTGGTAATTACTAACTCTGAGCCTGGAGCGATCGCTCCAGCCACCAGCCAAAAAGCAGCAGAACTAATATCCCCAGGTACTATCACCTTTTGACCTCGTAGAGTAGGTTGTCCTGTAATAGTTACACTGTTGGTTTTAGAATTAATTTCTAACTCTGCTCCAAAAGCCTGTAACATTCTTTCACTATGATCGCGGGATAAAGCTGGTTCTGTTACTGTAGTTTTGCCTTCTACCATCAAGCCAGCCAGTAACACACAGGATTTTACTTGAGCCGATGCTACAGGAGAGAGATAGTGTATGGGTTTGAGTGTTGTCCCTTTAACAGCCAGAGGAGCGAGAGCATTATCTTTTCTACCCCAAATATTTGCTCCCATTTGTACCAGGGGTTTAACCACACGGGACATAGGACGCGAGCGCAAAGAATTATCCCCAGTCACCACGAAAAAGCGATCGCTATGGGATGCTAAAATTCCTAACATCAATCGCATGGTAGTTCCTGAATTGCCAGCATCTAAGACATCTAAAGGTTCTCTGAGGTTGCCTAGTCCTACACCTTGAACCACCACCTTTTTAGTATTGAGTTTTCCTATTTTTGCTCCCATAGCCCGAAAACATTGTGCGGTACTACGGGGGTCTTCTCCTAGCAATAATCCTTCAATAATTGTCTCTCCCTCAGCGATCGCTCCTAACATTAAGGAGCGGTGAGAGATGGATTTATCTCCAGGGACGGTAATACTACCTTTTAGAGCCAGTCCCGAGCTAGAAGGAGTAATAACTAAATCTTGAGAATGGTCTGGTCGATCTTGGATAGTAATAGGAGAGATTGACATGAGTATGGCTGGCAAACAATATTCGTAGCCGATTTTAGCAGAATTTTTAGAGGATAATTTATCTGTTGCAATGTTAAGAACAGTTAAAGAGATTTCAGTAAAATCCTTGTCACATCAAGCACATACAGCTATTGCCAGACAACAATCTTGGAACTTTAGTGGGCAGGATTTACCTTCAAGATAGTGTTAGGATCGCATCAATATAGCAAAGAGAAAGAGAAAGGAAAATAAACTTAATGCAAGAATTTGACAAGTTGATATCCTTTGATGGTAGGGATATTGGGCTGAAGGTTGGCTTGCTCGCACCACAAGCAGGCGGTTCAGTTCTAATTCAGTCAAGAGATACAGCAGTACTAGTTACTGCAACTCAGTCTAAGGGAAGAGAAGGAATTGATTTTTTACCCCTCATAGTTGATTACGAAGAAAAATTGTACGCTGTAGGTCGTATTCCTGGGGGATTCTTGAGAAGGGAAGGCAGACCACCTGAAAAAGCTATCCTGACTAGTAGATTAATAGATCGTCCTTTGCGTCCTCTTTTTCCTTCTTGGTTACGAGATGATATTCAGATTGTAGCTACCACCATGTCTATGGATGAGGAAGTCCCACCAGATGTTTTAGCCGTCACAGGGTCTTCTATAGCAGTACTGTTGGCACAAATCCCCTTTTATGGACCAATGGCAGCAGTAAGAGTAGGTCTAGTGGGAGATGATTTTATTATCAATCCTACTTATAAAGAAATCGAAAAGGGGGATTTAGACCTAGTAGTAGCAGGTAGCCCTAATGGAGTGGTAATGGTAGAAGCAGGAGCAAACCAACTGCCAGAAGAAGATATCATTGAGGCGATAGACTTTGGTTACGAAGCAGTACAAGAACTAATACAAGAACAAAGAAACTTAATCAAAGAATTGGGGATTGAAATTGCTACTGCTGAACCTCCCGAAGTTAATCAAGAATTACATAACTTTATTAACGAGAAGGCTAGTGATGAAATCAAGAAAGTGTTAGCTCAATACGACCTAGATAAAAATGGTCGAGATGAACTTTTAGATAATATCAAAGCTAGCAAAATCGAAGATGCGATCGCCGAACTTCCTGAAGAAGACCCCCTCAAAATAGCTACCACCGAATACCCGAAAGCAGTTCCGACTCTCTTTAAATCTCTGACTAAAAAGCTAATGCGGAGTCAGATTATTGAAGAAGGAATCAGAGTTGACGGACGCAAACTAGACCAAGTAAGACCTATTACTTGTCGAACTAGTATCCTCCCCCAAAGAGTCCACGGTTGCGGATTATTCAAAAGAGGCTTAACTCAAGTTCTTTCTATTGCTACTTTGGGAACTTCGGGAGATGCTCAAGATTTAGGTGATGACCTCCATCCCGAATCAGAAAAACGCTATATTCATCACTACAATTTTCCTCCCTTCTCTGTAGGAGAGACAAAACCCTTACGTTCTCCTGGTCGTAGAGAAATTGGTCACGGAGCATTAGCAGAACGTTCCTTAGTTCCTGTATTACCACCCCAAGAAGAATTCCCCTATGTGTTGCGGGTAGTCTCAGAAGTTCTGTCTTCTAATGGCTCTACCTCTATGGGTTCAGTATGTGGCTCGACCCTAGCTCTGATGGATGCTGGTGTACCCATTATTAAACCCGTAAGCGGTGCAGCTATGGGTTTAATCAAAGAAGGGGATGAAGTTCGTATTCTCACCGATATTCAAGGTATTGAAGACTTTTTAGGAGATATGGACTTTAAAGTAGCAGGAACAGATAGCGGAATTACTGCTTTACAGATGGATATGAAAATTACTGGCTTATCTATGGATACTGTTGCTAAAGCAATTCATCAAGCCAAACCTGCTCGGCTACATATCCTAGAGGAAATGCTCAAAGCTATTCCTGAACCCCGTACAGAGCTTTCCCCCTATGCACCACGGTTGTTAACTATGAGGATCGATCCTGACCTCATTGGTATGGTGATTGGTCCTTCTGGTAAAACTATTAAAGCGATTGTGGAACAAACTGATACCAAAATTGATATTGAAGATGATGGTACAGTAATCATCGCAGCCGTTGAAGCTCATAAAGCAGAAAAAGCCCGAAAACTGATCTTTAACATGACTCGAAAGCTTAATGAAGGAGATGTTTATCTCGGTAAAGTGACTCGAATTATTGATATTGGGGCTTTTGTCGAGGTTTTACCTGGTAAAGAGGGGATGATCCACATTTCCCAATTAGCTGAAGGTAGAGTCGGAAAAGTAGAAGATGAAGTTGCAGTGGGGGATGAAATTGTTGTTAAAGTTAGAGGCTTTGACAATAAAGGTCGTCTTAACCTCACCAGATTGGGTATTCATCCCGAGGAAGCAGCAGAAGCCAGAGCAGCAGCAGTGTAGTTAGATAAATTAGTAATAAGTAATCAGTAACCAGTAACCAGTCATCAGATCCAACTGCTTACTGGTTATTGTTTATGAATTTGTTGCTTGGGAAATTTATTACGACTATCAGAACTACCTTTACTTTCTAGAATTTTACCGCTCACAGCATTGTTCTAGATAGAGTTAAGGAGGAGGAAATTCAATATTTTGATTTCCTCCTCTGCTAAGTAATCGATACGGAAATTTTACATACGCATAATTAAGCTTCCCGCAATCGTTAATAAGACGTTGGCAAAGGCATAGGCTCCAGTGTAACCCAAGGCAGGTATAGAACTTTTGGCTTCTGAAGTAACAATCTTTAATGATGCTCCACTAGTCATTGAACCAGTAATTCCTCCCATCAATAAGACTGGAGAAATTTTTAAGATATAACGCCCGAAAAAATAAGCAATAATTACTGGCAAACAGGTTACTAAAACTCCTGAAATCAAGAGCGTCAGACCCACAGATTGTAAGGTCGGCAGGAAAGTCTGACCAGCTTTTAACCCTACCCCAGCCATGAAAATAAGCAACCCCAATTCTGTAAACAACCAAATTACTCCTGCAGGAACTCGTCCAAAAGTAGGACGAATTGAGCGCAGATAGCCGACAATTAAACCAGCACTCAACAAACCTCCTGCCGATCCTAACCCTAGAGACAGTCCTCCTAATTTAATGGCCAAAGTTCCTAACAATCCACCCACAGCAATTCCCAGACCCATAGTAATCAAATCTGTTTCATCAATCTGTCTTTCTAAATAGCCCAATCGCTTCGCCAGTCTTTCTAAATTGGCCTGGGGACCTGTTAGCCAGAGGACATCACCATTGAGGACTTTAACATGGGGTTTTAGGGGTATATTGACCCCTAATCGCTTAATTTTGGAGAGTACACAGCCATAATTCTCACTGATAGCTAATTTTTTTAGTCTCAATCCTTTTGGTTTGAGTTTATGAACCACAATTTGGGCACTTTCGCTAGGAAGATCTAGTAAGTCATCTTCAGCTATTTCTGGTCCAAGTGCATCCCAAGCTCCTACTAATTGGTTTAGATAGCCTACCAGCGTTACGCGATCTCCTAATTGTAAAGTAGTATCAGGAGTTATGGGTACAAATTCATGGTCTCGTTTAATTTTGACAACCGTGACTTCCCCTGGAACCATTTCGTAGAGTTTCAACAATCGACGATTTGTTAAGTCAGGTTTAGTAACGTGGTAAGCCCTGGTGAGAATAGTACGACTAGCTTTCTGATTCTTGCTTTCATCAGCGTTAATAGTTTGACGTTCTAACTCAGCTGCTTCCTGAGTCAAATTGATTCCCAATAATCTTGGTAAAAAGCGAATAATCGCGATTAACCCCACCAAACCAAAGATATAGGTAATGGCATAACCTGTATTGATATTTCCGATCAGTTCATCAGTGGTCAAACCTTCTGGAATCGGAATCTGACCAGCTTGAACAGCTGCTTGGGCTGCCGCTAAGGTAGGAGTACTAGTCATTCCTCCTGCTAATAGTCCCGCAGGAATCCCTGGTGCAAACCCGAAAACTTTGGACATTCCTAAAGCAACAGCAAATCCTGTCCCTGTAACTACCAGAGCCAGTACTAGATATTTTAATCCTTGGGTGAATAAGACTTGAAAAAATTTTGGACCTGCTTGATAACCAACTGAAGCGATAAAAAGAGTAAATCCTAATGATTGGATCACGGGAGAGATTGCATAGTCAAACTGACCCAAAATCAATCCTACTAACAACACCCCAGCCACTGAGCCAACATCGAAGCTGCCGATTTTGATTTGCCCTACCAAATAGCCCAAGCCAATGACTAGAAACAGTAGGCTAATTTGATCGGTCTGGAGAAAGTTATCAATATATGCGCTCATTTTTTACTTATTCTGAAATAAATATTGAATTTCCGGTAGTCTCTGCAAACTGACTGGGTTGCTTCAATTAACCGCTTTTAGGAATAGGAGCAGTAATTAAAAATCTCCAACGGCTCGATTGGGTATGCCGAGGGAACCTAAGCACCCCTCTCGCCCAATTTAATTGATTGGTTGTTAAGCCAATTTTCATAGCAGGAGTAACTTCTTTATATCTTTTTTTAAACTTATTTTTTGAGCCAGTTAAATCTTGACGAAGACTTTTATGAAACTGACAGTAATTATAGTCAATTGAATTTTATTATTTGTTGATTGAAAAGTCAAAAGTTTTACCATTTCACGCTCGGTTCGGAAAGGAAGGGTAAGCTGGAAACAGCTACCTCGACCTTAACCCCAAACCAATTAATCACAATGAGCGACAGCCTTGATGGTTGGGTCAATAATTAGAGACGGCGAATTGTGACCACTTCGTTTTAACTGGTTCAATACTTAAATTGAAGTAAGAAGTAATTTAAGTTATATAACTTGATATTTTTGGCTATTAAGCTTGAATAATGCCAGAAATACTCAATTTATTTATTGATGTCGTTTAACAGTATTATATTAAAGTAAATTTAGGAATAATATATAGCTTATCCCTATAAAAAGTAGAAGACAAAAGTAAAACTCGTATAAATAGCTAATAATTCTATATTTTGCTATTTGTAACGAATTTATCTATTTCTGTAGTTTAACAGTATTACGATAAAGTTCTCGGAAATCAATGATTTTCCCAGACTGACAAAAGAGGGATAATTAGAACAAAAGGCTAACTTCAATATTACATTTATTAACGCAAATTAGTATCAATATCCGATACATTATTATTTAATCGAGTTAATAAATTTGGAATAAAGTATTCGATAAATCCCGCTATTGTAGAAATAACTGATATTCTCCAACTATTTTGTTCTATGTCATCAGTTAAAATATTTGTTAAATCAGGAATATAGTTTGATTTAATCATTGCATAAACTAATATTCCAGAAATAACTGCAATATATATTCGTATAGTTGCAGATTGATTTATATTGATATCTTCAATTAATCCAAGATTACTACTTTTTATCGCAGATGACAATAAACCGCCTAGTGAACTAAATAGTACAGCTATTAGAATATCATTGGGAATATTGAAATCAATAATTATATTTTGAGATAATTTAGGAATTGTCGCGAGAAGTATTGTTACAAATATCAAGATAATAAATGTTTTAAAGCTTGATAATAAATATTCTAATCTATCCTTTTTAATTCTATAATTAATTACACTTTGTTTTGCTTTTTTCAGAGTATTTTCAATGATTTCATCAACTTTAATACCTCGATCAGTATTATCATCACCATCATTAGTCATGGAACTATCATTTAATCTAATCGCAGTATATATAGCATGTGCAATTTGATAATTTACACTTTCTGGATTGTCAAAACCTTTGGTTTGACTTGCATATATTTCAATAATTTGATGAGTAAATTTGTCGAATCTTTTTAGTATCTCCTGTTTTCCTGCATAAGTTACGTAGCCACTTTCATAAATTCCTTGTGCCAGATAAATAACATAGTTTTTATTAATTTTATAAATAGAAATTATTTTATGTCCTTCAAAATCAGCTTGTCCACATTTGAATTTTTTTTTCACCTTATTAAGGTTACCCCATACTTGTTCTTCTTCTTCTTCTGCTTCTTCTTCTCCTTCTTTTTTTTGTTCGTTTTCACAAGCTCTATTTCTATTTTTTGGGTGCCAAATAAACTTATTTTTAATATTCTCTAATGTAAGATTGAACATTATTGGTGCGAATGTTAAGACAAAAATAAACCCATAAAAAATTATACTTGGAATTAAATTACCTAGTACTGTAAAAATATTATATTTTTCTAATTGGCTTTGAACTTCTTCAGCAAAATTATTTAGTTCTCTTCCATTTAAATCTTTATCGGTTAAAGTCATTAATGAGTCTTTTAAATAAATAATATATTGACCATTTTTATTGTTTTTTGTTTCAATATTATCAATATTTATTTGATTATTTAATACCTTATTTTTAAATTCATCTGAAATCTTTTTAGCTCTGTTTTCCTTAGTATAAGTAACTAATTCAGATTGGAACTCAATAATTATTGCATCTCCCAATTTTACGATACTATCTTGACCATTTTTAGCTTGACTATTTTCAGCTTGAGAGTATGCAGATGTTAAAAATACTACTGTTAAAAAGGTTAATATTACTATTATAAATTTATGCTTCAAAAACTTGATCATAATCAGGGTAAGCTCATCTAAATTCGTATCAAAAACTAAAGATCAAACTTCAAAGATAGTATCACAAACCTAAAATCCGCTTCATTAAATGTCAATAAGTAACCTTTATTCTCAATAATACCAAGATTATCTCGTATGTGATTTGAGAAATCTGAAAAATCCTAATTGCGATCACAATAGTTAATTTTTTCCAACTTCAAGAAAAATTGATTTAATCAGATTTTTAAGTGACAATTTATATCAAACAAATTAGATGAGCTTACCCTGGAACTTTGAATTTTTAACACATTCTTTAAATAGTCACTAATTAATTGATTTCGTCGAATTCCTTTCTGTAACGATCTGATTGTTCTCTAAACTTTACCTTAATATGACCCTTAAAAGCTTACTGTGAAAGAATTAAGCAAGTTTATTAAGTCTAGAAACTAGAAAATAAAATCACCATTTGACCTTCTAAAAAAGGGCGATCGCTTTTTGACGCAGAGTGTGATCGCCCTATGGCTATATATTACAAATTTAAGACTCCTTAACAAATCCATATGATTGCTACCATGTCTAAGATTTCGTTTGGATACTCGCTTTTAATATTGAATCAGTCTGGCATTTAGCTTGTTTGCCAATCCCTTAGCACCCCAACGCATCATCTCATCGTGATTCCAAGCAAGTAATGGTTTGAGAAAAAAAGCTAGAAAATTTATTCCTTTTTGTTTGGTCTTGGCATCCCAATTATATTGAACTGTTACTATCCCTTCTTCTTCAGTAAAAGTCCATTTGCCTCTGCCTTCTACATCTCCAGTTGCTACAAGTTTAATTGATTTAAGATTATCTACCTCAGTAATTTTAGAAGTCATGGATAGTTTATAAGGCAATACTCCTTTCCAAGTTTGTTCGGAGAGGTGATTAATTCCATTCATATCTCCGAGATCTAAAACCTTCGTACTAACTACTGCTTTCCACCAATCTGGTAAATCTTCAACATTGCAAATGACATCCCAAACTGCTTGCAAAGGTGCTTCTATTTTCAAGACGGTGACAAAATTATATTCGTTGACTGACATGACCGAGAGGCTATTTATCAAGAAATTATTATTATGACATGATAAAATGCAATATTTTATTTTGAGATTTTGAAGATAGTATAAGTTGAAAGATTATTCCCAATTTGATGTATTAGTTATCGGTTCTGGTGCTGCTGGACTCTACGCAGCCTTGTGTATAGAACCTCGCTATAAAGTAGGATTAATTACTAAAAGTAAACTCAAAACAGGTGCTAGTGGTTGGGCGCAAGGAGGAATTGCAGCAGCAATTAACCCTAATGACTCTTATCTGTTGCATCTGGAAGATACTTTAAAAGCTGGTGCCGGATTATGCGATCGCGTAGCGGTAGAATTTTTGGTAACTCATGGAGCTAAGGCGATCCGCTCTCTGGTAGATATGGGAGTAGCTTTTGACCGCAAAAACGACCACTTAGCGATGACTCTGGAGGCTGCTCATTCTCGTCCTAGAGTACTCCATGCAGCGGATACAACAGGTAAGGCGATCGTTACTAGTTTGATGGAACAAGTCTTACAACGTTCTAATATTCAGGTATTATCCCAAGCTTTTGCTCTTAAACTGTGGCTAAATGAAGCAACAGGAAGATGTCAAGGGATTAGTCTGCTTTATAACCACAAAATTACTTGGATTTCTGCTTCAGCCGTAGTTTTAGCTACAGGGGGCGGGGGTCAGGTATTTGCTCAAACTACTAATCCTTCGGTGAGTACAGGGGATGGAGTTGCGATCGCCTATCGCAGTGGTGCAACAGTAAGAGATTTGGAATTTGTCCAGTTTCATCCTACTGCTTTAACTAAACCAGGCGCACCAAGATTTTTGATTAGTGAAGCAGTTAGAGGAGAAGGAGCGCATTTAATTGATGAGACGGGAAGACGTTTTGCTTTTGACTATCATCCCCAGGGAGAGTTAGCAGCTAGGGATATTGTCAGTCGAGCCATTTTTACTCACTTACAGAAAACAAATACCAATAACGTTTATCTGGATTTAAGACCAATTCCAGAAGCTAAGATTCGCTATCGTTTTCCGAATATAATTCACGTATGTAGTAAGTGGGGTGTAGATTTATTTAATGAGCCAATTCCTGTAGCTCCTGCTGCTCACTATTGGATGGGGGGAATATTAACAGACACTAATAATTTAACTTCCATTCCTGGTCTATATGCTGTGGGGGAAACTGCTAGTACAGGGGTTCACGGTGCAAATCGTTTGGCGAGCAATTCTCTTTTGGAGTGTATTGTCTATGCTCAACAGTTATCTAATTTAACTATCAAGCCAGTAGAAACAGAGCTTATATCACCATCAGTACAAGTAATAGAAACTAGTTTTCCTATCGAAGAAGTTAAGAAGATTAGAGAAGAATTACCTGTTTTAGTGTGGCAAAGTGCAGGTATTTGTCGTACTGAGAAAGTTTTAGAAAATGCGATCGCAAAAATTCAATCTTGGCGTACTTACTTACGCTCTCTTCCTTGGAATAAATATCTAGAGCAGTTATCTCCCACTCAAACTGTTGAATTTACTTTCCCTGAAGCAGAAACTAATTTAAGGCTCTATGCAGAAACCCTTAATTTGTTAGATATTGCTTACTTAATTCTCCAAAGTGCTGTATTTCGTACTGAAAGCCGAGGTGGTCATTATCGTCTAGATTATCCTGAAACCGATCCATTGTGGCAAGTCCATACATTAGTTAAAAGGGATAGTTGGCAAAAATCAATTATTAATTAAGTAATAAGAGACGAAAGTAGAAGTAAGGGCAACAGGTTAAATAAGGGTTTGAGAGTTTTTTCCTAATAACAAATAACTTTCTATCTATTTAGCAACTTTCAATAATTGGTATAACCTATGAATAAATTTGCAGGGGAAGAAGATCCATTAAAAAAAATCAAGACTGTTGATGTGAACACTTATTATGATGGGCTTTTCAAGGATTACCGATCTGTTTTAGAAAGAGATTATTCATCAGATATATACGTTAGCCAACCCAGTGCTTATATTATTGAGGGTGAAATTGTTGCTTTTGCTCCTTGGGTTCCTACGGAGACTGAATATACTATTTTTGTACTGTTCATTATCTTATGCTAACCAACGTAGTAGGAGATAGCATCCTCACAAAGCAGTATAAGTTTGATGAGGTTATTGATTTACTTCAAGAGAATTATGAGTTTCGAGAAGTGGAAAAACCTTTCTTTCATTATGTACTGAGAGTAACTCAAGAGCAGCGAATAGATTTTGAGAGCAAGATTCTCGAACTATTTGAAAAACTCACACCTATTCAACAACATGAGCAGCCTCTAACCGATAAAAGATGAAAGGGTTGTTCCAAAACATTAGTAGGTTGGGTTGCGCCAAATTATGTTTTGGGACAACCCAAAACATAATTTGGTTTTTTAATCATGGTTGTGATTAGTTCCTAATAATTAGGTAAAGTGTGCTTCGAGAAACTTAGATTGGCTTTTTACATCAAGAACACGCTTGGCTATAAACCTTTTTACCCGTTCCTTAATCCTTGACGACAGAGCCTTGGACTAGCGTTCATCCAAGGGTGTCATGACCAATTTAAGGGAGATTCTATTTCTAGAATCTGACTCTGCAACCTATGACAAGATACATTCTGCCGATTTAACTAAGTTTGTATAGGTTTTTCATAGGTGATTAAGAGACAGATAAAGCTGAACAATCTTATCGATTACTTCTTGGATCGCCAAATCATCTGTAATTAATTCTACGGCATCCTCTGCTTGTTTCAAAGGTGCGATCGCTCTATTGCTATCTTTTTCATCTCGCTGTTGAATTTCTGTTTCGAGTTGAGCTAAATCTAGATCTTTATAGCCTTGATTTTGTAAGTCTAACATTCTTCTTTTGGCTCTTTCTGCGACAGAAGCAGTCAGAAAAATCTTTAATTCTGCATCAGGAAACACATTAGTTCCAATGTCTCTTCCTTCTGCAATAATACCTCCTGTTTCACCATAACTTTGTTGAATTGCAACCAACTCTTCTCTAACTGCACTTTGGGCTGCAATAGTAGAAACATTAGCAGTAACTTCAGGAGTACGAATAGCTGTAGTAACTTCTTGCTCATTGACATATACTCCTACAGGAAGCTCGGGAGAGTTACTGGGAATAAGATCGATTTTGACTCCCTTTACTAAATCTGCAATTCTATCTTGAGCATTTACATTAATACCAGAATTCATCACTAACCAAGTGACAGCGCGATACATCGCCCCAGTATCGAGATATAGTAATCCTAGTTTTTCACCGACACGACGGGTAACAGTGGATTTTCCTGCTCCAGCAGGACCATCAATAGCTACAATAGGTTGGCGTAATATGATGTTATCTATCAAGCGAGTATTTCCTAAGTAAGCAGCAACAGCTAATAACCCTGTGGTTTCTACAGTTTCTAAAGGTTGCAAGGTAATGGTATTGACTAATTCTACATACTGAGTCTTAATTTCTGATACAGTAGCCAACTTTTCCTTAACTATTTTGGTGAGAATATGGGCTTGCTTTTCTCCTTGGTAAAATGAGATCGCAGCTTGTTTCAGACTACGATATATTATGGTTGCTTGAGTTTTTTCTGTAGAGGTTAAATACTGGTTACGAGAACTTAAAGCTAATCCTGATTCTTCCCTGATGATAGGACAACCGACAATCTTTACAGGTAACTTTAAGTCTGAGACTAAACTACTAATAATAGCCAATTGTTGAGCATCTTTTTGACCGAAGTAAGCACAGTCAGGTCTAATGATATTGAGTAATTTAGTAACTATGGTAGCGACTCCCTGAAAATGTCCATGGCGATATTTTCCACATAACCCAGAAGTCATGGAGACAGGAGGGATAACCATAGTTGTTAGAGATTGAGTATCCGTATCTCCAGTAATTCCCATTGTTTCTGGAGTCGGTGCAAAAATTAAATCAACTCCCAATGCTTCACACAGTTGAGAGTCGGTTTCTAATTGACGGGGATATTGTTTTAAATCTTCTGTAGGCGCAAATTGTAGGGGATTAACAAAAATACTAACAATAACGCGATCGCATTCACTACTAGCTCTTTTAATTAAGCTAATATGTCCCTGATGCAACGCTCCCATTGTGGGAACTAAACCTATTTTATGATTTTGTTGTTTCTGAAGATAAGAATTTACTTCAGAGATAGTTTTAGCAATTAACATTAAAGATTGAGAATACCAACTAACCCAGAGTAAAACTATGTTTCCTTCAAGATCAACTTAGAGTCTCGTTACTTTTTTAATTGGTGATACAACAACCTATTTAGATGCTCACCCATAACTAACCAAACCAGATACAAAATCAGAACTAAGACTAGCTTCATCCATAAAGAGCTAAACAAAAAACTCAACAATAAAATTGCTACCCCAATCATTCCAGTAATTTGAGCTACTGTTCGATCTTTAGCTTGAAGACTAGTATAAATCAATAAAATGGGAATCAACAATTGCAAACAAGAATTGATCAGGCTCATAACAAAATAATCTCTTTGGCAGTTTACTTATTAGTAATTTAAAAAATATGCTTTCTTTTCACTCCAATGTACATTAAATCCTAAAATAACTATTCCAGATTATGCTTTTATTGGATATCAAATAAAACTAATAATTTACCCGTAAGTATATGTGCTTTAGGCTAATCTTTCAACTAATTTCGTTGCAAAACTATATACTTATAAGAATTTCCTGTAGGTAACTAATTTTAACCAAGAATTAAGATTATTAAACTGCATAGATAAACTTGATTATAAAAGCGTTTTACTATTTAGTTTTCTCTTTTTTGATAGCCTCAAGCAGTTAATTGAATTTTGTCCAAGTATTTACTATTCCAATACTTCTCGTTTAGGGAGATAGGGATGTAGGGAGATAGGAAAATAATTAATACCCCAATACCCCAATTCCCCCCGGGAGGAGACTTAATAAATCTAGGTATTGAAGCCAAAAGAGGAGGACACGGGTGAGCGGGAGCACGGCTCACCGTAAGATGTCCGTATCGACTTTGTAATGAAGTCTCCTTCGGTGCCCCAATTCCCTATTCCCCAATCACCACTTACTATAAGGATTTTTGACCAAATTAGCGTTATAGTATTTCGGGTCAGTAACTTGTCGAGCGATCCATTCAGGTAATTCGATTTGTTGATTTTCCTCTTGCAATTCCACTTCTGCGATAATTAAACCAGCGTTTTCTCCTGCAAATTCATCCACTTCCCAGACTAAATCCCCTACAGGTATTTTGTAACGAGTCTTTTCAATTAACGGGCGATCGCATAAACTATTGAGCATTTCTTCCGCATCTTCTACAGGGATAGGATATTCAAACTCTGAGCGAGTTTCCCCGATATTTTCGCCTTTGATAGTGAGATAGCCTTGATTCCCCACAATACGCACTCTAACAGTAGTGTTGCCCACTGTAGGAATATAACCCTGACGATAAACCACCCCTTGAGCGAGGTTTTTCCACTGATTACCCTTTACTAGATATTTACGCTCTATTTCCTTTCCCATCAGACACCTTAGCTAATATGAACTACAAAATTAATAAGTAATAAGTATGACTTCCCCATCACCCCATCACCCCATTCCCCAAAAATAGTTGTACGGTAAACCGCACTAAACAAGTAGTTGCCATATTCTATGGTAGTTAGCTAAATTAGCACTCGTAAGGTGAGAGTGCTAAAACAAACTCAAGTATTTTCATCACAACAAAATATAGACTGAAAATCAGTAAACACACACTTTGTTTTTCGTTGGGAGGATTTTTTATGGCAGCTATTAGCATTAACGTTTCTACTGTAAAACCCTTGGGCGATCGCGTTTTCGTAAAAGTCAGTGCTTCTGAAGAAAAAACTTCTGGTGGAATCTTACTCCCTGACACTGCAAAAGAAAAACCCCAAGTAGGAGAAGTAGCAGCAGTGGGTCCTGGTAAGCGCAATGATGATGGTAGTTACACCGCTCCTGAAGTCAAAGTAGGAGATAAAGTTCTTTACTCCAAATATGCTGGTACTGACATCAAACTTGGTGGCGAAGACTATGTACTACTCTCTGAGAAAGACATCCTAGCAGCAGTTTCCTAGTTGTTAACCCCGAATCATTTTGTCTTGTAGTTGATTACAAACAACTGTATTTTTGCACCAAAATCTAGATATAAACAGAGGAAAACATACTCATGGCAAAGTCTATAATCTATAATGACGAAGCTCGTCGCGCTCTCGAAAAAGGTATCGACCTCCTAGCAGAATCAGTAGCGGTAACTCTAGGACCCAAAGGACGTAACGTAGTACTAGAGAAAAAATTTGGCGCACCCCAAATTGTCAACGATGGGGTGACAATTGCCAAAGAAATTGAATTAGAAGATCATATCGAGAATACTGGTGTGTCCCTAATTCGTCAAGCTGCTTCCAAGACTAACGATGTAGCTGGAGACGGGACTACCACTGCAACAGTATTAGCTCACGCCATTGTAAAAGAAGGTCTGCGTAACGTGGCTGCTGGTTCTAACCCCATCGCTCTCAAACGCGGTATTGATAAGGCTACTGACTACTTAGTAGCCAAAATTAAGGAACACGCTAAATCGGTAGAAGACTCTAAAGCGATCGCTCAAGTTGCTGCAATTTCTGCTGGTAATGACGAAGAAGTCGGTAGCATGATTGCAGAAGCAATGGACAAAGTCGGTAAAGAAGGGGTTATCTCTCTTGAAGAAGGTAAATCCATGACTACTGAATTAGAAATCACTGAAGGTATGCGCTTCGATAAAGGATATATCTCTCCTTACTTCGCAACCGACACTGAGCGCATGGAAGCAATTTTAGAAGAGCCTCTCATCCTCATTACTGATAAAAAAATCACTTTAGTTCAAGACTTAGTACCAGTATTAGAACAAGTTGCGCGTCAAAGCAAAACTCTACTAATTATTGCAGAAGACATTGAGAAAGAAGCTCTAGCAACTCTAGTAGTTAACCGTCTGCGTGGTGTACTCAATGTAGCTGCTGTTAAAGCTCCTGGTTTTGGCGATCGCCGTAAACAAATGTTAGAAGACATTGCAGTACTTACTGGTGGTCAAGTAATCTCTGAAGATGCAGGCTTAAAACTCGAAAGTACCAAGGTGGAAATGCTAGGGTCAGCACGTCGCATCAATATTACCAAAGACAACACCACTATTGTTGCGGAAGGTCATGAAACAGAAGTTAAAGCGCGTTGTGAGCAAATCCGCCGTCAAATGGAAGAAACTGAATCTTCTTACGACAAAGAAAAACTCCAAGAGCGTCTAGCAAAACTCAGTGGTGGTGTTGCAGTAGTTAAAGTCGGTGCTGCAACTGAAACCGAAATGAAAGACCGCAAACTACGCCTAGAAGATGCGATCAACGCAACCAAAGCAGCAGTAGAAGAAGGTATTGTTCCTGGTGGTGGTACTACTCTAGCGCACCTCACCCCTGACCTAGAAAGTTGGGCAAACTCCAATCTCACAGACGAAGGCTTAACAGGTGCATTAATCGTAGCTCGCGCTCTGTCTGCTCCTCTCAAAAGAATTGCCGAAAACGCCGGACAAAATGGCGCAGTAATTGCAGAAAGAGTCAAAGAAAAAGAATTTAACGTCGGTTACAATGCTGCTAACAACGAATTTGTTGATATGTTTGAAGCTGGTATTGTGGATCCTGCAAAAGTAACTCGCTCTGCACTACAAAATGCTGCTTCCATTGCAGGTATGGTATTAACTACCGAATGTATCGTCGTTGAGAAGCCTGAGAAAGATAAAGCTCCTGCTGCTCCTGGTGGAGACTTCGACTACTAGGGCGTGTCATCAATGAGAAAAAAAGTGCTTTTTGACCCATTTTCACGACCTACTTTGTCGAAAAATAACCTACATAGCTCTGCTATCCAGAACATTTTTCTCCTTGTATCTCGCAAAAATGGCTTCAAAAATCATCTTTCCCCTTAATTGATGACACACCCTAAACTAATAAGGATGAGGTATTAGGGATGAAGGATAAGGTCTAGATAATAATTCCCTTGCATCTAAACCAACCTTCTTCTGTCTCATAATTCATCATTTCAATTTTCTAGCTGCTCCTCTTTGGGAGTGGCTAATTTTTTATGTAGGAGCATAACTTTTGCCAGAAGTTTAATTAAACTTTTAGCAAAAATCAACTAAAAATCCAAGCAGACAATGTTTCCCTTTTCCCTTTTAGCTTTGCCCTTTACTCAACCGAGGTTTTTTATACTTATGCAAGAGGTATATTTTTCAATGACCAATCCCCACTTCACCCTAGATGGGGTTTCTCGCACTAAGATATATATATATTTGGGAACTTACTGAATTGACCCACTCCGCTAAATTCTATTTAGCGGATTCAGGGATACTGGCGTAGATTGCGGGGAAACCCACCGTCTGACATCTACTCTCCCTCTAGACAGAGTCCTGCCTAGTTGGAATACTCCAAACAACCAGGAGTGGTTTTCTTTCTTTAGGCTTTCTAGACTGCACAAAACCTGTCTTTTATCGACTAGCAAATTGCTATGTTCCCACTCAAACTAGAAAAACTACATCCTTACGGTGCGTTAAAGGTTTTACCGATTCAACTTCCGAATCGAACCCTATACCTTAAGTATGTCGAAGAACTTACGAATATTATACAACGGCTCAAAACCTTGCTATATAAAGATTTAGTGTCGAAAATGTATATTTCTCTGCCAGTTTTAACTGGCTATTCGTAGAGCAATCCCCCGAATGAATTACGCCCCGCTTTACACATCACTATCGTAAAAAACAAATAATGCAGATTAAAGCTACAGATAAATCATTATTAGATTGGACTGGAGATACTTTAGCCCTAGGTTTCTATGAAGATGCTACAGAGCTAACTGGGGATTATGCTAAGTTAGACGAGAAATTAGCAGGTACGCTTCAAGAATTAATTGCTGAAGAAGAATTTAAAGGTAAATCTGGTACTACTGCTGTCACCAGAATTGCTGGAAAGAATAATTTTCGCAAACTAATTCTGATTGGTTTAGGCAAAACAGAAGATTTAAAAGTTGCCACTTATCGTACTACCGCAGCAGCGATCGCCCGTAAAGCTACCAAAGACACAACTTTAGGTATTAGTTTATCCCTAGAAGGAGAAGCAGGAGCAATTACCCAAGCCATCACTGAGGGAATTCATCTAGCTCTCCATCAAGATAACCGCTTCAAGTCTGAGCCAGAGGAAAAAGCTCCTAAACTCGAAACCATTGAGCTTTTGGGCATAACAGGACAAGATGCAGCCATTGCTAAAGCAGAAACCATAGTCTCTGGAGTCATTTTGGCAAGGGAATTAGTTAACGCCCCTGCTAACGAAGTTACACCAGTAACTATGGCAGAAACCGCCCAGCAAATTGCCACAGAATACGGCTTAGAAATCGAAATTTTAGAACAAGCCGACTGTGAAAAATTCGAGCAAGGAATGGGGGCGTATCTAGGAGTAGCCAAAGCTTCCGATCTTCCCCCCAAGTTTATTCACCTCACCTATAAGCCTGAAGGTACAGCAAAACGCAAACTGGCAATTATAGGTAAAAGTCTCACCTTCGACTCTGGTGGACTCAACCTCAAAGTAGGTAAAAGCGGTATTGAAACCATGAAAATGGATATGGGAGGAGGTGCAGCAACCCTAGGGGCTGCCAAGGCGATCGCTCAAATCAAGCCTGATGTAGAAGTTCACTTTATTTGTGCTGCTACCGAAAACATGATTAGTGGCAAAGCCATGCACCCAGGAGACATCCTCAAAGCTGCTAATGGTAAGACCATTGAAGTCAATAATACCGACGCAGAAGGCAGACTTACTCTAGCAGATGCTTTAGTATTTGCCGAATCTCTAGAAGTAGATGCGATAGTTGATTTAGCAACCCTTACAGGAGCTTGTATTGTCGCTTTAGGTAATGAGATGGCTGGTTTGTGGAGTACTGATGAAACCCTAGCCAGTGAAATCAAATCCGCAGCGGAAACCGCAGGAGAGAAATTTTGGCAACTACCTTTAGAAGACAAGTATTTTGAAGGCTTAAAATCTAAAATTGCCGACATGAAAAATACTGGTCCTCGTGCTGGTGGCTCAATTACGGCTGCTCTCTTCCTCAAGCAATTTATTAAAGATACTCCTTGGGTACATCTAGATATTGCAGGTCCGGTATGGTCAGACAAACCTGAAGGTATCAATAATGCTGGTGGTACAGGTTTCCCTGTAAAAACACTGGTGGAATGGGTACTAGGATGAATTATGAGGGATGAATGATGAGGTAAGAGGTATTAGGAATTGATTGTTATTACTTATTACTTTCTTCTGAGTCCTTCATCCCTTACTCGGTGACTCTTCATCTCTCATCCCTTCATTGACACTACAAGAAATTTCAAGAAACATTTGCAAGCCTAATAAGAACGATTACAATGGCAAGGATACTTGTGTTCTAAAACATCGTGTAGTGTAATTTTTTAGGTGTGAGGAAAATGTCGAAACTATTACGTAATCTATTGCTGGTAAGCCCAGCAATTCTTGGGCTAGCTATGTCATCTAGCGTAGTTGCTCAAACCGCAACAGATAACACTCAGCTATTAAACCAGCTAAACAACTATAGTCGTGAAGGCAACAGTAATTCTGTCAACCAAGTAACAAACGTCAACCAACTTCGAGATGTTTCCCCTACTGATTGGGCTTATGAAGCTTTACGCAGCTTGGTAGATCGTTATGGCTGTATTGCTGGTTATCCTAACCAAACTTATCGTGGTAATCGAGCCTTATCTCGTTATGAATTTGCTGCTGGCTTAAACTCTTGCTTAAATCAAATCGAGCGTCTCATTGCTTCTTCTGAAGCTGTACTAAGAGAAGATATTGATACTATCAACAGACTTACTCAAGAATTTGAAGCAGAGCTAGCTGCTCTTGGTGGGAGAATCGACAGTATAGAAAGTCGTACAGCTTTCTTAGAAGATCACCAGTTTTCTACTACTACCAAACTTGAAGGGGAAGTGGTCTTTGGTATCGCTCAAGAATTTAACTACGATAACCAAGTAGTCTTCCAAGATAGAGTACGTTTATCATTTGTATCCAGCTTCACAGGAAAAGATGCTTTATACACTCGTCTTGATGCTTCTAATGCTGGAACATTTAACGGAATAGATACAGGTGCATTCACTTACCAAACTTCTGATAGCGATAATGATGTAGGAATTGGTTGGTTAGCTTACTACTTCCCCATTGGCGACAAAATTGACGTTTATCTTCCTGCTGTTTTCCCTCTTTGGGTTGACTTTGTTCCTTCTGTTAGCCCCTATCTAGACTCTTTCACTGGTGCTACTGGCTCTCTCTCTAGCTTTGGTGAATCTAGCCCCATCTACAAAATTGGTCTAGCTTCTGGTGGCGGTATCGGTATCAATGTCAATCCCATTGATATGGTCACTGTCAGTGCTGGTTTCTTTGGTGGTGACACATTTAACCCTGATGACGATACTGATGGTGGTCTATTCAACGAAGAATACTCCGTCTTAGGACAAGTTACTGTCAACTTGTTAGATGACAAGCTGCAATTAGCTGCAACTTACGTCAATGGTCAATTTTCTCCTAATACTGGAGATAACAATATTTTCGACCTCGGAGTTGGTACTGTTAACGCTAGACAACCTCTAGGTGAATTTAGGAAAGTGAGTGTCAATGCTTATGGTGTAGCTGCTTCCTATCAATTTGGTACTAGATTAGCAATTAACGCCTTTGGTATGTATGCTGATGCTGATGCTGCTGAAGGTAGAGGGAGTGATTCTGAAATCTGGTCTTATGGTCTTGCTTTAGCATTCCCAGACCTCCTTAAAGAAGGTAGCTTGGGCGGTGTTATTATAGGTGCAGAACCCTACGAGGGTGAAGACGACGATCTTCCTATCCACGTTGAAGGCTTTTACAAATACCAACTTAACGACCATATATCTATCACTCCTGGTGTAATTTGGATTCAAGCACCTAACGGAGATAACGATGAAGACGATGCTTTCATTGGTGTAGTTAGAACTACTTTCACTTTCTAAACTCTAGTCCTGAGACTTAATCATCAGAGTCAGGGGCGTTTCTTGTGAAGCGTCCCTACTTTTATTTAAGTGGTGTTTTATCTAGGACGAAATTCAATAACACCATACTTAATCGTAATGTCATACATCTGATAAAAATTTTGTCCGAGAAGTCCAATTTCTAAACTAGGAGCGATCGCAATATATAAATCTTCACTAACCATTCCCCCCGTTGCTACAGAAGGAACTTGAGCAATATCAAATTCGACACTACTACTACTAGGAGTTTGAAAGGTAAGAGATTGTTGTGGTTTAACCTTGAGAGTTTTTGCCATTTGATTAGTGATGACCGTCCAAGTAGCACCAGTATCCACTAGCATTTCAAAAACATATCGGTCATTAAATTTAACTTCAATTACTGGTGTTCCCCCTTCTCTTCTCTTGATGGGGACAACGAATACATCAGGTTCAGAATTATTAGGCGCAACTTGTCTAGGATTAGTAATACTTTGGGTACGAGATTTAAAATTAGATTCCCCACACAAATGACCTAAATCCCTAGGATTCCCATTACTATCTAGCATAAAGCATCCAGACTCTTGCTGTGCTGAAATATGATAAGGTATCAAACTAAAACTTATAGATAAAAGTATTAATTTAGATATTTTGTTCATAATTTATTCTTGGGAATTTTTTTGAGTATTATTTCTATTTTTATAATTCCCAAAAATCTATCTAATTACTGCTCTAAAAAATTAGCTAAATAAAAAGATTAAGTAAATTTGCTCAATCAAAATACTAGTTGATAATCAGAAATTTTGTGTAAGTAATTCCCGCAATTGAGTATAGTTAGTTTAGTTTGAATCGCTCTTATAACTATGCAATCTTATTCTCTAATTGCTCCTGGGAAAATAAATCTTTATCTGGAAATAATTGGCGATCGCCCTGATGGATTTCACGAATTAGTGATGATTCTTCAGAGTATCGAACTAGCAGACCGCATTGATATCAAAGCCAATGATACTCAAGCTATTACTCTCCACTGTCATCATCCTCAAGTTCCAGCAGATGAGACGAATTTAGCTTATCGCGCTGCCCAACTTATGTGTAAAACTTTTCCTGAAGTTTATGCTAACTATGGTGGTGTTGATATTTCCATCACGAAAAATGTCCCCGTAGCAGCAGGTTTGGCTGGAGGCTCAACCGACGCAGCAGCTGTTTTGGTAGGAATTAACTTGATGTGGGGATTAGGCTTAACTAAGCCTGAGTTAGAAGCATTAGCAGCGAAACTAGGTTCGGATATTCCTTTTTGTATTTCTGGAGGAACAGCGATCGCCACAGGTAGAGGAGAAACCTTAGACCCCATCCCAGACTTAGATCATCTCTGGGTAATTCTCGCCAAACACCGCAATATTAGTGTTTCAACTCCCTGGGCATACAAAACTTATCGTCAACACTACAGTAAAAACTATGTCTCTGAGCCAGAAAATATCAAAATCCGTCGGGAATTAGTCAATTCTGGAGCTTTAGTCAGTGCTATTACCCATCAAAATAGTAGAGAAATTGGGAATTTACTATACAATGACCTGGAAAAAGTTGTCTTACCAGAATATCCCCTAGTTGCTCAGGTAAAATCTGCCTTTGCTAATTGTGAAGTGCTAGGTACAATGATGTCGGGTTCAGGGCCTACAGTATTCGCCCTTTGTGAGTCAGAATCCCAGGCTAAAACTGTAGCCGAGAAAGTCAAAAAGGCGATCGCAGACCCCAATTTAGATTTTTGGGTAACTAAGCTTTCTAGTGGTGGTATTCAACTACAAGTTACTCACTAAGTAGTCTCTTCTTGATTCAATTGACGTTCTAGAGTAGCTATAGCTGCATTAATTCCCGCCAGTCGAGTTTCTAGATCGTCTCTGATCCATTGGAGAAACTTAAGTCTCCGTTCTTTATAACTTTTAGCAGACATAGATTTTTCCCCACTACAGGGAACAAAGAAAAAAGGAAACATAATAAATAATTCAGAACTTATATTTTTATGATCCTTTCCTACAGGAAGAATTTTTCCATTTCTTTAGTTTGATTTTATTTTTACCAAAATTCCTCACTTGCTACTTAGGTGCAAAGCTACTTGAAGCACACCGAGATTTATCATACTTACCCAAAGAGGTCTAATAAACGTGAAGTATTTTTTTCTCTCAGAAGGATGGACATATGGAAGAGTTTGGGAATTTGGTGGTTTATGGGGTCAAGCAACTTGGCGCAAACCACCATACATCCAACGTCTCAACTGTGGAATTTTGCAACGAGGAGAAACTTTGTGGCTTTATCAGGTAGAAGATGAGGTGATTATGCTTGAGGTTAAGCCCATAGCCAAAGAGGAATCAAATATCGGACAAGTAGTACTCAAACGTTTAATCACTGCTGAACAAGCTATCAAAGTTCTTACTGAAGCCGAAACAATCATTCAGCACCCAAAAAATATAATGTAATAATTCTTAACTTTTATCAGATAAAAACCGTTAACTCTTGCAATAGGTTCTAACAATAGTTACACTTCTTTAAATAATAGGAAAATCAAGACATCCTAAATTAAGTCTATCTCTTTGCTACTCACCGTCAGAAATATTTGACGAAGTCGAAGCATATTTCACCTAATCATAGGGGGAGTACCTTCGAGGGAGTAAGAGCATAAGACAAAAAAAAATACAAATTAGAACATAAAAGTCTAAGTAGGCAAATTACTCAACAGGAGGAGTGTAGTCAATGGGACTACCTTGGTATAGAGTTCACACAGTCGTCCTGAATGATCCAGGTCGTCTAATCTCAGTTCACCTAATGCACACCGCTTTAGTAGCAGGTTGGGCAGGTTCAATGGCTCTATTTGAGCTAGCAGTATTCGATCCAAGCGATCCCGCTTTGAATCCCATGTGGCGACAAGGTATGTACGTATTACCTTTTATGGCACGTTTGGGTGTAACAGGTTCTTGGGGTGGCTGGAGCGTCACTGGTGAAACTGGGGTTGATCCTGGTTTCTGGTCTTTTGAAGGAGTTGCGATCGCACACATCGTTCTCTCAGGACTACTGTTCTTAGCAGCAGTTTGGCACTGGGTTTATTGGGATTTAGAATTATTCGTCGATCCTCGTACTGGTAAGCCAGCACTGGACTTACCAAAAATGTTTGGTATTCATCTTTTCTTATCTGGTTTGCTTTGCTTCGGTTTTGGAGCATTCCACCTCACAGGTCTTTGGGGACCTGGAATGTGGGTTTCCGATGGTTATGGCATAACTGGTCATGTCCAAGCAGTAGCACCAGAATGGGGACCTGCTGGGTTTAACCCCTTCAACCCTGGTGGAGTTGTAGCTCACCACATCGCAGCAGGTATTGTGGGAATTATTGCTGGGTTGTTCCACCTCAGTGTTCGTCCTCCCGAAAGACTTTATAAAGCACTAAGGATGGGTAACATTGAGACTGTACTATCTAGCAGTATTGCAGCAGTTTTCTTTGCAGCATTCATCGTTACTGGAACAATGTGGTATGGTAACGCTACTACTCCCATAGAATTATTTGGTCCAACTCGTTATCAATGGGATCAAGGCTACTTCCAACAAGAAATTCAGCGTCGTGTAGAAACTGCGATCGCAGATGGTAAATCTGAATCTGAAGCTTGGTCAGAAATCCCTGAAAAACTTGCTTTTTATGACTATGTAGGAAACAGCCCCGCTAAAGGTGGTTTATTCCGTACTGGTTCAATGGTAAGTGGTGACGGTATTGCTCAAGAATGGTTAGGACACGCTGTATTTAAAGATAGTGAAGGAAGAGAGCTATTCGTGCGTCGGATGCCTAACTTCTTTGAAACTTTCCCTGTGGTTCTAGCAGATGCTGATGGAGTAGTCCGCGCTGATATTCCTTTCCGTCGTGCAGAATCTAAATACAGTATCGAACAAAGTGGCGTTAGTGTTGCGTTCTACGGCGGTTCTTTAGACGGACAAACTTTCACCGATCCTCAACAGGTGAAGAAATACGCTCGTAAAGCACAACTTGGTGAAGCTTTCGGGTTTGATACCGAAACTTTCAACTCTGATGGTGTATTCCGCACCAGTCCCAGAGGTTGGTTTACCTTTGGTCACGCTTGTTTCGCTTTACTATTCTTCTTTGGTCATATTTGGCATGGTTCTCGTACCCTGTACAGAGACGTATTTGCTGGTGTTGACCCCGAACTAGAAGAGGCACAAGTAGAATGGGGCTTCTATGCCAAAGTAGGTGATAAATCTACTCGTCGTAAAGAAGCTATCTAAGCAGATCTGAAGGCTTGATAAGAGTGATGAAGGAAAGTAAATATTCCCTCATCGCTCTTTATTTTTGAGGCTATTTCCAGAGAATTTTCTTAGTTAGATTATTAGTTGTAGTTTTCTTGATAAAATATTAAATATAAAAAGAGAGGCAGAGAAAAACATGGAAAGCGTTGCTTACATTCTAATCTTAGCTATGGCACTAGCCGTACTATTTTTTGCGATCGCATTTCGCGAACCACCCCGTATTGAAAAGTAAATAACTAATTTTCAACTTCATATATTTTAAGTTTTTTTGCAGTTCTGAGTCGTTTTCTGTTGTAACCTGCTATTAGCAGATTAGTATAAAGCAAACGGCTCAGGTTTATATTTGGAAACAAATTTAATTAACCTGAAAATATGAACCTAACCTAGTATAAAAAAAATCATGCTATGTCCCAATTGTCAGCATAAAGAAAGTCGCGTTCTGGAATCTCGTTCTACGGAAGCTAAACAAAGCATTAGACGCAGAAGAGAATGCCTTAATTGTAAATATCGCTTCACCACCTACGAACGTATCGAGATTGTTCCTGTGACAATAATTAAGAGGGATGGTAGTAGAGAATCATTTGATCGCTCAAAGTTATTTAGGGGTATCATGAGAGCCTGTGAAAAAACCGAAGTATCTCACCAAACCATAGAATCTATAGTAGATGAAATAGAAAATACTATACAACAGAGCATCACTAGAGAATTTTCTAGTAATGAAATCGGAGAATTAGTACTAAAACGTCTCAGCCGAGAAAACGAAGTTGCTTATGTTCGTTTTGCCTCAGTCTATCGCAAATTTCAAGGCATCAAAGATTTTGTAGAAACCCTAAATCAACTACAAAACAATACACTAACTGGGGAAATTGAGAGTCCCAACAACAACTACACTGCTGTTAGCCTTTAGCTGGCGTGCTATTAGCTTCAATATTCCCACGGAATATCTATTTAAGTTCTAAGGTGCAAAACGTGAGTTTCCTTTATTTGTAGCGTTTTTTTGGTATTTCATATAAAAATTTAAGGTTGTTTACTGTTTTGCTATCTGTTTAGATTTTTTCCAACAGAACCTGAAATCCCAAAATAATCATGGAAATAAATTCTTTTATTTTGCTACAAAATTGGTATGAATCTCAATGCGATGGAGATTGGGAGCATACTTATGGAATTGAAATTAAAACTTTAGATAATTCTGGTTGGCTGATTCTTGTCGATCTATTGGAAACAGAACTTGAAGATTATGATTTTCAAGACATTTCAGTCCAAACTTCTGATAATGACTGGATTAGCTGTCTTATAAATAATGGCAAGTTTCAAGGGGCAGGTGGCTCGCTTAATTTGTTAGAAATTTTAGACATATTTCGGGAGTGGGTTGAATCCAAAAATTGTGACCAAAACAGAATTACAGATTAAGACCAATAGAGACTGAATCAGAAAAATCTGAAAAATTAGTTGGTTCTGACCCAAGAAAAAGTTAGAATAGTTTAATGGAATATTGCCCCGAAGCAAAATAAACACCAAAATCGCAACAAACCCACCGAGTTAGATAAAACAGATGAGGTGAGTTTGTTTTAATGCGTATGAAAAACACTGAATGTGGGTGTAGGCTACACAATCTCATTGAGAGTGTACATAAATGGGAGGCACGTTAACCAAAGAGAGAATAAAAACAAGGACAACTAACACACATGGTCAATCAGCAAGTAAATAGTACTAGAGACATTGGTTTCACTCACGAAGATTTCGCAGCCCTTCTCGATAAATATGATTATCACTTCAGTCCTGGCGATGTAGTAGCAGGAACAGTGTTTAGCATGGAACCGAGGGGAGCTCTGATTGACATCGGTGCCAAAACAGCAGCCTATATTCCCATTCAGGAAATGTCAATCAACCGAGTTGATGACCCTTCAGAGGTGCTTCAAGCCGAAGAAACTAGAGAATTTTTTATTCTTACCGACGAAAATGAAGATGGACAGTTAACTCTATCCATTAGACGTATTGAATATATGCGTGCTTGGGAAAGAGTAAGACAACTTCAACAAGAAGATGCAACAGTTCGTTCTAATGTATTTGCCACAAATCGCGGTGGTGCATTAGTTAGGATAGAAGGTCTGCGAGGTTTTATTCCTGGTTCTCACATCAGCGCCAAAGAAACTAAAGAAGATTTAGTAGGAGAAGATTTACCCCTCAAATTTTTAGAAGTAGATGAGGAGCGTAATCGCCTAGTCCTAAGTCATCGCCGTGCTTTAGTAGAGCGTAAGATGAATGGCTTAGAAGTAGGTCAAGTAGTTAAAGGCTCAGTAAGAGGTATTAAACCTTACGGTGCATTTATCGATATCGGCGGAGTTAGTGGTCTGCTACACATTTCCGAAATTTCTCACGATCACATCGATACTCCCCACAGTGTATTCGGAGTTAACGATGAATTAAAAGTCATGATTATTGACTTAGATGCAGAAAGAGGCAGAATATCTCTTTCTACCAAGCAATTAGAACCCGAACCAGGGGATATGCTGAAAAATAGAGAACTGGTATTTGAAAAAGCTGAAGAAATGGCTGAAAAATACCGTCAAAAACTTCTTGCTGAAGCTCAAGGTTTAACTTTGGAAGAAACTGAGATTCCTACTGCTAGTGAAGAACCAGAAACACCAGTAGAAGAACCAGAAACACCAGTAGAAGAAGAGGCTACTTCTGAACCTGAAGCAGAAATGGAAGTAGCAACAGAAGAAGAAGAATAAAGATTTGTGGAAAATCTGACATTTTGTTAATTGAAAATGGAATTCGCGAGAAGACAATAAACCTCTCGCGTTTTTTTTATTGAAATTGAGGAGATAATAACTTGGTAACGATTTGCTGTGGTGTTAGAAAATTTACTAACATTAAATCAATCCTATTGGATAAAGATGGTACTCTGGAAAATTCTTACAGTTTTTTACGGGATTTAGCCAAAGAAAGAGTACGCCTTATAGAATCTCAGATTAAACCTACTGCAAATTTCAGTGAACCTCTGCTTTCGGCTTTCGGAATCAGAGATAGTATTTTTGAACCAACAGGTTTAATGGCAGTAGGAAGTCGAGGGGAAAACGCTATTGCTGCTGCTGCTTATGTTGCAGAGAAAGGATACAGTTGGTTTGAAGCCAAACAAATAGTTGATAATGCTTTTGAACAAGCCCAAAAAAACTGCATCAAAACCGCAAAATCTAGTCCTTTGTTTCCTGGTATCATGGAAATACTGCAAGCTTTTTCAGAAGCGGGTCTAAAACTGGGTATTGTATCTGCTGATTCAACCTTAGAAGTAGAAATGTTTATGAAACGCCACCAGCTTTATGACTATATTAATCTAACTTTAGGAAGCGATCGCGCCTTGAGTAAACCAGACCCTCAATTATTTATTCAAGCTTGTCAAATGTTAGAAGTATCCCCCTCTCAAACCATAATGATTGGAGACTCCCTAGGGGATATTCAAATGGCTCAGAAAGCAGGAGCAGCAGGTACAATAGGTATTTCTTGGTCAGAATCATTAGCTGGTCATCTAGAGACCGCAGATGTAGAAATTAGAAATCTTCAGCAAATTAAAATTTTTTTATCAGATCAAAAATAACTGATATTAAAAACTATGGATTACACTATCTATTACTAACAAACCTACCTATAGAGGAATTAACAAAATTGTCTCGTCGTTATTTATTTACATCAGAATCAGTTACAGAAGGTCATCCTGATAAAATATGCGATCAAATTTCCGACGCTATCTTAGATGCTCTACTATCACAAGACCCACTAAGTCGTGTTGCAGCAGAAGTAATAGTAAACACAGGTTTAGTGTTAATTACTGGTGAAATTACTACCAAAGCACAAGTAAATTATATCGATCTGGCTAGAAAAAAAATAGCGGAAATTGGCTATATTCACGGTGATAACGGCTTTTCAGCCGAGAGTTGCTCTGTTTTAGTAGCTTTAGATGAACAATCACCTGATATTGCTCAAGGAGTGACAACAGCACAAGAACAAAGAACGCAACTCAGTGATGATGAACTAGACCAAATTGGTGCAGGAGACCAAGGTATTATGTTCGGGTATGCTTGTAACGAAACCCCTGAACTAATGCCGATGCCTATTAGTTTGGCACATCGTATCTCTCGTCGTCTAGCAAATGTTCGCAAAACAGAGGAACTTCCTTATCTGCGTCCTGATGGTAAAACCCAGGTGTCGGTTATATACGAAGATGGTAAACCAGTAGGAATTGACACCATTTTAATTTCTACCCAGCATACAGAAACTATTGGGGATATTACTGAAGACAGCAAAATCCAGCAAAAAATCAAGAATGATCTGTGGGAATTCGTAGTACTTCCTGTGTTTTCGGATTTAGCAATTAAACCAGATGAGAATACTCGTTTTCTAGTTAATCCTACAGGCAAATTCGTTATTGGGGGACCCCAAGGAGATTCAGGTCTAACAGGAAGAAAAATTATTATTGATACCTACGGTGGTTATTCTCGTCATGGTGGTGGTGCATTTTCAGGAAAAGACCCTACAAAAGTAGATCGTAGTGCTTCTTACGCTTGTCGTTATGTAGCTAAAAATATAGTTGCTGCGGGTTTGGCGGATAAGTGTGAAGTTCAAGTAAGTTATGCTATTGGGGTAGCTAGACCAGTAAGTATTTTTGTAGAGACTTTTGGTACTGCCAAAATTGAGGAAGATAAAATACTACAGCTAATTAAACATTACTTTGAATTGCGTCCTGCTGGAATCATTCAAACCCTCAATCTTCGTAACCTACCTACAGAAAAAGGTGGTCGCTTTTATCAAAATGTCGCAGCTTATGGACACTTCGGTAGAAATGACCTAGACCTACCTTGGGAAAAAACCGATAAGGTGGATATTTTACGAAAATATCTTTAACTATTAGGTATTATTCTTAGATTGAGTCTCAAAACTATTGAGATTTTTTTAGGGTAATACCCCTCGAATCATTTGTTATTGGTCAATTCATTAATAAATTCAACCTATTGCATCTGGGATTGAAGTTAATTGGGCAACATTTGTCAGTTCAATGTTCAAAAGATTTGAAGTAGCATTACAAAATTATTTGTACATTCCCTATTCCCTATTTGAACTACCTAATTAATGAGCGCGTAACTACTTATTGCTTTTTTTGCCCTAATATTGCTTGTCGAAAACCTAAAACTACTAGGATATTAGAAAAGCTTAAGAATAGTTCTGCACTCCCATGTAGCCAATCTACATTAGCAAGTGATTCACCATAATGAACTTGGGCATAAATTCCCGCAGGAATTGTAACCGCTACAAAAATTAAAAGTACATAAAATCCAATTAAGGCTAAACGAGGGGTTTCTCCTGAACGAGTTAGAAACCAGAGAAATCCAAGATAGGGAAAAAGAGATAAAGCAAATAGTGTATCTTTAGTCATTGTCGCCAGAAGCTAAATTTTGTGGCTAATGCCATAAATAGTCTAAAGTATATGCTATTACTAGATGTCAGAATTGACTAGTAGAACGGATATCTCTGCTATTGAGCGATCGCTATTTTAGAAAATGTTGATGCTAATTTGAGTATCGACAATTCTGCTTTTATTTTTGTTTAATCCCTATAAGGAAATTAACTTTATTATGAATAAGCTATCAATGTTTATTGTTATGGGGTTAGCTTTATTATTAGCTATTCCCAAGGTTAAAGCGAGTTCTTCGTTCAGCTACTTTCAACCAGGTACAGGTAAGGCTTATCTTTTATTAGATACAGTTACTATTACTAAGGGAGTTGATAATGAGAATAATTTTATTTTTGTGCCATCTAATAATAAGTCATATATAGAGTCTAGTTCTATTCAAACAACTTCTATTAGTTTAGATAGCCATGATTTAGCTCATCCTATTTGGCTGAAAATTAATAGTCTTCAGTCCCTTCAAAGTATTAATGGAACTATCAAAGTGAATGGTCGAGTTATCCAGCAGCTAAAACAGCGTTCCAATCAAATAAATTTAGTACCCTATCTGATTAGGGGTAACAATAAGGTCGAGATAGTAGCGGAATATTATCCATCCACTGCATCTATAACAGTACAGCTAACAAGTTCCACTAATAGCGTAACCCAACAAAGCTCTGGGACTGGTAAACTCAATCAAACTCTAGAAATTACTCTGAACTAATAATAAATAAGTAAGCCTATTTGTCAAGAAGTCAAAGAAAAAGAGCAGGAAACAAATTGACACTCCCCACAAATCAATCCTGAACGAACGTTCTAGGAATTTGGGGGATTCTTAAGAGATAAAAATCCTTAAAGGGTTAGCCAAAAACCCGCTACTCATATCAAATCACTTTAGATATGCTGCACATTAATCTCCCTTGTCCTCCTTGTCTCCCTTGTCTCCCCATCAGTCATCTGTAGCAAATTTAAAGGGAAATGATATCACTCGCTCTCTATCGAGTCTGTGCATACTTTTAACTAATATATTGGCACTTCCATTAATATCACTCGAAACAAGATGTTTACCTTTTTTTGTCCGATACAATCCACGCTTTATTCTCCTCCCAGAGAACTTGTGTTTAGTGGGATTGTCGGCGTTGTAAACAGGTATTTCATCTCGGTCATAAAAACTTGCTTTCGACGAGTAGGACTCCTCTTGTTCTTGATATTCAATTCCATACCTAAAACAAAGAGCTTCAAGTTTTCGTCTCAATTTCCAAAAAGGTATGCTCACAAAGTTTTGGTTGCAAAGCCTTCCAATATTAATTTCTTGTTTGATACCTGGGTTGTACCCAACTATCAATTTCCCTATTTGATATTCGAGACAGTGGTTAATTATTACCTTTGCTGCTTTATTCAAATAGTCTCGGACGCAATTATTACGCCATTGATAAAGTCTTGCCTGTTTATGGGTAAAAGACTTTATACCTTGTTGGTCTTTCTTGGACTGAAGATAAGCATTTTGCTTATTGTACCACTGATTTATGCTTTTGAGTCGTTTACCATCAATCAAAAATTGATGCCCGTCGGTATCAATACAAGCACACAAATTATCAACCCCCAAATCGAGAGCAATACCTTTACTAGGATCAACAGATGTTTCTATTTTTTCATCTTCATATATATATTCTATTTCAAACCATCGAGCGGAATATTTTGGATGTATTCTTACCTCCTTAATTTCTTTGTCTTTCAGTCTTTCTGGCAGTTGGATTTTAACCTCTCCATACTCCTTTTTAAACTCGCGAGACATAGGAACAGCAAATATTCCATCTTTAAGTTTGATTCGAGGAATAATCAGAGGGAAATAACCTTCTTGGGGCAAGTAACGAGGCAATTGTGGTCTTTGGTCACAACGTCCGATACTAATAGCCTTAAGCAATCCCAAGAAAGACCGCATACTCCTATCTACCACTTTCATCGTCTGTTGAGCAATATCGGTATTAAGCAACCGATAATTCTCATTGAACTTGCAGATATGGTAGTTAGATTCATAAGTCAGACGTTTTCTTTCAGCAAAGAAATATTGTCTGCATTCATACAAGGCCACGTTAAACAGATTTTTACTCAAGCGAGTCAAAGCTACAAGAGCCTTAAACTCTTGCTTGCTAAGTCTTCTGAGTTGATTCTTTTGGGTGGCGTACATAATAACTTAATTCACTGTTTTTAACATATATAGCGAATTAGTTATCTTGTAAACCCTAGTTATCTTGCTATATGGATGTCGCTGCGCTCCTGTGGTTTTAGTGGTGCGCTTCTCCTCCCTCATAGAAAGAAGCTAGGGGTAGAAGAAGCGCACGTTAATTTGATGAGTATTAAAATTCTGCATCTTTCTGATATTCACATGGGGAGTGGCTTTTCTCACGGGAAGGTTAATCCTGAAACAGCGATAAATACTAGGCTGGAAGATTTTATTAAGACTTTAAGTATCTGTATAGACAGGGCGATTAGTGAACCAGCAGATTTAGTTTTGTTTGGGGGGGATGCTTTTCCTGATGCGACACCTGCGCCCTATATTCATGAGGCTTTTGCAAGTCAGTTTCGTCGTTTAGCAGATGCGAAAATTCCTACCATTCTATTAGTGGGGAATCACGATCAGCATTCTCAAGGTACTGGGGGTGCTAGTTTGTCGATTTATCGCACTTTGGTTGTACCAGGGTTTATTGTGGGAGACACCATTACAACTCACAGAATTACTACCGCTAATGGGGATATTCAAGTTATTACCCTCCCCTGGCTAAATCATTCCACTTTGTTAACTCGTCCTGAAACTGAAGGGCTATCTTTAGGGGAAGTTGGTCAGTTATTGTTAGAACGTCTGCAACCTGTAATAGAAGCAGAAATCCGTCGTCTCGATCCAGCAATTCCTACGGTGTTATTAGGACATTTGATGGCAGATCGAGCTAATTTGGGGGCAGAGAGATTTTTAGCAGTAGGAAAGGGCTTTACTATTCCTGTTTCTTTTCTGATTCGTCCTGAGTTAGATTATGTGGCGTTGGGTCATGTTCATAAACATCAAAACCTCAATCCAGCTAATAACCCTCCCATAATTTACCCAGGAAGTATTGAGCGTGTTGATTTTAGTGAGGAGAAAGAAGATAAGGGTTATGTAATGATCGCTCTGGTAAAAGGGGAGGTGCAATGGGAATTTTGTCCTTTACCTGTGCGGACTTTCTGTACTATTGAAGTGGATGTATCAGAAGCAGAAGAACCACAACAAAAAATCTTAGATGCGATCGCCAGTAAAGACATTAGGGATGCAGTAGTACGTCTCATCTATAAGTTGCGTTCTGAACAACTAGAACTTATTACTACCACAGCTTTAGACGAAGCTTTAAAATTGGCTCATAGCTATACAATTCGTCCAGAATTAGTTAGTCAGTTAGCGCGTCCCCGTCTTCCAGAGTTAGGCTTAGGGGATACTCTCGATCCTATAGACGCACTGGAAGCTTATCTCAATAACAGGGAAGACCTTAAGGAGATTGCACCTGATATGTTAGAAGCTGCAAGGAAGTTGATAGAAGCTAGTTAATTATAGTCTTTATCTGGATATTTAAGTTCATACAATCTTTTGATGAAAGCTTCTTTATTTGAGAATATTTGTCCGATTAAGAGTTCTGCGATCGCATCTTCAATCTTGACTTTACTTGTTCCACCAAAAACACCAGAATTTTCAGCTTCTAATCCATTCCTTACTCGATCTGCATTTTCAGCAGAAGTTAAAAATTGATTCAATTCATCTAGAATTTCTTGATCTTTCTCAATTACGCTTACCCAAGCATTGAAAGGATTAAAAGGAACACCAAGATCGGGCAGAACTATCCCCTGGAAATGTTGGAGAAACTCCTCTTTTGATTCGTAATATTTCCTCTCTTTCAAATCTTTAAGGATGCGATCGCCTTCCCTATTACTAGGTAGTTTTAATATCCGCCTTAGTTCTGCATCGGAAATTCTATTCTTCATATGCCCCAGTAAGAGTAGCCTTTGTAAAATCGGTTTTATCTAATTGAGTTTGAACCAATTTAGCTCTGGATAAATTTGCATTTTGTAAGTTAGCTTCACTAAGGTCTGCACCAATAAAACTAGCATTGGTGAGATTTGCTCCTTGTAAACTGACGGGGTGACAACACAGTCAAAGGTACGGCAGGGCGGGCTTTTTACACGATAACCTGCTGAAAAGATAAATTCATTTATCTTTATTTCATAACGAGGGATTAGGATTTAAAGATGATTTTGAGCAAAATATTGCTCAAATCTTTTCAGCTATCGCAATACCAGAAAGCCCGCCCTGCCTAACTTATAGGTTGCTTGTCACCCCGTCAGGAGAAATACACATATTTTCGAGCTATTGAAAAAACTCGGTATTGATTACACTAAATTAGTAAAATCTTCTACAGTGATATTGTCCGCATTAGCACCGAAAATAACAGCCAACTCTTCGTTAGTTTCAGTAACGCTAATGACAGCTTCCCCGACACCTTGAGTAATAGTTAACTGCTCAAATTCCAAGCCATCAGCTAAGGCAAAAGAATCGACGTTGTCTTGATAATCCAGAATCGTATCTCTTCCATCACCCAATCTCAAGACAAATTGGTCAGCACCAGAATTACCTGAAATTCGGTCATTGCCTTTACCTCCATCTATTAAATCATCTCCAGCACCGCCAAGAATTACATCTCGACCTCTGTTTCCTAATAAATAGTCATCTCCTCTGTTCCCCAAAATTTGGTCGCGTCCTGCTCCACCTTCTACCGTGTCATCTCCAGCACCGCCAAGAATTACATCTCGACCTCTGTTTCCTAATAAATAGTCATCTCCTCTATTGCCTAAAATGTGGTCCCGTCCTGCTCCACCTTCTACCGTATCATCTCCAGCACCGGCAAGAATCTGGTCGTCTCCCTCAAATCCTCTAATTTTTTCTCTATTACTAGTACCAAAAAGCAAATCGCTTTCACTACTACCATTAATTACAGGATTAATAGAAATGCGAAAAATTGGATCGTCTGAAGCAGTAAAGTCGGCATTGCCAAAAACTCCATCGTTAAAATCTAAGACTCCACCACTACCTGGTGGGAGAAAGCCTGGATGAGGTTGGACTGTTCCATTTTCCTCAATACCATTGCCAATTTCATCAAAAGTAAAAGGTACGTTGTTAGGGCTTTCATCGTTGACTTCTGTCCCCGCATCCCAGACATCATCTCCAGTAATAATAATGTCCTCTGCAATAAAGTTACCAAAAGCATCAAAAAGTTCTATCGCATCATCATTAGCTACAAAAGCATCATTGCTAGGAAAGTACATAGCTCCGTAGTTAAAAAAGCGATTGTTATCTAAATTATTACTGTCAATATCAACAGTTACGGAAAGACTTTGACCAGGAAAAAGTCCTAGGGGAAGGTCAGGACTAATAACTACACCTTGAGTACCACCATTAGCTGCTGCAGAACTATTGGCAAATATACCCGCAATAGTATTTTCTTCTGGTGGTAAAACGTCAGGATTTAAGCCAAGGTCGATTACAGCCTCAACTACACCTGGAACACTACCTTCATTGCCAGTAAGACCGTCTTGAGCTAGGTACATAACTCCAGAAGAAGCATCTTCGCCAACGTCAAAAGTATCAAAACTACCATCGTGAAGACCAAACCAAACTGGAGTGATGAAAGCACCATTTTCTGGAGCTAAATTTTCAACCTTAATTTCTAATGTAATGTTGGATTCTGAGGGTACGGAATTTTGGGGAAATGAATTGTCCATTAGTTTCTCCTTAATGAGTTATGAATGGTGTAAAATCTGTTTAATTAGACGAATCAAAAATCCTCGTCTGTTCGTATCTGGAGCTTATTCTTATCAATCCTATTGAGAACTATTCATATGTCTTTATGATTGTCTAATTTTAATCAAAATTGTTGGAATTCAATTCAACTTTCAAAATACAGATTCCAGTTATATATTACTTATGCAAAATATTTTTTATTTATGCACAGTGTCTATGAAAAATTCCAACTAATTTATTTAAAAAACTTATTTTGATTTGAGGAGAGCATTCCATTTTGGTAAATATACTTACCAGCAAGTTGTCCCTTGAGATAAACAAAGCGTAAACGCAGTATCTTATTGATAGAACTATAAGTCCAATGGTACAGAAAACAACAATACCTTTTTTAATTCTCCTATTTTTACATCATCCACTCCAAGCAGCTTCAAGATTATCCGCTGTGAAATCTTGATGAAAATTTTAAGAATAAATCGGGAAAAACTAGGGAATAAATCGGGAAAAACTAGGGAAAATAGCCTATATATTAACAAAATTAGAACATATCTTGTGTGGGAAATCCCAATTTGCTAGTCTTGTAGAAGTAATCCTATAGAATAAGCTTTGACATCAACAAACTTCTGCCAATCCCAAATTTCCCAAGTTGTTCTTGTGCGAAAACTGTCAAAAATGGTCACATTCACAATGGAAAACAAAGGTTTAAATGCAATGAATGTAGTCGGCAATTTGTCGAAAATCCACAGAAGATAGTGGTTGACAAATCATATTGGTGCTACAGGAGAATTGTGTATATTACTATAATGCTTCATTACATCTTGAGTACTACCGTCAGTTGCAATTTTTCTTTTAACTTGGTTGTAATTGATACTTCCTGAGATAATATAAGATAATTTAGACCAATAATAAATAATTATTAACTATCAATTATCCATTGGTCAAAGTTTTTGTGTTCCTGTAGGGAAGTAGTATGCTACATCCCTACTGACTCCTTATTTCTTGTGCTTTATCCCATCAAGATGACATTATCAATAACATGAATAATGCCATTATCTGCTTCAATATCAGCAGCAATCACAGTAGCATTTTTAACTTCAAAATTATCTCCGACTTTAACAGTAATCGGCGAACCTTCCACAGAAGTCAAGGGATCAATTCCTACTAAATCTGCTTGCTTATATTTTCCGGATACAACATGAAAAGTCAAAATTCTTGACAGTTGAGGAATATTATCGACTAAAGTTGTAATTGTTCCTGGTGGTAATTTAGCAAAAGCATCATCGGTGGGAGCAAAAACAGTAAAAGGACCAGGACTTTTAAGAGTTTCTACTAAATTAGCTGCTTTAACTGCGGTAACTAAAGTAGTAAATCCTTCTGTATTAACTGCAATATCAACAATATCTGCCATTACTGAAAAATTAGCCTTGAACTATATTATCAAAATTATATATTCTACCTTAAAATAAATAAATCTTAAATTAATTGTTAGGAATAAACACAACTCTTACCAAATTAAATTCATCATCAATATTTATCTGTGTCAAGGCTGTGGATAATATTCAAACTAGCAACTTATGCCAGAAATATAAATTAAATCAATCTATTCTAAAAGTTAGGGATGCTAAATTTATTTGAGCATATTCAACCACCTTATTGAAACCAGTAGTACCAATATTTCTAACTCCTGTACTGGCGCAAACTGTTCGCGGATACCTGAATAATGAATACTGAATACTGACTCAGTGACCCCTCAAATTATCTGATTATTTTACTAAGATATATCTGTAAAACTTCTCAATGAGTTTATGGCTACTGTAACCAAATCACCAGCACTACTTAGTTCTTGTACTATCGGAGATTTGACCCTAAAAAATCGGGTTCTTATGGCACCTTTGACTAGAGGAAGAGCAGGGGAAACCAGAATACCTAACGACTTAATGGTAGAGTACTATGCTCAAAGGGCTGGTGCAGGATTAATAATTACCGAAGCTACAGCAATTTCGACTCAAGGTTATGGCTGGAATAATGCACCTGGTATCTATACTGATGAGCAAGCAGCAGCTTGGAAACCCGTTGTAGATGCAGTACATCAACAAGAAACACCGATTTTTTTGCAACTATGGCACACTGGACGAGCTTCCCACAGTAGTTATCAACCAGAAGGGAAACTTCCTGTTGCTCCTTCAGCAATTAAAATTGCAGGAGATAAAGCTCACACTCCTAATGGGAAACAGCCCTACGAGACTCCCAGAGCTTTAGAAACCGCAGAAATACCAGGAATTGTGGAAGACTATCGTAAAGCTGCCGAAAGAGCCAAAAATGCTGGCTTTGATGGGGTAGAAATTCACAGTGCGAATGGCTATCTAATCGATCAGTTTCTCCAATCTAAAACCAATCATAGAAGCGATCGCTATGGCGGAAGTATCGAAAATCGCTATCATTTCTTACAAGAAGTTGTAGAAGCGGTGTTAACAGTTTTTCCTGCGGGGCGAGTTGGAGTCAGACTATCTCCTAATGGTGTTTTTAATGATATGGGTTCACCAGATTATCGAGAAACTTTCTTATACGTTGCTCAACAGTTAAATAACTACAACCTAGCTTATCTACATTTCCTTGATGGTTTAGCTTTTGGCTTCCACGAATTAGGAGAACCCATGAATCTAGAGGAATTTCGTCAAGTATTTGATAATGCCTTAATTGGAAACTGCGGTTACACTCAAGAGACAGCAGAAAAAGCTATTACTGAAGGTAAAGCAGACGCTATAGCCTTTGGTCGGTATTTTATCAGCAATCCTGATCTTGTAGAGCGTTTTGCTAATGGTTGGGAACTTGACCCCTCGGCAGATATGAGTATTTGGTACTCTTCTGGAAAAGAAGGTTATACTGATTTTCCGACTTATAAGTAGCAAGTTTTAATCCCCATTCCCCATTCCCCATTCAACAACTAACCACCATTTCCTTATGACCCTAATCGGTTCTACATATAAAACAAAACAATCAGATAAACAACGTAGTGTCGGAAGACAATTTCAGTCTTTCCTGATTATGGGAACTATCACTGTAGTTTTCTTCGGTGGTATTGCTGGGCGTTTAGCATATTTACAATTGGAACAGGGAGAAATCAACCGCGCTAAAGCTAAAGAAAATCGGATTCGCACTATTCCCAAACCCCCAATTCGAGGAAATATCTTTGATCGCAAGGGTAAGGTTTTAGCTACTACTCGCCTGTCTTATTCGGCTTATTTATGGCCCAAAGCTCAAAAACAAGAGAATTGGGAAGATATAAAAGACTTATTGGCAAAAGTCCTCGCAATACCAGCCTCAGAGCTTCAAAAACGAGTGGAAGAGGCTGGTTACAATTATCCCAGTCTCATCCCCATTGCTAGTAACCTCAATGCCAAACAACTAACTGCTTACGCTGAATATCACCAACAACTGAAATGGTTAGAAATAGATGCTGGAAAAGTTCGCTACTATCCCCAGGGTAAAGTTGCTGCTCATGTTTTAGGTTATACAGGAGAACTCAACCGCAAAGAACTCAAACAGCGCAAAAAACAGGGGTATCGTTTGGGAGACGTTATGGGGAAAATGGGGGTAGAAGCTTCCTATGAGTCTCTCTTAAGAGGAAAATGGGGGAGTTTAAATTTAAAAGTAGATGGGGCTGGTAGAATTTTACAAATCTTGGGGGAAACAGCACCCCAGTCAGGACAAGATATTACTCTAACTATCGATCTAGAAGTACAGAAAGCAGCAGAATCCGCCTTGGGAAATAGAAGGGGTGCAATAGTGGCTCTTAATCCCCAAGATGGTTCAGTACTTGCGATCGCCAGCTATCCCAGTTTTGACCCTAATATGTTCTCAAACCCTATTACTCCCCAAATGTGGCGCGAACTTCAAGCCCAAGGTAATCCCTTTCTCAATCTGGCTTTACGGGGTTTTCCTCCTGCTTCTACTTTTAAAATTGTCACTGCTACTGCGGGAATGGAATCAGGATTGTATCCCCCTAATACCATCCTCGGAACTTATCCCTATCTCAATGTTGGGGGTACTCGCTTTGGGGAGTGGAATAAACGGGGTTTTGGCAAAATGGGTTATGTAGGTTCATTAGCTTGGAGTAGTAACACCTTTTATGGTCAAATTGGTAGAGGTGTAGGAGGAGAAGCCCTCATTGAGTGGGCGCGAAAATATGGGTTTGGTTCACCTACTGGTATCGAGTTAGCTGGAGAGACTTCGGGTTTAATTGCGGATGATGCTTGGAAACGGCGTAATTTTCGCGGGTGGGGCTGGACAGCAGGAGACACAGTAAATATGTCTATTGGTCAAGGTTTTACCCTCGCTACCCCCCTACAAGTCGCCGTTATGTTTTCTGCGATCGCTAATAACGGTTATAAAATTTCCCCTCATCTGTTAAGCACCAAAGAAGTTACAAAAATTAACCTTAATCTCCAACCCGCCAGCGTTAGTACCCTCAAACAAGGCTTAAGAGCGGTAGTAGCAGGAGGAACAGGAGGCAAACTCAATGTCCCAGAAATCCCGCCAGCAGCAGGAAAAAGTGGCACAGCAGAAGCACCCCCAGGGAAATCCCATGCTTGGTTTGGAGCTTTTGCACCTTTTGACCAACCAGAAATCGTAGTAGTAGCTTTTGCGGAACACTCTGGAGGCGGTGGAAGTTCAGTAGCAGCACCTATGGTACGTCAAGTAATGGAAGCTTATTTCCACAAACAATCTAAATTATAAATCTTTAGGATAGAATTAGACCGACGCAACCTAAGATCACAGAAGGAGCAAAGAGTTGAGTTGGCTGTTAAAATTATCTAATTGGTTATCTGGGGGAGCTTTAGAAAAATACCGTGAACAAGCAAAATTAGCTAAGGCTCAATTGCAAAACAATGAATCGGAAATTGAGAATTTGAGTACCCAGAATCAAAAACTGCAATCAGAAATTGAGCAACTTCAAGCTCAACTACAAATCAGAAAAGGTTTTCAAATTGAATTAGGGCAAACTCAATTAAAGTTACAACAAAAGCAAGAAGAATTAACCAATTCTCAACAAAGATTGTTCATTGCCAAAGAGCAACTGCAAAAACTACAAATTAAGTTTAACGAAGTTAATACCCAATTAGTTAATCATCAAGATTGGTTAAGCCAAATACAAGCAGAAATAGAAATAGTAGCCATTGAAAAAAGGTTGCCAAAAACTGAATTTGACACTCTCTGGGGATTTGGTATCAGTAGTCCTCAGCCTCAAACTCTAGCTAAGGCTGGTTCACTTCTAATTAAAGGTTGGATTTTGGGCAAAAGAGCCAAAGTTAACAGGGTAGAAATTATCTATGAAGGACAAAGTTTATTAGCAACTAGCGTCGATCAATTGCGCCCTTTAGTTACTCAGCAATATCCTGACATCCCTAAAGCTGAGGAAAGTGGGTTTGAAACATCTCTTTCTATAGTAGCCATGCCAACCGATGCAACTCTAGAATTGCAAGCTATGCTAGAAGATAATACTAGTGTGCCTATTTGTGCTATTGTCCTCAAACGCAAATAAGTTATTTAATCATGGCTGTGGTTGGGGTAAATTAGCCAAGGCGATATTATAGGCTACTTCATACAACTGATTATCTAGCTGATTTCTGTCTTCGAGTTCTAGAACTAAATCTTTTCCCAATTTTAAAACTAAATTTTCTCTTATTTGTTTGACTCTACTAACGGAAGGGGATGTTCGGTTTAAAAAGGTATATCTTAATTTAATGTCAGGATAAAACTGACGCAGTTTATCTTGAGCAACTGTTAAAAAGTCTTCATAACCTTCAACTGTACCCACAATGGCACAATTTTTGAGGTTTTTAATGGCTATTTCTAAACTTTCTGGGGTTGGACGTTTGTTAATCTCAGATTGCTTAGTTCTAGAACAGTAATGAGTCTGATAATTACAAAGCATATTGGGAGTTTTCTCTAACCGCCACACAACATAATCTTTAAATCCAAATTCTTTGGCTTTAATAGCTCCTTCAGTATTAGCTTCTTGTTGATGCTCAAACTTATATATCGATTCAATTCTAGCTAATGGCTGTCTCAATAATACGGAAGAAATAGTTTGATAATCTATCCCTTGAGGAGTAGGAAGACAAGCATGATGACTGGATATAGCTAAAGCTTCAGGATTTCCTAAAATAAACTCTCTTAAATGTTCGTTGGTAACTAAACTACTGTTAGGTAAATCGTACTCAACAAACTTGTCCTTAAAATACTGTTTTAAAGCATGATTAAAAGAAGTGCCTGCATTTTTGAAAATATGGTGATGAATTAGTATGGTTTTGTGTGCCATTGCAAAATAATAGGGTTATCTTATAGGTTCTCTACTTGGCTTTTAAACCTTAGTTTCAGAGCTACACCTCATTATAGCCATTTACTGTTTCCAAATTTATTGACCTAGACAAAGATTAAGACGAACGCTATACAGTCCTTACTAGAAGTACCAAAAGCGATCGCCTTAACTAGAAAGTCAAATAAATTTTAATAATGGAATTAGTCCCAGGTACTCCACCGTGCAACGGCGACTCCTGCTTGGACTTCTTTAATAATCAGCCTTATCATAGCAATGCTGTGCCTCTTCTTCCTTTCCTTGTTGAGCAAAAACATCTCCCAATAAACTATAGATGTAAGTCGCTTCTGGATTAATTTCTAAAGCTTTCTGATAGCAACGAATTGCAGTATCAAACTGCTCTTTCCGAACCAGAATATCCCCCAGTTTTTTATACACAACAGCCATATCTGGTTTTAGCTGTATGGCTTTTTGATAGCTACTTATAGCTTCATCTAATCGTTCTTTTTGTGCCAAAACGTTACCCAAAGACACATAGTTTTTGGCTTTATCTGGGCTAAGAGCGATCGCTTTTTTGTAAGATTCAATAGCTTCGTCTGGTTGCTCTTTCTTAGCTAGCAAATCTCCGTAGTTGATATAAAAGCTTGATTTCCAGTCAGAACTTAATTCTGCTGCTTTTTGGTAAGCGGAAAGTGCCTCTCCTACCACATCTTTTTCTTGAATTAGAAGCTCGCCTAAATTTTTATATACCATAGCAGACACATCAGATTTTAGAGCAATTGCCTCTTGATAAGCTGCGATCGCACCATAAATTTTATTTTGTTTGGCTAGAATTTTTGCTAACTGAATGTAAGCTGATGGACTATTTGGTTTCAGTCCGATAATCCGTCGATAACACTTAACTGCTTCCTCCCAATTTTCCTGAGATTCGTAGATTTCAGCCAAAGCATTGAGAGGCTTTATATATTCTGGCCTCATTTGAATCGCTTTTTGGTAACTTTGGCTCGCTTCTTCAATATTGCCACTTTCCTTTAACTTATTTCCTTCTTCAAAAATTGCCTGTGCTTTTTCCATTTTGGTTGCTTTGGCTTTTTCCATTTTGGTTTCTTTTGCCATGACAGTTTTTCCCTATTAATACAACTACAATAAATTTTCTTCAGTCCCTATTTTACTTAACCAATAATTAAAGTTAAAAAATTCTCAAATCTTGCCCAGAGTCTAGATTTCAGTTACACTCAAACTAGATTTTCAAATATTTCTCTAACCAAGGGTAATAAGTATTATCAAATTCAGATAATTGGAACAATATTTATCCGATTTCCAATATAATCTATAGCTAAACCATTGGAAACTATTAGAGCTTTGTCATCAATTAATTTTAAAAATCATAGTATTGCTCTAACTTTATGACATCGGAACTGTAGCCCATAACTTGAACTTGATTCTTTCTTGGGATAATAGCTTTTTGGGTATAATTACTACTTAGTAGAATTAGAGTTACTTGCGGGATTTTTCTCAGATTAAGAGCATAACTACTTAGCGCGGCCATAAGAAACCGTCGATTTTGGGTGGATGGTTATGATTGTTGATCAACAGGATATTATATTTTCGCCCTAAATCTTGATTTTTTCTTAAGTTAACATATTACAAGAGCTTAACACTTTAATATGTCAAGATTTTAAAAGATAATGTATCAAGGGTTGGCTGGTACAAGAACTCAGTTATAACATATAGAGCTAAAGCTGGGTTTGTATAGAGAAATAAACCCCATTTTCTTGTAGAGAATCTCCCAGAGAACTAAATTCAATCAAAGGAATTCCCCAGTCGATGCGACCAGTGAGGTTATTACCTAGAGAAACTTGAAATCCTATACCCATCGACAACAGAGTATTTACTGATTCAGGTAAACTTGTTTTAGTATTCCAAACTTTACCAAAATCAACAAATGGAATAAGCTCAAAAGTTATTTCTTGATTTTCAATAGTGGCAATGTTATTAAGAATTTCTGTAGAGATAAACAATCCGTTGTCTCCTACTAAAGCATTTTGACTATAACCACGGACACTTAGAGCACCACCTAAACTAAACTTTTGCAAGCTGACTAAACTATCATTGGCTAGTTGTAATTGCGATCTGATGTATAAAGTTGTCTGGGGAGAGAGTAACCTGAGATACTGGGCTTGTCCTTGCCATGAAACAAATCTACTATCTGCTAATTCAGAGTCCAAGGTACTCCGCCGTGAGCCTGCTTGGACTTCGTCAATTGTAGAATCTAAAATATCCAAACCGAAATTAAACTGCGATCGCAATGCTATAACTTGTTTTTGATCTCGACTGACAAAGTTTTGAAACAACTGGAGGACATTGACTTTAGTTTCACCATCTTCATTGATAGCATTCCCTGTATTAGGAAACGGCTCATCATCTAAAAATCTAGTCCGAGAAGTTTCTTGAGAAAATCTAATCCCTACGATCGCTTCCTGATTCAGGGATTGTATTATGGGTTGAGTATAAGAAATTTCGTAGCGACGGGTTTTATTCCTAATATCCAAAGAGTCAAAAGGTTCTTGAATAATGGTACTATCACCACGACCATGAGCTATTCTAATTTTGCCATTACGAGCATTGATGGGAATTTCATAACTAAGATTATCCAGTGTGTCACTACCGTCAGTGTTAACATAGGAAACATTAAAGCGATCGCCTTGTCCCAATAAGTTATTATGGTTAACTGCTATTCCACGGCGAAACGTCCCGACACTAGGTACTCGATTATTATCCAGATTTAAAGTAACAGAAAAAGTATCTGCTTCTGTAACTTCTACTTGTAACGAACTAGTACCGGGTTCAATTCCTGCGGATAATTCGGCGCTAATATTAGCAATTAAAGGGTCAAATTGCAATACTTGTAGTGCATTAAGCAACCTATTTTGATTCAGGGGTGCTTGAGTAGCAATTTCCAAACGACGGCGAACATAATCAGGATTCAGTCTTTTTAGCCCTAATATCTCAATATCTTCAAGTTTTCCTTCAAGAATTTGCACCTTAACTACTCTATCTTCTATAATCTGGGGTAAGATTACTGCACCAGAAGTAATGTAACCATTTTCCCGATAGAGTTGGCTAATTTTTCTTGTTACTTCTTGCAACTCAATAAAAGAAATCTGCCTTAGAGTATAAGGCTCAGTGAGGCGAGTAATTTCCTCTGGGTCAAAAACCGTATTACCAACTATTTCAAATCTTTTAATCAGGATTGTACCTGGTATTCCTTCTGGGGGTAAAACAAAAGAAGGATTAGAAACATCAGGGGAAGGGAGAATTTCTGGGAGAGGAGATAACCGCTCAGGGGTTGATGGTTGTTGTCGCTGTGGTAATGGGGGAGAAGGTAAATTTTGCCCTTGTACTACAATAGACTGAATTGATGAATGAGCTATAGATATAATGATCGTTGTGGCAATAAACGGCAGTTTTTTCCTCAAGCTATAGGACTTACTTTTCCCCATTCTGTATCTTGGATAAATATCACGCTCGATACCTAGTTTAGAATTACTAAATTATCTCAAGATACAATATTTTTGCCGAATTTTATTATGTTATTTTCATACATCAAGCCTTAGCGCGATCGCCTTTTGTTCCCTCAAGATAGGCGATCGCGCTCTCAGTTCAAATAAATAGTTTATCTTTAATGAAATAGATTCGATTTTAGTACTTATTAAGATCAATTCCAGCTTCTTTTGCCATAGCATGAATCCCCTTTTTTTCAAGGGTTTTAATTGCTTTAGTAGAAAGGCGCAATTTTACCCAACGATTACCCTCTGGCCACCAAACTCGTTTTGATTGTAAGTTAGCCTGTTGCAATCTTTTAGTCCGACGGTGAGAGTGAGAGATAGCAAAAGCGTTGTTAGCTTTCTTTCCAGTTAGGTCACATTTACGAGACACAATTAAGCTCCAATTTTACATCACAGTTTATAATTCTAACAGGATTTCGGGGAAAATTTTGGCATCAATATTATAATGATTCAGGAATGCGATCGCTATTTTCAAGGAACTGGGTAATTTCATTTCGTCCCTACCAATTGTGGCGGAAATGCGATCGCTTTATAAGCCTTATACAATCTTGTGACTGAATAACTGTTCTTTAAAATAAGAAATTACAACATCAAACAAATCTTTTACTGTTGTTATATGTTCTGCTGTTTCATCAGGTATTTCTATATCAAACTCTTCTTCAACTGCCATAATCAATTCTATAAATTCTAATTGCTTATCACTGTATATACTGTCCGTATATACTGTCCCCTGAACTAGATGAAGAACAGACTGATAACAGTGTAACAATCCCCGTTAAAAAATCATTATTTTTTTGATAGTGGTTATTTTGATTGTTCTGTTCGCTTAATATATCTAAATATGTACTTTGAATTACTGTTTCAGTATTGATATCTTCTTCTAGTATTTCTAGTTGCTCAGAAATTACGATTTTTAACCTTTTCCATATTGGTTCATCCCTAATATTTTCTGGATGTTGGAATATACTATTACAGTTATCTGATAAATTGTCTGTCTCTTTTTGTTCTGATTGAGATAAATCAATCAAGCATTTTTCTTTTTCACAATTATATTTCTTTGGGAAATTAGAGTAAGAAGTATTACTGTAGGTAGTTTCGTTTTCTTAGACTGCATTATTGAAATAACTTTCTATCAAACAAGTAATTTCTTTTGTCAAATTCCAGTCTTCATTTTCTGTAGCTTCTAGTAATTTTTCTTTTAAAGTTTCTTTGACTTTATTTTGACCAACAATTTCAATGTATCTTGTAAAAATTCGCTCCATATTAGTAAATATTAAGTTTCAATTTAATTTATTTATATTCATAACTCAAATCATTACTTAACTAATACCGTATAGATAGTTATTTTCTCAAATTCCTCTGCGTCTTTGCGACTCTGGGCGAGAAAACATCAAACATGAGACAAAACCCATAACCCCCTCTTTCTTCTCCTCATAAAACTCTGCAACATACCAATCAACCCCTCTGCGCCTTTGCGACTCTGCGAGAGAAAAAATCAAACATGGGACAAAACCCATAACCCCCTCTTTCTTCTCCCAATCAAACCTTGCAACATAGCAATCAACCCCTCTGCGCCTTGGCGACTCTGCGAGAGAAAAAATCAAACATGGGACAAAACCCATAACCCCCTCTTTCTTCTCCCAATCAAACCTTGCAACATAGCAATCAACCCCTCTGCGGGAGAATAAAAATGCAAAAATAAATAGATACAACAACTTGCATTACACAAACTACTATGGCTGAATCCCTCCAGTACTTAAGTGGAAGCGACATCCGCGACAAATTCCTGAAATTCTTTGAAAAGAGACAGCACAAAATCTTACCCAGTGCATCCTTAGTACCAGAAGACCCCACAGTACTATTAACCATAGCAGGGATGCTACCCTTTAAACCAATATTCTTAGGACAACGCAAAGCACCTCAAACCCGCGCTACCACATCCCAAAAATGTATCCGCACCAATGATATAGAAAACGTGGGACGCACTGCGAGACATCATACCTTCTTTGAGATGTTAGGTAACTTTAGTTTCGGAGATTATTTTAAAGAACAAGCGATAGAATGGGCGTGGGAACTCTCCACACAAGTATATAAGTTACCCCCTGAAAGAATAGTTGTCAGCGTGTTTGAAGATGATGATGAAGCTTTTGCAATTTGGCGTGACAAAATAGGAATACCCCCACATCGTATTAAGCGCATGGGAGAAGATGATAACTATTGGAATTCTGGTGCTACTGGTCCGTGCGGTCCTTGTTCAGAATTATATTATGATTTTCATCCAGAATTGGGGGATGAGAATATAGATTTAGAAGATGACAGCAGGTTTATCGAGTTTTATAACTTGGTATTCATGCAGTATAACCAAGATGCAGAAGAAAACCGTACCCCACTTCAAAATAAAAACATTGATACGGGTTTGGGTTTGGAAAGGATGGCGCAAATTCTCCAGAAAGTACCCAATAATTATGAAACCGATCTAATCTTCCCTATTATTAAGACTGCTAGTTCAATAGCAGAGATTAATTACAGCAAAGCGGATGAGAAAACTAAGACATCTCTAAAAGTAATAGGCGATCATGTGCGGGCTGTAGTTCATATGATCGCTGATGGCATTACTGCTTCTAATACAGATAGAGGTTATGTGTTGCGTCGTCTCATTCGTCGGGTGGTGCGTCACGGAAGACTAGTAGGGATTGAGGGGAATTTTATTAACCAGGTAGCAGAAACAGCTATTTCTCTTTCTGAGTCTGCTTATCCTAGTGTCAGAGAAAGGGAAGAGTTTATCAAAAATGAATTGCAACGGGAAGAATCTCAATTCCTCAAGACGCTGGAAAGAGGAGAAAAATTACTTGCAGAGATAATTGAGAAAGTTAAAAATTCTAGTTCCCTGTTGAATGATGTGATGAATGATCTTCTACAGTCAAATTCTCCATCACCTAATATGCCTTTTATAGTTAAGAAACCCAAACAAAGACAAATATCAGGAGTTGATGCCTTTACTCTCTATGATACCTATGGTTTCCCTTTAGAGTTGACTCAAGAAATTGCCGAAGAACAAGGCTTAACTGTTGATGTAAATGGCTTTGAAGCTGAAATGGAACAACAGCGCATTAGAGCTAGAGCAGCCCATGAAACTATCGATCTTACAGTTCAGGGTAGCATAGATAAGCTGGCAGAACATATCCATCCCACAGAATTTTCTGGTTATACACAATTACAAGCAACAGCTAAAGTGGAAGCTGTCTTAGTAGAAGGAAAAGCAGTAGCAACGGCTGAAGCAGGTACAGAAATACAAATTATCCTAGATACAACCCCATTTTATGCAGAGTCTGGGGGACAAATTGGGGATAAGGGTTATCTGTCGGGAGATAATCTCCTAATTCGCATTTCTGATGTACAAAAAGAATCAGGTTTCTTTGTTCACTACGGAAAGATAGAAAGGGGTACTCTTAATACAGGAGACAGTGTAAATGCAACTATAGATCGCGCTTGTCGTCGTCGCGCCCAAGCTAATCATACCGCAACCCACTTGTTACAGGCAGCTTTAAAGAAAGTTGTAGATGATTCTATCTCTCAAGCAGGTTCATTAGTAGATTTCGATCGCCTACGCTTTGATTTTAACTCCCCCCGCGCTTTAAAAGCTGAAGAAATACAGCAGGTAGAAGATTTAGTTAATACTTGGATTTCTGAGGCACATGAAGCAGATGTTAACATTATGCCCTTAGAAGAAGCTAAAGCAAAGGGTGCAACAGCTATGTTTGGGGAAAAATATGCTGATGAAGTGAGAGTAATTGATTTCCCTGGGGTTTCTATGGAACTTTGTGGCGGTACTCATGTTCAGAATACTGCGGAAATTGGCATCTTTAAAATCATCTCCGAAACTGGTATTTCTTCAGGAATAAGACGTATTGAAGCTGTTGCTGGTGCTTCAGTTTTAGACTACTTAAATGTCCGCGAGCAAGTAGTTAAAGAATTGAGCGATAAGTTTAAAGCCAAACCAGAAGAGATAGGAGACAGAGTCAATAATTTACAAGCAGAACTTAAAGCGACTCAGAAAGCATTAGAAGCAGCTAAACAAGAACTTGCTGTTGCTAAATCCGACAGTTTATTATCTCAAGCAGAAACAGTAGGAGAGTTTAAAGTCTTAGTAACAAACATGGGAGAAATGGATGCTAAATCTTTACAAGCTGCTGGAGAAAGATTGCAACAAAAACTCGGAGAATCTGCTGTAGTAATTGCTTCCATTACCTCAGAAGGAAAAGTAAGTTTAGTTGCAGCTTTTAGCCAGAAGATAATTAAAGAAAAGAAACTACAAGCAGGTACATTCATCGGCGGTATCGCTAAAATCTGTGGTGGTGGAGGCGGTGGAAGACCAAATCTAGCACAAGCTGGTGGAAGAGATGCTAGTAAGTTAGGTGAAGCTTTAGAGACTGCGAAGCAACAGTTAATTGAAGGTTTGAGTTAGATTTAATTGGTGGGTTAATTCCCACCTTTTACTATTTATAATTACCTAAATAAATTATAAACTGCACTAATTTGTTCACCAGATTTTTCTTGTGCTTGTTTTTCATGTCCATCTCTAATATAGAGTTTATTTTTGTACCATGCTGGTTCATTACCTGCTTGAACCTTAATCATTAAAACTGTGTAATTGCTATAATTAATAGGAGTTAAACTAGTATTAACTTGTGTTTTTAACCATTCGGCTAATTGAGAATCCCTGATTTTCCTACTAATAAACAGAATATAATCATCTAAGCTAATATTTTTTATATTGGCTTCTCTTTCTAAGCCAACAATTCCGAATGAACCAAATCTAGGAGCGTTAATTTTATCTAAGTTTTCAACACGCTGCGTATCTTGTTCATTATCAGTAACTCCTAATAAAATAAATCCTTTTTTGCCCTTACCTAAATTGGCAATAGCAGATATATTCTGACAAATTTTGTCAAAACATTGTTCATCAAAGCATCTATTTTTATTATTTAAATTATAAACACCTTGTTTAAAGTCATAGTGAGGGGCTTCGATTTTTGAACGTCTTAAGCAATTTTCTAAGTCCATCACATAAGAACCAGAACTACGAGCCGAATTCTGAGATGATTTGAAATAGTTTTGTATTAAACCTTTAGTTAAATTAATGTTTGAAATCCTATCTTTAGTAGTAGTTGTAGCAGTTATTTTAAGTTTACTTTTTAAAGAATGGACAGCTTGAAAGATTTTTTGATTATCTAAAGGCTCTTTTGATTCCTTGATTATTAATTCATAAAAAGCCATAAATAAAGTATAGAAAGGTTGTTTGACTGGATTTCCACCACCTTGAGGATTTAATGTTTTTCTTAAAAAGTTTTTATCATTTTCTTCTGCTACTATCTTAACAGCACTAATTATATGAGACCAAACAGTTTTAATATCTTGCCGAAGATTATCTATGCCATATTTAGCAATAGCTAACTCTATCTTTTTGATAGTTATACCTAACTAAATTAACCTAGGAAATATTTAATCATCCAGATTCTCGAACAATGCGATCGCTAAAATTCCAAATCATGCTAACCTAATAGAATAGACATAACAGAAGATGAGAACTGCTATAGAGTTAATAAATGCTTTTCCACCTCGTCCAATTACTAATGAAGCAGAGTTAATTGCTACACAAAAACAAATTAATTCTCTTTTAGATAAGAAACAGTTAACTCAAGACGATAGAGATTATTTAAAACTTTTGGGAATGTTGGTTTATGAATATGAAGAAAAATACGAACAAATACGAGAAATCAAAGGAGTTGAATTGTTGAAAGCTGTATCTGAAGGGTTTGGAAGACAGGATCAAGATTTAATACGTATATTTAATAGTGAAGCAGTGATTTTAGATATTTTACAAGGTAAACAGCAATTAACCAAAGAACAAGAGCAACAATTAAGAAAACTTTTTTGCTAAAATTGTCAACAATAAAATATCTTATATTAAATAATAAATTAGAAATACTATCTAACTTAAAGACCATGAATCCTCATCCTACAGTAGAAGAAATTAAACAAATAATCTTTCAGTTACCAATACAAGAACAAATAATACTTAAAGAACAATTAGAGGAGAGATTAGAAACCATTAAAATGATGCAGCTAGCAGAAACAGGTTTTACCGAATGGAATGACGAGGAAGAAGATATTTATAATTAATAATCCTCGACCTAAAGAAATTTGGTTAGTTAAATTTCCTTTTAGTGATTTGACTTCAGCTAAACATAGATAATATAGATTCATATTTAATTACTGTCTTTTTGTAGAAAAACTAAACATAAACTGAAACCATAGCTAATTAGATAGCAATCCTGGTAACATAAACAATCTAGACCTTGTTTGCTATCTGTTATGAATACTGATTTTCTGAGCCATCTTAACCCTTCTCAACGTAGTGCTGTAGAACACTATTGTGGTCCAATGCTAGTGGTTGCTGGCGCAGGTTCAGGTAAAACTAGAGCCTTAACTTATCGTATTGCTAATCTAATTCGCAATCATGGAGTAGAACCCGACAATATTTTAGCTGTTACCTTTACTAATAAAGCTGCGCGAGAGATGCGCGAGAGAATTGAAAATATTTTTGTTCAAGAATTAGCGCAGGAAGTTCATGGACAAAGATTAGAGTTACTGTCAGAATACGACCAGAAAAAATTAAGGTCGCGTGTTTATAAAAGCACTACTAAACCCCTTTGGATGGGAACTTTTCACAGTTTGTGTGGTCGGATTTTACGGTTTGATATTAACAAGTATCAAGATGAACAAGGACGCACTTGGAAGCGGAATTTTTCTATTTTTGATGAGTCTGATGTTCAGAGTATAATTAAAAATATTGTAACTAAACAGTTGAACTTAGATGATAAAAAGTTTGACCCTCGCAAGATAAGATATCGTATCAGTAATGCTAAAAATATGGGATTTACTCCCCAAGATTATCAGAAGGCAAATCAGGGTTATCAAGGACGAGTTATCGCTGAAATTTATAATGAATATCAAGCCCAATTAGCTGCTAATAATGCTTTAGACTTTGATGATTTGATTTTAATACCTGTAAGACTGTTTCAGCAGAATGAATCACTACTGGGTTATTGGCACAGTCAATTTCATCATATTCTAGTCGATGAATATCAAGATACAAATCGTATCCAATATGACTTAATTAGACTATTAACTACTAATAATGAGCCTAATAAAAAGTATTGGAATTGGCAAGGACGCTCTCTATTTGTCGTCGGAGATGCTGACCAGTCTATCTATTCTTTCCGTCTAGCAGATTTTACTATCTTATTAGACTTTCAACAAGATTTTGGGGATGGTTTGCCTGATGATGATACCAGAACCATGATCAAGTTAGAAGAAAATTATCGCTCCCATGAAAATATTTTACAAGCTGCAAATTCTCTCATTGAAAATAATACCCAAAGAATTGACAAGATATTAAAAGCAACTAGAGGGGTTGGGGAATACATTTATCTTTATAAAGCAGATGAAGAACAGTTAGAAGCGAGATTTGTCATCAATCAAATTCAGCACATGACTAAAGATAACCCAGAACTTAACTGGGGAAGTTTTGCTATTTTATATCGTACCAATGCTCAATCTCGTCCCTTTGAAGATTTACTGATTCAAAATAACATTCCTTATAATATTGTCGGGGGGTTAAAGTTTTATGACCGCAAAGAAATTAAAGACGCGCTAGCCTATTTACGACTGTTAGTTAATCCTGATGACACTGTTAGTCTGCTTCGCATTATTAATACTCCCCGTCGTGGTATTGGTAAAGCTACAATTAATTCTCTAGTTGATGCTTCTCAACAGTTGGGTGTTCCTCTATGGGAAATTATCAGTGATGAAACTTCGGTTAATACTATGTCGGGAAGAGCAGCAAAAGCTGTTGGTAAGTTCGTTAATCTTATCCAAGATGCTCAAGCAAAGTTAGAAGAGTTAACCGCAGCAGAAATACTTAGCTATATTATGGAAAATTCTGGTTATGTAGAGACATTAAAACAACAGGGTACAGATGAAGCAGATAACCGCATTGAAAACATTTATGAACTCTATAATGCGGTGATGCAGTTCCAAGAAGATAATGAAGAAACTAGTTTAGAAGCTTTTTTGTCCAGTGCTGCACTAGCTTCAGATTTAGATAACCTGGAAGAAGGAGAATCAAAAGTATCTTTAATGACTCTTCATTCTGCAAAAGGTTTAGAATTTCCTGTAGTTTTTCTTGTAGGAGTAGAACAAGGCTTATTACCTCATGGTCGCACTATTAACGACCCTTTACAGTTAGAAGAAGAGCGTCGTCTTTGCTATGTGGGAATTACTCGCGCCCAAGAACAACTATTTTTAACTTATACTAGAGAGCGTCGTCTTTGGGGTTCTCGCGAACCTGCTGTTGCTTCTCAGTTTCTTCAAGAAATACCAGAAGATTTAATTAGTAGCAATATTCCTTACAGTTCCTATTCCCGTCGTCGTAATGATTACTCTGAGCGCACCATATCTAATAATAATGTAACTTGGCAGATAGGCGATCGCGTTTTCCATAAAGAGTTTGGCGAAGGGGAAGTTACTCACATACTCAATTCAGGAACAAAGCCAACTTTGGGTATTAAGTTTGCGAGTATTAAACGTACTAAAATATTGTCTCAAAATTCTGAGATGGAAAAAATTGAGTAATAAGGGATGAGGGATGAAGGATGAATTAGGAATTGATTGAACAAAGTTGACACTTGACATGATATTATATATATAATGGAAGATAGTGCGTCCAGCAACCCTTCAAATTTTCCATAATTGCTAGAAGCTTAAACAGCAGACACATCCGCAAGACAAACAAAGTGAGCATCTAAAGTGACAACGCAACTTAGCAAGTAGGTTGGGTTGCTCTCGTAGTGCGGTCTTGGGCGGGGCTGTGTGCGGACGCAGGTTCCGCACACAGCCCCTTGGCTTTCCCCACCGAAGCATCTTTCGTAAGAAGAAGAATCAAACCCAACCAAACATAATATTTCAGAGGCTTTGTTAGTCAACCAATAAGTATCTTTGAACCAAATAATTTAGTTTTACTGTCAAGTTAAGTTTCACTAACAGCAATAGTGTTTCTATTTTGGTTTAATTTTGATAAGCCTTTTGATACTAAGAACCTCATTTTCTAGATGTTTTTAAACCAACAGTGATTTAATTACTGATGTTACGCTATCATTGCTCTGTAGAGATTTATAACTGGTAATTATTAGTTATTTTCTAGTTTCAAATTAATTAGGGATTGATTGAACAAAGTTGACACTTGACATGATATTATATACATAATGGAAAATAGTGCCTCCAGCAACCCTTCAACTTTTCCATAATTGCTAGAAGCTTAAACAGCAGACACACCAGCAAGATCAACAAAGTAAGCATCTAAACTGACAACGCAACGCAAGCTAGTAGGTTGGGTTTAAGTTTCTAGATGTTTTCAAAACCAACAGTGATTTAATTACTAATGTTACGCCATCATTGTTCTGTAGAAATTGATAACTGGTAATTATACTAAATCCGATTTTAAAAAAATACTAACAATCAATTATTTTGAAGCCAATGATAGTTGGTTAAATTACGAATCTCATCTTTCATTTGGATTAATGTACAACAACGTTTAACTAAAATATTTTCTA
>JASJCP010000173.1 GCA_030065935.1 Xenococcaceae cyanobacterium MO_167.B27
ATTCCTTGAATATATATCCAATTATCGTGCTTGATCCACTCAGGAAATTGGAGATGGACAGAGCGAAGGTCAAATCGGTAATAAGGTGGCTCTTGTGTTCCAATTACCCAAGTAAGATACTTTAGCTTTATTTCCCCTTTTGATTCTTCTATTGGATAACCTGCAATTTTCGGGAACTTTTGTCTAACCTGTTTAGAGGTTTCGGCGGGAAAAATTCCATAATCAGTAAGTAAAGAGCCAGATTTAGGATGGGATTGGCTAGGCAAGTAAAGACCTTCTACTCCTCCAATACTTTGGAAAGCAATTTTCTCTACCATATTTTTAAGCCAGATGACAGTTGATTCAATACTATTTCTACCTTAATTTATTTTCGTTGCTCAGGGGGAACAATCCAAAAAGTACATTTGGGATTGAGATCTTTCTGACATTTGATAAGACGAGCCAAATTCCACTCCATGAGTTCTCGCCCCGAAAGTTTAACAGAACGAGGATAGAGATATTCAGAAAATCTCATCCCAATTGTCATAGCGAGTATCCCCCACAGAATCAAAAGCACCAAAGGACTAACCCAGTCAGTCAACCTCACCCAAATACTGTTAACTTGAAGCTTTTGAATTCGCTCTTTTGAACGATCTATCTGTGCTACAGCTTTATCTAGCCCATTCATGGTTGTACCAGTGCGCGTTAACAAAACCTTTAAAATTTCTTGTGAGGTTTGTCTATCTTTTTCTATCTGAGCATATAGTCCTTGAATTTCATTCTTTAATCGTCTCACTTCATCTCTAGCATCAGATGCTTGTGCCAAGGTTTCACTATTAGCATCAGCAATCGCACTAGTTGCAGCAGAACCAGCATCTTTTATATCAGCTACACATTTATTACTCACTTTTTCTATCTTCTGAGCTATAGTCTCAGCTTGTTGCTGTTGTGTCTCTTGAATTAGTGTTATGGCGTTATAGATTTCTTCTAGACTTTTAGCATTAGACTCCTTCCAGTCAGCTAAAAGTTTAGACAATTCAGTAGGAGCAGCTTCTAAAAACACGCGCATCTGTCCCGTAAGAGCCAAGATTAAAAACATTGGGTCATCCGCCTCTAGCCCACTCACATTGATAATCTCATAAACCTTAGCTCTTACTTCAGGAGATTCTGACGACAAACAAGCATCCAAAACCTCCCTCGCTTTTCCATTCAATCTACTCATTACTTCCATACTCCTGCACTATCAAAAGCAGTGTAAGCAGCCTTCAAAAAACTGACTATTCGTTGTCTTCCCAAAACCCCAAATTCTTTAGATTCAGTAGCTTCATCAAACTTGAATCGTTTTTGATTAATTAAATATCTTTCTTTATAACCAAGTTTAGGAAAATCTATTACGATTACTTTATACTTTTTAATTAACTTCTGGACTGATTCATCTTCTTCTACCTGCTCCCATTCATCACAAAGACCTAAGTTTCTTACCAAGATATGGGGCATTTTATTTTCATAGCAGTTGAGAGAAGAAATAAATAGCTTGATACTGTCATATTCCCCATTACAGACAAACCATTTACACTCATCTAACTCCATACTCACTGCCTAGAGAAAGTAACTGATTTCTATCGATCCAAGCCTTCATTGCTCGATGAACTTGAGAAGGAAGACTAACAATTACTGGTTTTTCTATAGCCATCTCGAAGATTCTATCTGCTTTATCAGCTTGTTTCTCATCCTCAGTTAAAACAGCATACTGACATATCTCTTTATAGACTCCAGCAACATCAGGATTAGACCTATCTGTTTCTACAGCGATCATTGGCTTCTCTCTATCTAAACAATACTGAATCATTGTCCGAGCTACAAAAGACTTACCAACTCCCCCCTTCTCACCATCTATCAAATGAATCGTTGCCATGTTTTCTTATCTAATATTGATTAAAATCACTCTTTAAATCTTCAGATGAACCTGATAATTTCTTAGTTTTAGTCTTAGTTCCTGTTTTAGTATTAGCCCGAGACTTTCCCGAGTCTTTTTTAGGAACACTCTTAGATACTTCTACAACAGTATCAGATTCTACTATGTTCAAATCTTTATCTGATTTTTCTTGATGAATATTTACATCTTTAGATGAAACTGTTTCTGATTGGGATTTAGATGTTCTTGTATTTTTACCTGGTTTGGTAGTCAGAACACTTGACCCTTTCTCTTCAGAATTCTTTGTTTGACTTTGTGTCTCCTTACTTCTTTTTCTCCTCCCCGCAGACTCTTTAGTAATATCCGTTAAATATTGTTTGAGAGTTGAAGCCGAGATTAATATTCCTTGTTCTTCTAGTATCCCTGACAAGTCTTGATAACTATATCCTTTCTTCAAAGCACTCTTGATTTTATCCCTAAGAAAATAAATACTTTCTCTTAGGTTAAGTTCTTCTTTGGGTTTTTCTTTTAACTGACCTAACTTATCTAGAGTGGTTTTTAGTTTATCGATATGAATCTTCTGATTAGCTTTAGTTTTTCCCATTGTTGCTTCTCACATTTTTTGATTTTGTCTCCCCACATCATAATTAACAGTCTAATATATGTCACCAGTAAAAACTTTAATAATCTTTACTTCAATCTAATCTAAGTCTCTCTTTGTTAGTACGATAATTATATATTATATATTTATATACATAACCTAAAGTGTAAGACTGTCTTAATATCTTAGATTTATATCTCAACAAGATGGAAAACTGTTTTCTTTTTCCCAGTAGCGTTCTCTTTGAGTTAAGGTCAGAGACAAGGAATATTGGGACTCACTACACAATTTTTGGCTATCGCCACCGCTGCGCTAAAATTGTGAGTGAGCCAAAGGGGACACCCCTTTGGAAACCCCGATTCAAGGGCAGGGAGTAAAATAAGAAGAATAAAACATCTACAATTCCTCAATTCCAGAGAAATGAAACACGCTTCCTAACAGAATAAAAATCTACTGGGAAAAAGAATATGCCTCATGCCATTGCTAGAATAGCTAAACTCAAGGGTAGCAACATTACCCTCTCCGAACATCATACCAAGAGACTTAAAGAAGTTCCAAATGCTAACCCAGAAATTCAGAACATTAGATTTATCGGTACTCCTGAAACTCCTAATAGTCCTACATTAGACACTTTAGTAAGAGAGCGCATAGGAGAGCAGACCATCCGTAAGAATGCGGTTTTATGTGTAGAAATGCTCTTAACCGCCAGTCCTGAATACTTTAGACCTGATGACCCAAGTCTAGCCGGATATTATCAACAAAAGCCCTTAGAAGATTGGCAACAAGCAGTTAAACAATGGCTTGATAATCAATATGGCGACCGTATTGTCAGAGCGGAATTACATTTAGATGAATCTACCCCACACATTCACGCCTATCTTGTCCCTCTAGATGAAAGAGGTAAATTAAACTGTCGCGGTTTATTTGGCGGAAGGGAAAAGCTAAGTAAGTTTCAAGACAGTTATGCTCAAGCTATGTCTCCTTTAGGACTAGAGCGAGGCATTAAGGGAAGTAGAGCTAAACATACTGCGGTGAAACAATACTATGCTGCGGTGAATAAAGAACCAGATAATACTCTGGACATGACAACTATTCAACATCAATTAGCAGACCGTCAAAGAGCAATTAAAGAAAAAGAAACTCTCAAAAGAACAGCGTCAGCATTAGTCAAAGAAAAAGAAGTTTTACAGCAGCGTCTTAGAGACTTAGAAACTAGGGTACACACTCAAAATAGAGAACTAGAAAACTGGAAAACTAAATATACAGAAATAGCAGATAAAGTACGGGACTTACCCCTAGAAAAAGTCGCCTATGAATTAGGTTTAGACCCAGACTCAAAGGATAAACATAAATGGGAAAACGAACACCACATTATTAATATCACTGGTAGTAAGTTTTATGACTGGAAAGAATTAAAGGGAGGTGGAGGGGCAATTGATTTAGTGATGCACATAAACGATTGTGATTTTAAACAGTCAGTAGCTTGGTTAAATGACCGTTTTGGAGAAGGCGCGACATTAGAAGCTGTAACTTATAAGACCAGAGAAATTATTAAAGAAAAACCAGTACTTGAATTCACTCCTCCTGTACCAGAAGAAAGTAAATGGGAGGAGGTAAGAAAGTATTTAACCCGCACTCGTAAGCTACCAAGTGGTTTGGTTGATAGTCTGCATCAACAGGGGTTAATTTATGCAGATGAAAAACAAAATGCTGTGTTTCTTCGTCGCTCTTTGAATGAATCGAAAATAACAGGAGCGACACTGAGAGGAACAGCAGGAGAAAATAACACTTTTAAAGGATTAGCCAAGGGAACAAAGCGAAGTGAAGGGTGGTTTTATTTTCCACAAGGGGGACAATCAAGTGACACCATAAATAGAGCCGTGTTAGTAGAGTCTCCGATAGATGCGATGTCTTTTGCGGTGTTAGACCGTAATGATAGTCGGAGAACAATCTATATCTCTACTGATGGTGCGGGTCAAGTACCAAATAAGTTTTTACAGCAGTCCCAGGATGTAGTGATTGCTTATGATAATGACGTTTCTGGTAACTTAATGGCGCAAAAAGTGTTATCTCAGTTCCCCAATTCGGTACGGAAATTACCAAAAGCTATAGATTGGAATGAAGAATTAGTCAATAATTTTAATTGGTTGAAAGAGAAACGAAGTAATGAAATTCTTAGGCAGCTTCAACCAGAACAAAAACGGGATAGAGGATTGAGTTTGTAGTTTGAGTAATAAACTATCGAGCGCTCGCACTCCCCCAGGGATAAATTAAAATAATTCCACGTTTTTGATTCAAGAAGTCAGTCGTCGTGATGTCGTGATGTCAGTCGTATCAAGAGCGTGGGGGATTGAAACCCGCCACAAAGAGTGCAGACCACTAAAATCTAAGAAAAACGTGGGGGTCTTATACCCAAAATCTCCGTCTAGAAGGGGGTCGAGTAGCAATTGTACAGATAATTACGCGCTTGGCTAAAAGCCTTATGCTGTAAGCGTTTCAACTCCCTGTTTTGCGTTCGCTATTGTTGTATCAATTAAACCTTAGTCTATTTGGCACAGCAATTACGAACGAGATTTCAATGGTTTCAGGAGTTGAATTTTCAGTAGGTTTAATTGGTACAGTCCGAGCGCGTAATTCTCTGCACGGTTGCTACCCAAACCCCTAGAAATAGAAAGTCAACCAATTAATTTGCTACTAAAAAACTTCTGACATCACGACGACTATTTCGCTCCAGAGAGCCCTTCGGCGACGATAAATATTTAACTAAACACGGCATTGGTTAGATCAGTATTATGGATGATGGCATCTTTCAGATTTGCTCCTGTAAGATTTGCTCCCATTAATTTGGCATTGGTTAAATTGGCTCCTTGTAAGTTGGCGTTGCTTAAGTTGGCTGCAATTAGTTTTGCTGAGGTTAAATTGGTTTCTTGTAAGTTGGCGTTGCTTAAATTTGCTGCAATTAAATTGATGTTAACTAAGTTTTTTCGAGAGAGATTTGCTTGTTGTAGATTTGCATAGCGAAAATCTCTTCTTCCTAAAGCATAGTCTTGTAGCAGATTAGTGCGATCGCCTATTTTTATAGTTCTTTTGGCTAATGCAGCAATCTTACATTTAAAAGTATCTCCACTCTTCATTACAGCTTTTAATTCTTGATAAAATTTATAGTCTCCTATCCCACTGATATATGCCCAACCTCTAGTACGAGTTAACGCTGTAAAAAATTGATTCCGCAAATAAATATTGCTTTCATCTTTGGCAAGATTATCTAATCCAATAAGATAAACTATATCTGCTTCTTGTCCTTTGGCTCGATACACATTACTAATAGTTAATGCTCCATCCCACCAAAATCTGTTGGCTTGATTGTTCTGCTGTTTTTTTTCTAAACAATTTTTGCTACTACTACTAGGAAGATAGATATTAATTCCTTGGCGCATTAAAAATTTTGCTGTCTGTTGTTCTAAGAAATTTAATTGTCTTCCTGTTCCTAAAATAATTACTAGTATTTGGCGGTCGCATTTTAAGTTTTCTACCTCAAGATTATTTTTAATGCGATTAGCTAAAACCGTTAATTCTTGTAACCGTGAATCATAGTGATTAAACTGTATAATATCTTTTTCCCACAGTGAACTTAGCAGATTAATTTTGTTAGTAGGATTATCTTGTAAAGTGATTTGATTTTTCTCAGTATCTTGTTCTATCACTTGATAACCAAGAGCGTTCCATTCTGCTGTATCTAAAACATTAGTTAACATTCCTTGAGGTCTTAAAAATCCTAATGCGAGCGCATTAGCTATGTTAACAATTTCATGGGGAGTACGATAACAGCGATTAAGATTAAGATGTTTTGGTATTCTATTACTATATTCTCCTGCTCCTAAATAAGCTAAACTTTCTCCCAACACTTCCCTTACTGTAGGAGTTTTTGTAACTGATAAACTTTGTAGTTCGTCATAAGCCCAAATCAATCTTTTTTGTTGAGGATGAATCGGATTTACAGGACGCAAACTTTGATAAGCTAGCCAGTAGAAAGGTTGTTTATCTTGATAGAGCCAATTATCTGATAATAAGTCTTGTGCTTCGTCAATTAAAATAGCATCATAAACTTGAGGTATAGGAGTAGTTAATAATAATTGATAACAGACTTCTGCTAAAGCTTCATTCGGTTTTCTACTCTGGGTTTCCGCAACAGCAAGAGCATAGTTGCGAGTCTGCTTACAGATAGTACGATAAAATCCTGGTTGGGTTTTACTGCCCCAAGCATGAAGTATTTTAATATTGGATGTTTCAGGGTCATACTTGACTTGGTTATGGGAAAAATAGCGTAACCAGGAATCTATTTGTTGGGTAATAGTTTCATAAAGACTGCGAGAAAAAAAAACAACAGCAATATTCCATTCGGGATGCTTCAGAGACATTAATGCTGCTTTTTGACACAAGATTACAGTTTTCCCCGAACCCGCAACCCCTCTTATAGTTTGTATCCCTGGAGGAATTTGTTTAGCTAGTTTTTCTTGTTGTAAATCGAATTTACTTATACGCGCTCGCACTTGTTGTAAGATATAGTTACGATGGCATTGATTACGAGAAATATCTGTTCTATAAATAGATGTTCCTGCTAAAATTCCTTGTAGTAATTTCCATTGAGTTTCTGTGATTTCTTGATTACTTATGATACTAGGAGTCCCAATAATCTTGTTCAAAATAGAAACAGCAGAATCTAGATCGTCTTGAAAAATAATCGGGGGATTATGGGGAAATTTAGTAAAGCCTTTCTTGTGCCATTGTTCAGCAGTAATATAAGGTAGAGCGATTAAAACTTTTCCTGAAACTTGTTGTTTTAAAATTGGCTCACTGTCAGTATATTCTAGTAAGGCAAATAATTGTTGTTCTGCTTGTTGGTAAGGATTTCCGTAGTTAGTATAAAAATTATGATATTGCCAACGATGCCCCTGAATTGTAACTATTTGTGATAGCGCGATCGCCTTTACTTCAATAATAATTAAACCTAGTTGATAATCGGCAATTAAAATATCAGGTTCTTTACGAAACTTCCCTCTAGGGGAAAAAATGGGATAATGCCAATACCCTAAACATCTGCGATTACTAAAAGCACTTTTTATTGTTTCCCATACTAACTTTTCTCCCTTCTCCCCCATCATTCCTAAAGGTTCAGTAGCGATAAATTGGGATTGGGTGAAGTTCATATTTTAATATTAATATAGTCTCGCCGGGAAGCTCAAAGATGAGTGGGTCTTGAAGTTGAATCCGCTTCCTATTAATCATATAGTCTCGCGCAGAGGCGCAAAGGCGCAAAGATGAGTAAGTCTTGAAGTTGAATGGCTTTCTCATTAATCATATAGTCTGGCGCAAAGACGCAAAGACGCAAAGATGTCTAAGTCTGGAAGTTGAATTGGCTTCCTATTAATCATATAGTCTCGCGCAAAGACGCAAAGACGCAAAGAGAAACGCCAAGATAAGGGTTATATTTGATGACTAGCTCATATTTTTTAAATATATAAGAAAGATAATTGTATGTTGCCTAATTTTAAAAAACAAGTTATCTATACTAAAGACGCTAAAATTAATACTTTTGTTAGTGGTACGGGATATCCTTTATTATTGCTTCATGGATATCCTCAAAATCATTATATGTGGCATAAAATCGCCCATCGTTTAGCTGAAGATTTTACTGTTATTGTGACAGACTTGCGAGGATATGGAGATAGTTCTAAACCCCAAGGAAAAGCCGATCATAGTAACTATAGTAAAAGAGCGATCGCACAAGATCAAGTAGCAGTAATGTCCCAATTAGGATACGATAAATTTTATTTAGTAGGACATGATCGCGGTGCTAGAGTAGCCCATCGTTTAACTTTAGACTATCCCCGACAAGTTACTAAATTAGCAGTATTAGATATTATCCCAACTTACGAACTTTATCAAACTTGTGATCGAGAATTTGCTACTGCTTACTATCATTGGTTTTTTCTTATTCAACCCTATCCTTTACCTGAAACTTTAATTGGTAATAATCCAGAGTATTTCTTGTCTCATTGTCTGGAAAGTTGGAGTAAAGTGAAAGATGCTTTTACCTCTGAAGCTAAAGCAGAATATTTACGCTGTTTTAGGGATAAAAAAACTATTCACGGAACTTGTGAAGATTATCGTGCTAGTGCAGATATAGATTTAGTTCATGATGCGGAAGATATGAACAAAAAAATTACTTGTCCTCTGCTTGCTTTGTGGGGTAATCAAGGTATCATTGGCAAGAAATATAATGTGATTGCAAGTTGGAAAAAAAGAGCAATTAATGTCAGGGGAAAGGGTTTAAATTGTGGTCACTTTCTCCCAGAAGAATCACCAGAAGCGACTTATGAAAACTTACAAGAGTTTTTGAGTTCATAAATAATTTTAAAAAGATGGTCTTTCTGTAGGAATTAATTTACCCAGTAAGCTGGTTAAAGAAATTTATAATTACGTTGAAACTGCAAATTGTTATGGGAATAGAAAATCCCAATTTTCTTTCCCCTATACGGAAAAATAAATAGCAGAGAAGAAATACAATAAAACTTTTATTATTGGTGATTATCCTCATGTTGCTAAGGATTGTCCCACTGTAAGACAACTACAAACAGACCCTAAGTTATTAGAGATTGCTACCTTATACTTAAAAGCTAAACCTGTACATTTATCTACTAAACTTTGGTGGAGTTATGCTACAGAAGCACCACTGACCAATCGCTTGAATTTTGCTCAGATATTTTTTCATTACGATCTTATTGACTATCGCTCCATACAATTCTTCTTTTATCTAACCGATGTGGAGCTATCTAGTGGTCCTCATGTCTGTGTTCTTGGAAGTCATCAAAATAAAAAACTTACTCATCAACTGTCCTGTTTTACTGGACGCTCCGATCAAGATATCACCGACTACTATGGTACTGATAATATCAAGTTAGTATGTGGAAAAGCTGGTATGGGATTTGTGGAATATCCTTACTGTTTTCATAAAGTAATTCCTCCAAGTCAGAAAAATCGTTTAATGCTAAAGATAGTATTTGGTGTCAATAATTATCGAAGTTATCAAAGGTATCAGAATAAATTTTAGGATGATTATTTATAGTAGTAGGATAGGATTAGGAAAAATAGTAATTGTTCTCAGAGCTTGCAGCTAATTTTTAATCGCTCTGTGATGTTTGGGGAAAGGACACCGAAGTATCCGCAAGGCAGTGTCTTGCGGATACTTATTTTGTGGTAAAATAGGAGGCTGGTCTATAAATTTGAAGTCATAGCCTAAAACCGTAAAGAAAAAATAGTGTCATGATTAAGATTCGTTTAAAGAAGTTTGGTAAAAAGCGAGAAGCAAGCTATCGTATTGTGGCGATCGAAAGTAAGAAACGCCGTGATGGTCGTCCCATAGAAGAGTTAGGATTCTATAATCCTCGTACTGACGAAACAAGACTTAATGTTCCTGCGATTGTTGCTAGACTAAAAAATGGAGCGCAGCCTACTGACACAGTACGGGATATTCTGAAAAAAGCCAAAGTATTCGATCAAGTTAATGCCTAGTAATACAGTCTCCAGTCCTGATTACGTGGGGCTGGTATCATTCCTTTTAAAGCCTTTTCTCGACGATCCTCAATCCCTTCATATAGACTGTGAGCAATTACCAAGTACTAAAAAAATTTGGTTAAGAGTTGCGTTTGATGTTACGGAAAAAGGTAAAGTTTTTGGTCGTGGAGGTCGTAACATTCAAGCAATTAGAACTTTACTAGAAACTACTGCTGCTAATGTCAATCAATCTATTTACTTAGATGTCTATGACGATGAAGACTCCAATGCTAAAGATGAACCTCACAGTAAATATGATAGCGGTCGAGAAAAAACATCAGCTAAAAACTTAAAAATTAATAAAAGACGCAATGATTATCCGAGAAAAAAACCTTCTTTGAATTAGCAGTACTGTTGAATTCTAGTGGCCACTTTCACAGAACAAAAATATACATTCATCTGCAAGTTTGTGTAACTATTGCCGAAAACAAAACCTGCATATGATATTGTTAAATACAATATCTCCAAGGGATTTCATGGCAGGTAAGACCAGAGGATTGAACCGCCATGGTGCAATAATTGCACGACCTTTTTTGTGGATGAAAACCCCCATGGATAGTTCCTTTTAGCAGTGATGTTGATTGGACGGTTTCGCAC
>JASJCP010000024.1 GCA_030065935.1 Xenococcaceae cyanobacterium MO_167.B27
GCCTTGCTTGGACTTGGAGGGAGTTTGTTGGAACACCCAATGAAGAGTCAACCCACTCCCTGGGTCTAACTCCAGTAGGAATCACTTTGCTTTAGTTAGGTGAGGATGTCAAAATGAGAAAGATAAAACAGCACGATAGGTGGAACAAGTACAATGACCACAGAAATAGAAACATCTCTATCGCAGAAACAAATCATAGAATTGCAACCTAACTATAAAATCCCCATCTTTTTAGTTATCTGTGCGATTCCTCTATCTTTGGTCAATATAATTGTTGCTGCTGTAATATCCATTTTGGGTTTATTTCTCATGTTTCAGACAGTATTCATTAGACTACAATTTTCCGAAACAGCCTTAGAGGTCTATCGTTCAGGAAATTTAATTCGTAGTTTTCCCTATAGTGACTGGTCAAATTGGCGTATTTTTTGGCAACCAGTGCCGATTTTATTTTATTTTAGGGAAATTAATAGTATTCACTTCTTACCAATTATTTTTGATGCTAAAACTTTGGTTAGTTGTTTAGAGAAGTATTGCCCTCAAAAATCATAGTGAGAGTGATCCTCAAAGATAAAAATTGTTACTTAGTGGTTACTATCAATGAATTCTGAAAACAAGCCCATTCCTGAATTGAACTTATCTGTTAATGATGATGCTTCAGATTTAGCAGACACTAATGATGATGTTTCTGAAACTGAGACTAGAACAGAATCAACCCCAGAAGAGACTGCTATTGCTTCAAACTCAGAGGGAATATTTCCAGAACCCATTACTGATATTTGGGCGGAGGATGAAGATAAAGCAGAGGTTGTTTCTACCACTACAGAACCAGAAGCAGCAACTATAGACCAATCAGAAGGGGATTCAGAAACAGAAATCATTACTGAGGAATCAACAGAAACCGCAATGAAAACAGAATTAGTTGCGGATAGTTGGCTAGAAGAATCGGAAACTGTAACTGATGAATCTGAGGTTCAACATTCTCAACCTGAATTGACGGTGGAGGAATATCCAACCACCGTGTTAACTTCTGATATTGCAGCCCTAGAACAGCAAAAAACAAATTTACAACAAGAAATCCAACAACTGCAAAGCCAAAAAGAAACCCTAATCTTGCAACAGGTTAGGGATACCCAAGAAACTATTGGGCGCATGGTAGAAGAGGGAATGCGGGAACTCAAAAGCCGAAAAAATGACTTGTTAGTTGACATTGAGAAACTAGAACGTAGAAGAGAAAGAATCCGTCAGGAAATGCGGACTAATTTCGCAGGAGCATCCCAAGATTTAGCAGTGCGAATACAAGGTTTTAAGGAATATCTTGTAGGTAGTTTGCAAGATTTGGCAACCGCAGCAGAACAGTTAAAATTACCTTCGCCAGAACCAAGACCTAGACCCCAATCCCGTGAACCAAGACGTTCGAGAAATTCTGAACCTCAACAAGCACCCCAACCCCAGTTTACAGAGCGAGCATTTGCGGAACAAAACCGAAGAATTCGTCAACTTTTAGACCAATATCGCACTCGTCCCGATTATTATGGCTCTCCTTGGCAACTAAGGCGAACTTTTGAGCCAATTCACACAGAAAGAGTACAAGATTGGTTTTTCACTCAGGGAGGAAGAGGCGCGATTAAAGGGATGGATACCCGTCTGCAAAATATCCTGGTGGCTTCGGCAATTATTTCTGTATTACACAAGCTATATGGCGATCGCTGCCGTAATCTGGTCTTGGTGGATACTCCTGAAAAACTAGGAGAATGGCGCAGAGGTTTACAAGACTGTTTGGGAATTTCTCGTAGTGACTTTGGCTCAGATCGAGGTGTCGTATTATTTGAGTCCCCCGAAGTTCTGGTACAGAGAGCAGAACGCTTATTAAGTGATAAACTTTTACCGTTCATTATTATTGACGAGAGTGAAGGGTTAATTAACCTTTCCTTGCTCAAGTTCCCCTTATGGCTAGCTTTCACTCAAGAAATGCGCTCCTCACAATCAGGATACTTGTATTAGACATCTTGCACCCTTTTGTAGCAAATAAAGATCTACTGCTATCATGCCTACAAGCTAAGATAAGAAGTTGACTTTTGCAAGATACCTATTAAATTTAAAGAGGAAATTAATGATAGTTTCATTAACTATTAGTTTATTACTAGTTTTTGTGGCTTATCTGCTTGGTTCAACTCCTACTGGTTATTTAGCAGGAAAGTATCTACAAGGAATTGATATTAGGGAACACGGCTCTGGTTCAACTGGTGCAACTAATATTCTGCGAACTATGGGAAAACTACCAGCGATCGCAGTATTTAGTATGGACGTATTAAAAGGCACATTGGCAATTTTATTAGTAAAAGCCTTTTACGCCTACGATACCTCGGATTTGCTACCTCTGAGTTGGAAATTTTGGCTCATAACTGTTGTCGCCCTATCAGCGATTTTAGGTCACAGTAAATCTATCTGGTTAGGGTTTACGGGAGGCAAATCTGTTGCAACCAGTTTAGGAGTTCTGATAGTAATGAATCCCCTGCTAGCTTTAGGGACATTTGCCACTTTTGCTTTTACATTAGCAATATCCCGTATCGTGTCTCTGAGTTCGATTATGGGTGCAGTAGCAGTTACAATTTGCGCCATCCTACTACATCTTCCTGTTCCCTATATTATCTTTGCTGCTCTAGCTGGTGGTTATGTAATCCTACGCCATCGCAATAATATTCAAAGGTTAATAGCAGGAGAAGAACCCAAAATTGGGCAAAAGCTCCAAGAAAACAGCTAAACAGTGGGTTTGTCCCGAGCTAACACAAACACATTCCCCTCATTCCCCCTACCAACTCGCATATCTTCATCTAGGTAGGTAATATCTAACCATCCCTTCTGTTCCCGATTTTCAATACCAAAATCAAAAGGAGGGAATTTTTTGCCTTGTTCTAATTCTTGAATAAACTTATTTGGGGAATTGTAACCTAACAACCTTTGTAAACCAATAATAGAACGCTCAAAAATCACGTTAATTCTACGTTCGGACACTGGTTCAAAGCGAGCAGAAACACTCACAATAGCTTCTAACCAAGGTAATCCTACAACTTCCGCCACATTATAAACTCTCGCTTCTGCGGTACGAATACACTGATAGATTTGTCCTAGTTGAAATAAAGGAAAGCGATCTAGTCCTAAAATTCCTTTACTAGTAGTGTAAAGTAATCGCCAATCCCCTTCTAATAGTTCCTTAGCTTCAATCGGTTTAGGGGTAGGGTTATGATCCTCCAACTGCTGAATAGCAGAGAGAACCCTAACTTTATCAATCTCATTAGCCAACAGACCCCGATTTTTTCCGGCTATCGCTTCTAACAGTTCGGCTTTAATACTCATAGATGTCACAATTTTAGCCTTAGCATATCTCTAGACATTGTATAAAGTCTCTTAGCTTTATGAAACTATTATCAATTATCAATTATTGGGTAACAGCTATTTTTTGGTTACTGTCTATTGTTTATCTGCTTTAACCTATTCCCGCTTTTATCAGTAATCCTCAGTCCCTATAATCAGCAAGAGCGCAATTAGGGATCCTCATCCCTCCTATCCGACTAGCCCTATTCCCTATTCCCTTTAAGTTATTTCTGATTTTTCTCAGATAACCAAGATAGAGAATTCGATGAAGAAACTGGGGGCGGAGAAGGGAGAAAACTAGTTGTTTGTTCTGTGGTTTCGTCTTTGGTTTGACCAATAGCCTTGGCGACTTCTATACCAGCCTGTTCTAAGATGACTACTGGTGTAGGAAAACTAGTCTCGATCCGTTTGACTAAGACTTTTCCGTTAGATACATACTGTCCCACCTCCACATAGCGACTAGAAGTTTCTTCTGGTGCTTGAAGAATGATTTGGATGCGATCGCCTAACTGTACCAAACCAGTAATCAAAACATTTTCAGCCAAATCTGCTTTAGGGGAATTTTCGACTGTTTGTGTGTCTATAGTAGGAGTGCTAGTAATTTCTTCAGGTCTTCTTACTCTAGGGGGGGGAAGTACTCTAGACCGATTATTATTTTGATTCCTATTATTCCTATTAGTATTAGCTTGAGTCCTATTAGTATTAGTTGTTTTGGGGTCTTCTTTAATCTGAATTGTTGGTGTTAAGGAAACCACTGCAAAGGGGTCTTTTCTGCCCCTAACATTACCTCTAATTCTAACATCAGGGTTGGTTGAAGGAATTAAACCCGCAACATCTTGAGTCCTACTAACACCTTCTTTTTCTGGAGTTTCAGCTAATTCCGCTTGTGCTTCTGGGTCTTTTTCAGAAGCTTCTGCTTGAACACTAGTAGAGATTGTGGGAGGATTTTCTATCTCCTTTCTTTGTTCCACAAACTCGGACATATAAGAGCAACCTTCTGCTGACAGAGCCAATGTCCCTGTTAAGACTAACAATAAAGTTTTATTCATCTTTAAGTAGTTAAATTTATCAAGATAAAATTGAACTTACCTTGAGATCATGTTCTAGTAATTATGCCGACTCCAAGATAACAGTTGAAAAAGAGAACGGGTAGAGGAGAAGAGTGTTGATTAATTTTCTTGAGTCATACATTGTTGCAGAGTATTAAGACCTTTTTTGATTTGACGTGACACTGTAACCACACTAATACCTAGTCTCTTAGCAGTTTCTTTGTGGGTCAAATCCTGTAAAAATACAAATTCTAATACGTCTCTAGTACGGTCTTCTAATTGAAATAAAGCTTGTTGCAGACGCAGACGGTCTTCTCTAACTAACTGAAAGCTACGATATTTGGGGTCGGGGACTAAATCACATAAGCTAGTCTGATTATCGCTATCATTATTTACCGAAACATCTAAGCTTAATGGCACTCTATTTTGGTATGCGAGTTGAACGTCTTGCCATTGTTTTACAGAAATCTCTAAATACTGAGCTATTTCTGAGTCTGTAGGTTGAGCATTATAGGTTTGACGAAATTTTCTAATGAAGGAAACAGACTGCTGTCTCAACTCTAACCAACGTCTAGGAATACGAACAGTACAGCTTTTATCTCTAAGATAGTGTTGAATTTCTCCTCTGATATAAGGAATAGCAAAAGAACTAAAAGCACGACCTTTTTCGAGATCAAACCTTTCAATTGCTCTAATTAAACCCAAAGAACCAACTTGAAGCAAATCTTCGTAGGTTTCATTGCATTGACTTAACCAGTGATATGCTTCTTTCCTTACTAATCCAAAATTTAGTTCAGCAATTTTATTTCGTAAATTAGTAGAGGTATTTTCTTGATATTGGCGAAATAATTGTAAGGTATCGAGTTTAAGATTTTTGCTATCACAAGTTTGCATTATTATTATCCTTAGTTTTTGAGACTAATTAATAGTATTTATTTCAGCTGAAAGTTATTTTAAAAAATTGAATACAATAGATTTTCCCTTCACCATTTTCAGCTTATTACTTGCTCTAAACCTTGGACAACAGCATTTACACTATTATTTCTCTATTAAGTTCTGATTAATTTTTTGAGTAAACTGACCGCAGAAATATCTAATTTGTGTAAAAATACGGAGAACAATAGTAGGATTATCATTTCTTGTTTGGATTGGTTTACAGAGTCTTTAAATTTACTTAAATAGAACTTCAAGATACAGTTACTTTAACTTGAGAATTAAAATTTTTAGCCAAAAAAAACGGGGCAAATAGCCCCTAAATAATATTTTGGTTTATCAGTTGTAATTTATAGAAACAACTAAATTAGGAAGAGTAGTTACACTGCTGGCTCAACTCTGCCATAAAAAACACCACGAATTTTAACTTCTTCTGGCTCTTCTGCACCCAAGTCAGTTGCAGAGGGTTGTTCGCTTTCAAATACTCCTGCAATCTCTCCTGTTTCAGCATCTACTTTAGTTACATTGAGAGACATAGTTCCTTCGCGGGAGACGAACTCTTTGACGTTAGCGCGAGTAAAATCTGTGTCATCAGCCCTTGCAGGTAAAGCTACAGCATTATCATAACCACTAGCAATACTACGACCTTTGGGGTCTAAGAAAACTTGTCCCCGATAGGAAGGAACACGGAATTTCCCTTGAAAGTCGGTAGAAGAATTAATTACTGTACTATCTGGTTTAGTATTAGCAACTAAGCCTTTAATAGTAAACAAGAAAGGGACTTCCTCTCCACCTGGTAACAATACTGTTGCAGCTTGGAAATCAATACCATCTTTTTCAGTAAAAGTTAAGCTACCGTCGGAGTTGGCTTTGATATCACCTCTAATCTGATCGAGACTAGATGTATATCTAGTAAGTAGTTTACCGGAAACAAATTTTGCTTCTTGACGTTTATTAAGTGGTTCTTGCTTGACAAAATATTCTCTTGGTTCTACACACAAATCCCGTAAAACATAAGTCTGATCTGGATCAATAGCAATTGAACCACGACTACTATCGGGAAGATCGAGACAGGAATTAGCAATACCAGTATTGAGAATGTCATCATAAGTTAGTTCTCTTTTACTAATATCACCGGGAGCTTCACTACAAGCAGTTAATATTCCCAAGCATAAAGCTAGGAAAGCAGCAATTATGGCACGATACCTCATGGTCAACCTCTTTTTATCAATTTTGGATTTAACATCGAGCGCGAATATTTTTTTAAACCAACAGGTTGTTTGACGAATTGGGCTAGTTTGGATGGTATCTACTGTACCAAATACTGAGATCTTGCACCAGTATATAAATACTTAACAAAAAGGTGGCGGGGTAGTAGGTAATAGGTATTAGGTTTCGGGATTTTTTAATTATTTTAAAGGTTGAGACAATAATTAATGGAACTTTTTGGATAAGAACTGGCTCTTTACTTCTTTTTTCTTAACCGAGCCACCCCAAGAGCTAAAAACTGAGATATTTTTGTTTCTAGCACAAAATATAAAGTAGCTTTTTAAGCACCTGGGTTTTAGCTACTGAGCTATAAATATCGACAAAATACTAACCAATCTACTTAAAATAAGCAAAGAACTAGGAAAAATTCACAAATTAATTGATATGGTGTGTCACAAATGAATCAAAAGCCAGTAGATATGGAAAATTTGGATGCTAACCTCCACAAGATCGCTCTTGATCTCTGGGTTTTAGCGGAAAAAAATCAAAACGATAGTTTATTACTGTTATCTCTGTTGCGTAGTCTAGAAGAAATCCATCGTAAAATACGGACGGAGATGTTTGAGCCTTCTTTACCAACAACTCGTAATAAACTCTATCAGTTGGTTAAAGATATTGAAGAAAAAGGCGGTTGGCCCTATATTGAGAGGATGAAATTACAAGGGTTACTGCGAAATATGGAAACTGAAATTACACCAGATACTTAATTTGAGATTAATCCTTATTTATTATGCTCCAAGACAAAATAACCTCCAGCTAGGTTTGTTTCTTTGATAGGAAAAAGTTAATCTGGAACAAGTTGTTGTAAGCTACTAATATATTGGTTTTATGGCTTTTACTGTCAATCCTATCAAATTTGGTACTGATGGCTGGCGCGGTGTAATTGCTGCGGATTTTACGTTTGAAAGAGTAGCAATGCTTGCTCCTTTCGCAGCCAAAGTTTTGGCGGATAATTATAGAAAAATTACTGGTAGCAATACTGTTATAGTTGGTTATGATCGCCGTTTTATGGCGGAAGATTTTGCTAAGGTAGCTGCTGAAGCCATACAGGAAGCTGGTTTTGATGTTCTGCTTTCAGAATGTTACGCACCTACTCCTGCTTTTAGTTGGGCAGCAAAGGCACAAAATGCTTTGGGTGCAATTGTTATGACTGCATCTCATAATCCAGCAGCATATTTGGGGTTAAAGGTTAAAAGTGCGATGGGAGGTTCGGTATCTCCTGAAATTACCCAGCAAATCGAAGCTTTACTCAATCAATCTCCAACTAGAGCCGAAACACCAGGTACTTTGGCTTATTTTGACCCTTGGTCTAGTTACTGTGAAGGTTTACAAGCAAAAGTTGATATTACGGCTATTCAAAAGGCGATCGCGTCTGGTAAGGTAAGAGTCTATGTTGATGTGATGCACGGTGCAGCAGCAACAGGTTTAGAGCGGTTATTAGATGCGCCTGTGGTAGAAATTAATAGCGCGCGGGATCCTCTATTTGGTGGAGGCGCACCAGAGCCATTACCGAAGAATCTACCAGAGCTTTTCCGTACTATTAAAGAAGCTGCTAAAGAATACCCTGAAAGTATTAGAGTTGGTTTAGTTTTTGATGGAGACAGCGATCGCATTGCTGCTGCGGATGGACAGGGACATTTCCTAAGTTCTCAAATCTTAATCCCCATTCTAATCCAGCATTTAGCCCAAAATAAGGGTTTTACAGGGGAAATCGTGAAAACTGTCAGTGGTTCAGACTTAATTCCCCGTTTAGCGAAACTATACAACCGTTCTCTATATGAAACTCCCATTGGCTATAAATATATTGCAGATCGAATGTTGAATGCAGAAGTCATGATCGGTGGGGAAGAGTCTGGCGGTATTGGTTATGGTACGCACATTCCTGAGCGAGACGCGCTATTATCTGCCTTATACGTACTAGAAGCTGTAGTACAGTCGGGAAAAGACTTAAGTGATATTTACAGCGAATTACAGGACAAAACTGGATTTACTGCCACTTATGACCGTATTGATTTACCACTAGCTAGTATGGATGTAAGGGCTAAGTTATTAGATCGTTTAACTAACGAAACTCCAGTTGAAGTTGCAGGAAAATCAGTGAAAGACTGTCTATCTATCGATGGTTATAAGTTTCGCTTAGAAGATGATAGCTGGCTGCTGATTCGTTTTAGCGGTACTGAGCCTGTATTACGTCTTTATTGTCAAGCTGCTACTATGCCAGAAGTCCGTAAGACTTTGGAATGGGCGAGAGATTGGGCAAATTCTTAGACTAGTTATCAGAATAAACGTAGGGTGGGCAGTGCATCGCCCTACAATGCTAATTATGAATTGCTGGAAGATGGAACATTTTATGGGGAAATAAAAGGATTTTCAGGTGTTTATGCTAATGCTGAGACTTTAGAAGCTTGTGGAGATTTGTTACAGGAAGTGTTAGAAGGCTGGATTATTCTGGGATTATTCATTATAGCTAACAATGGTATCTCATAAATTTTATCTTTGTATATTTCTAAAGGTTTTAAATTTTTTGATAAAAGAAATGAGTCAATGATTTGGAAGAACAATAAATCAAAAATCAATTTTCAAAACTATCAAAATATTGTTATCTTAACTGGTGCTGGTATATCTGTTGCTTCTGGTTTAAAAACTTATCGAGGAATTGGTAGTGATGGAGAATATAAAAATATTAGTGAGCAGGGTCATATAGATAGACTTAAAGATAATCCTCAAGCAATTTGGAAATTATTTAATTCTTTAAGAACATCTTGTTTATCAGCACAGCCTAATCCTGCTCATATTGTTTTAGCTAAGTTGGAAAAAAGTTTAAAACTATCTCAAAACTTCACTTTAATTACTCAAAATGTCGTTCAGTTACATAAAAAAGCAGGAAGCAATAGTGTTATTGAATTGCACGGAGTAATTACAGAAACTTGTTGTTCTAATCAACGATGCGATTTTGTTCCTTTTGAAGATAATTTAGAATATATTGATGAAACTCCTCTTTGCCCTAAATGCAATAATCCTTTAAGACCCAATATAGTTTTATATGGTGAATCTCTCCCCATAGATAAAGAATGGCAAGTTAAAAAAGTTTTGAGAAACTGCGATCTCTTTATAGCTATTGGAACTTCTGGAACAGTGTTCCCTGCTGCCAATTTTGTAAGATCGGCAGAATACTCAGGAGCAAGAACTATATTGATAAATCTTGAACCAACTAATCCCAAAAATCCATACTTTAAAGAAGAATATATCGGCAAAGCAGAAGCAATTTTACCAGAGTTATTTAAAATTAAAATTTGATTTTATCTTAGAGGATATCTGAAAAGTAGTATCGGCTAAATTTCTACTGGTTTTTGCCCCTCGATCCACCTCTTAAAAATCGGTTTGGGGGCTGTAATCAGCTAATTAAACTTCTCAGACAACCTCTGATGGCTATTCTATTTTAGTTCAGGGCAAAGATAAGAATTAGCAGTATTGTAAATCGTGATTATTTGCTCTTCTGTTAATGACGTTCCTTGTGGTTCTAAAATCTGATTAGCAGTAGTAGAAATTGACGAAATTTGTTGTTCAATAAAAGCTTGAGCATCTAATCCTTGGTAATTTGCTTGTTGGATACCGTCACAGATTATATAACCGCCACTAAGCATCAGTTCAATGCTAGGGGATTTGAGATTGTATTGTTCTTCTAAGTAGCTAGCAACTTCAGGGGTAACTGTACCATAAAAATTTTTAAAAGAAGCTTTTAAGAAATTAAGTTCTAAGTCTCTAGGAGCTTTTGGATAAGCCATTGTAGAGTTTTGGACTAAGACACTACCGATTACTAATGCTGTAGTTAATGCTGATTTTAAAATAGACATTATTATCTTTCATAATTGATTTTTTTAGTGTAATTTTAATTGATTTAATTACCTGTGATTAAGATCGTTGAAATCAGTAATCTTAAATGTTAATTATTTCACTACTAACAATATGATTATTATTAATGCTCTAAGATGCCTCTTATGTAACTTTCAGAAAACAAAAGTAAAATGGGTATTATTTAATTGTTTATTTATCGAGAATAGAGGGATTTTTTTCTAACGATAAATACAAAAAAAATGATGATTGTACTACGATAGCATTATCGGAGACTGACACAACAGAGATAATAACTTTTAATATCAATCATAGAAAAAGACAACGGAGTTAAAGGCTAATTACTAAGTGATCCCCCTGAAAAGTCCAGAAAATTAATTGTAAGATTATTTTAATACTTGCAAATATGTGTAAACGAGGCATTACTATCTATGACTGTTACCACTAGCATTCCCGAATTTTGTCAAGGAATTGATTATTTTCAAGATAAATTGCCTGGTTTCAAGGAATATGGGCAAAAACCAGCAATAGCAGCAGCGGAAAAAGCGATCGCATCTCCTACAGATAAAAATGCGGTTTACCAAACTATGCTCGCAGCAGATGCACTACGCTATTTAACATTACAAATTACAGCTAGCAAACAGTCAGGACACCCAGGAGGTTTTGCTAGTATTGCAGACGGTATCGCAGCTTTAGTGATGCTAGGCTACAAAAATATTATTACGGAAGTAGGACACCACGCCCCAGGATTTTATAGTAAAGTCTTTTTAGACCGTTCCCTTGAAGCAATGGGAATAAAAACTGTGCAAGATATGCGCGATCGCTATAGGGAAATGCACGGACTACTAGGACACCTTTCAGGTCAAATCCCTGGTTTACTTAATCCTGCTGGACCTTTGGGACAAGGGCAACATTTTGCGATGGCAGGTGCTAAACTTCATCCTGGGGTATTATTTCCTGTAACCATTGGGGATGGTGGTTTGGGTGAACCCTATGTTATGAGTAGCTTTGGTCATTTTCATACTGCCTATCCCGAGGTTACAAACTTTTTACCAATTCTAGTTTGGAATGGTTACTCTCAAGAACACCACAGCATGGTATCTACCAAAACCAATGAAGAGATGATTACCTACTGGAAAGGTAATGGTTTTACTGAAGTAATTTTAGTAGATGCCAAAGAATACAATGATACCAATCAGCCAGGAGACTATGTAGATAGTACTGAATTCTCTTTTGAAGGCAGAATGGCATTTACTCAAGCACTTTTAGAAGCAACCGACAAAGCTGCAAAATCTGCTTTGGGTGGTAAACTTACAGTCTTAATCGTTAAGCAATTAAAAGGTGCAGGGGTTCACAAACGAGGTGCAAAAGCCCATAACTTATATCCAGGGGATACAGTAGATAAGGATTATATCTCTAGCGCGCTCAAAGACAGAGCCTTAACTCCTGAAGCTTGGGCGTTAGTGCGGACAAACTGTGTCAGAGCAGGTGGTGGTTCTTCCGTTGATACGGTAGTTACAGAACAAGAATTACCCTTACCAGATTTAGGAACAATTCCTCTAGAAGAGTTTACTGTTGGGGGAGAGAAAAAAGTAGCTACTACTGCGATGGGGGAAATTGTTGCTTATGTAGGACAAAAAGACCCCAATTTTGTCGTTACCAATGCAGATGGTAACGCAGCATCAGGTATCAACAACATCAATGTTGCCCTAAAAATTGTTCACCCCACTGTTGATGAAGATTATTTCCAGCAACCAAAAGGACAGGTTTATGAACCTCTCAGTGAAGATGCTTGTGCAGGTTTAGCTGCAGGTTTAGCTTTATTTGGGGCGCGTACTCTCTGGTGTTCCTATGAATCTTTTGTCATTAACGGTTTACCGATTTGGCAAACTGTAACTCAAGCAATGGCAGAATTACGCCGTTCTACCCCCTCTACCATAACTCTCTTTACCGCAGGAGCATTAGAACAAGGGCGCAACGGTTGGACACATCAACGCCCAGAGATTGAAAATTACTTTGCTGGGATGATGCGTAACGGAAATATTTTTCCCCTATTTCCTTGCGATGGTAATAGTATCCAGGTTTGTTATGAATGGGCGTTAGGTACAAAAAATAAAGGTATTACTATCACTGCTAGTAAATCTCCCCTTCCCATCCGTACTACTTTTGACCAAACCAGAGAAGCTTTAGAAAAAGGCGCAGTAATATTACAGGAAATCCCTGGAGATAAACAAGTTGTCTTTGCTGTTATCGGTGATATGACGCTCATTCCTGTTTTTGAAGCAGCAGAAACCTTAAAATCTCAAGGAATTGGCTCTAAAATTGTCTCTGTAATCAATCCTCGTCGTCTCTATCGTTCTAGCGATGTGGCGTGGGAAACTTGTAGTGAAAAAGATGGCAATTTCCTCAGCGATGACGAATTTGCAACTATCTTTGATGGTGATGCTTTAATTGGGGTAACAGGTGGTTCAAGTGCCATGTTAGAACCTGTAATGTTACGTAGTAATAGTAAGCGAGATATATTCCCTTGGAAGCGTGGCGAAACTGGTAACAGTGCTAGTCAAATTATGGAGTTTAACGGTATAACTGGCGCGAATTTTGTTAAGCGAGCTATGGAATTAATTAGTTAGTTAGTTTTACAAGGCTTCCGCTCTTAAGGGATGAAGGATGAGGATTGAAAGATGAATTTGATTGGATATGGCGAAGTTTTCGACCCATCCCTCTAATTCAAAACCAATCCTTATCCCTCATTTATGTATTACATTTCAGTTGATAGCTCAAAAGAGTTTAATCATAAGTTAATGTTTCTTAGTGGAAAGTTTTAGAGTTAATTCCCAGAAGGAAAAAAATGGGTTTGAAGGTAAAATATAGACAGCAGAAGACTCTTTAAAGTCAAAGAAAATCTTGCGGAATCGTTTATATTTTATCCCTCATTTGCTCTTAGTTTAAGATAGAAACCTCTCCAGTTGTTAAGCTGTAATAAGCTCCCACAATTTTTAACTTGCCTTCTTTAACTAATTTATAAAGTAAGGGTGAAGAATAAAGCCTTTGAACTTGTAACAAGACATTTTGCTTAATAGTCTCGACGAAAAATTCTTGGGAGTCGTTTTGATTGTCTGTGTTGATCGCTGGTTGAATTGCTGCTACAATACTTCCAATTTGCCCTGGAAGTGGCTTACCTTCCAAAGCAGCTTTAACAGCACCACAGCTTTCATGTCCCATTACCATCAATACCTTAGAGCCTAAAATTGCTGTACCATACTCTAAGCTACCGATTTCTTCAGGGGTAGCAATATTACCAGCATCACGGACAACAAATAAATCTCCTATCCCTCGATCAAATACAATTTCTACTGGGACTCTTGAGTCAGCACAACTGAGAATAGATACTAAAGGGTTTTGACCTGTAGAAACTTCTCTTAACCTTACATAATCTTGATTAGGAGCTTCTGGTCTATTTTCAACAAATCTCTTATTTCCTTCTATTAATTCTTCTAAAACTTGCTCGGGAGTGGAGTTGTGATCCAGTTGTTGTAGAGCGATAATTGTTTCTTTGGCTTGAGCTTTTTCGGCTGAAGAATCTATTACTTTACTTACTACTCCTGCACCTAACGCAACTGATCCAAACTTGAGGAATTTTCTTCTTGCTACAGTTGAATTTATTTCCATTAATTTTTTCTCCCAAACCAAACTAGTATAATCTAAAAATAAAAATACTAAATACAAAAATATTCAGGTAGTCTCTCCTTATACAATAATCAATAAAGAGGAACATTTTTACCTACGTATTTTTACTCAATGAAATTATATCATAGAAAAACAATATAATAATTACCAATAAATAGTAATTCTGAATCAAAAAAGATACGTAGCTACGAAGCTGATTTTATATCAGATTTGTTTAAACAATTGAAGATAATGATTTACCAATGGATAATGGACAATTGATAATCATCTATTTTTGGATTGAAAGGGAATTACCCTGTATGCTATGATACCTCTGCTATTTTAAAGTCTCTAAATTATTGACTGATTAATCCCTTTAGACTAATCTTTCTAGATCAAGAATAAAAATAGTTTTTGATGTGTCATCCTCTTGAGGAATAACAGCTACATGACTAGCTATTCCTAGGGTATCTGCTTGACGATAAGTATTAGGAATAGTTCTGATTTGTGTCAGAGGAATATCCATTAATCTTGGGGTTTCATTTACCACAATTCCTAAAGGTTCACCAAGGAAGCTTTTGGTAATAATTAAATATTCTTTTTCCCTATCTAATTGGCTTTGACTAACTTTAAAAAGTTTTTGATGTAAATCAATAACCGTAATTTCTTGTTGGTCAATATGAGTCAAATGAACATGGGTCAAACCGCTACTATAGATAGTGCTTTTTTTAGTAACTTTTTTGACTTTAGCTACAGGTAAAGCTACGGTTAACTTGCCAATTGTAAATACAACTATTTTGAGGTAAGAATTAGATGTTTTAGCAGCAATGTATTCTAGAGAATCAAAAGTCTTAGATTGAGAATTAATCATAATGGAGACTGGGGGAATGGGGGATGGGGGAATGGGGAATTAGTAACTAGTAATTAGTAATTAGTAATTAGTCATAGGCAAGAAGTGCAATACTAAGATAGTATAGGCAGTTAGTTAATAAAATATTGGGTAAGATTACTGTTAATTTACTTGAGTAAAAGAATTTTTCTGAGCAATTAACTCTTCAATTTGAACAATAAATTCTTCTTCTATGTAAGGCTTAGTAAAATAGGCGTTTGCTCCTAGTTGCTTGGCTAAATTACGATGTTTATCACTGCTGCGAGAAGTTAGCATTGCTACGGGAATTTGTTGTAATTGAGAATTTTTACGACGACTGTTGAGAAATTCAAACCCATTCATATTCGGCATTTCAATATCGCAAACAATCAAATCAATGTCTAATTGATTACGCAGTTGTTTCATGGCATCTTGTCCATCTTTAGCTTGGAAAACTTGATAGCCTTGATGTTGTAAGCTTAGAGCCATAGTACGGCGCAATGCAGAAGAATCGTCTATGATCATGATTTTGGTTTTGTTGTGAACTGTTTGAACAGTAGAATTAATACTGCCTATGAGTTCTGATGTTTGATTTTTATTGCTATTGTCTAGAGATGTTTCTGGTTCAGACTCGGAATTAGAAATGGAAGACTGATTGACTCCCAAAAACTCATCAATTAGTGCTGCGCCATTGAGTACGGGAATTAAAGTTCCATCACCCAAAATCGTGCAACCATAGGTATAGTTGGGAGCAGCCATGACTTTCCCAAAAGGCTTAATAACTAATTCTTGTTCTGTGATTAATTTTTTAATTTCTAAAGCAAAGAGTGTTGTTCCGCGACGGAGTAATAATAAGGGTAATTCCCAGTCTGGAGGTGCAGCAACCGAATCAAAGACTTTGCTACTGTTATCTATGGGCGGAAGGGTACAGTTATAGGGCAACATCCCCTTAAGATCACAAATAGGGATTAGGGCTTCATTCCAGAGGAAAAATCTTTGACCCCCTGAGAATTTGAATTGTTGGGGGAGAGGAATAATAATTTCTTCGATACTGTCTGAAGGGATAGCAAAGGTGGTAATACCCAGAGAAAACACTAGTAATTTGGCAATAGTCAGAGTCAGAGGAAGACGTAAAGTAAAGGTGCTTCCTTTTCCTAGAACCGAACTAACAGTGATTGTTCCTTTGAGAGATTCAATCTGCGATCGCACCACACTCATCCCGACACCGCGCCCTGAAATTTCACTTACTTTATCCGCCGTGGAAAACCCTGGTTCAAAAATGAGGTTGTATAATTGTTGTTCTGAAAGATTATCAGCTTCTTCTTGAGTAATTAAGCCTTTTTTGACGGCTTTTTTGGCAATTTTGTTTAAATTTAGACCTTGACCATCGTCTTTTACTTCAATAACTGTTTGATTCCCTTGATAGTAAGCGTGAATCTCGATCTGACCTTGTTTTGGTTTCCCTTGTTGACGACGAATTTCTGGCGGTTCAATACCGTGATCGAAACCGTTGCGTAATAGGTGAAGTAGAGGATCATAGAGTTTTTCTAATACGGCTTTATCTACTAATACTCCAGTCCCAATCATTTCCAGATTTACGGGTTTTTTGTAGTTGTTGGATAAATCTCTGAGAGTACGAGGAAACCGCTTTAATATTTGCTCTAAAGGTAACATTCTCGCCCACATCAACTCATCTCGCATTTGTCCTAACATCTGACGTTGAGAATCGAGAGTTTTATTAGACTGTTGGGCAAAAAGAACCATATCATCTATACCTTCCTCTAACTGAAATACCTCTTCGAGTATTTCCTGAAGTAGTAGATGAATATTGCTATAAGAATCCATTTCTAGAGAGTCAAATTCTTTAAAACTCTCGGATTTTTGCAGATATTGATTTGGTTTAGAACCCTCGGATTCTATTAACATTTGGTCGGAAATTTCCCGTAATTTTCCTGTAATAGTCCTAAATCGCGCAAATTTTTCCGTTATCCCTCTGACATTATTTTGTAACTGTTCATTTTGTAGAGAGAGACTGTTACGGTTAATCACTAGCTCTCCTATCAAGTTATTCATGCGCTCTAGACGTTCAAGATCGACTCTGACACTCAAGTTAGAGCCAGCAGCACTTTGTTGAGATTTTGTCTTGGGTTGGGAAGTTTTTGGAGTAGCTTTTACTGGAGTTGTCCTAGGCTTAGTTTCTAGTGGCGGTAACTGTTCAAAGATTTGTCCAATGGACTCTATGGCGGAGTCTAAGTTTTCTGGTGGTGCAAACTCTGCTTCTTGAGTTTCTTCTGTATTAGCTGTAACGGGTGGAGAAACGTCGGCAAAATCCAGATCGGAAGCTTCTAGGGAAGTACCAAAAATATCATCTAAAGCGGGTGTCTCAGAATCAAACAGAGAAACGGACTCTGGGCTATCTTCTAGATTTTGATATATTTCCCCAGTCTCATCATCGTCTGATCTTCCTGGTTCTGGAGGAACTAGGGCAAAAAGATCGAGACTGGCATTAGTATATAAGGCTTCTGATTCTTCTGGCTCGAAGTCTGAAACTTCACTAATATCAGCAAAAATATTATCTGCATCTAGATTGAGGCTAGGGTATGGGAAACTCTCTTCCTTATATTCATTGGCTTCTATGGGTGGAATTTCTCGATCTAGGCTTTCTATAGTTGTCCCAAATACATCATCAAGAGATAAGGGTTTTTCACTAAACGCTTCTGGAGCAAAAGCAATCTCTTCATCTGATGTTGTATCACCCAGAGAAAGATCTGAGTTAGCTCCTGCTAAAGTCATCAAAGCAGAGGAAGGTTTACCACCTCTAGTGCGATCGCCTCCTAAAACCATATCCCTAGCAGCTTGACAATCATTAAGTAATACCTGAGCAATTTCGAGGGCGCGATCGGGACTATTCTGTAAAGCAGTATTAGTTAGTTGGATAATTTCACTAAAACCAGATAAGGTGAATAATTCGGCAAATCCTCCTAAAAGCTCAACCTGACTTTGTAATTCTCCTAATACATCAAAATTTTGCGGATTGCTGACTATTTGACTCAAAGTATCTAGAGATTGACCCACATCCACTTCAAAAATTGACGCGGTAATGTCTATTCCTAAGTCTGTCGCACTGGGAATATAGTTATCTGATTCTTGCAGAGCCTCCCCTAACATTTTCTCCAACTGCTCAAATATTGGTTCTGCTGTTGTGAGTGCTACAGTCTCATCAAATGACCCCATCTCCATCTGCTCAGTCAGAGGATTACGCAAACAATCATAAGCTTGTAATAATAAGTTCTCCAGTTCACTATCAAAGGTGACTTTTTCGCTATAGAGAGCTTTAAAAAAATCTTCTAAACGATGAGCTAAAGTTTTAATCCCCTCTAATTCTACACTAGCAGCCCCTCCTTTGATAGAATGAGCAGCCCTCATTAATTCGTGAACTTTAGGAGTACTATGATCTTGTTGAAGACTTAATAAACCATCTTCAAGTACCTGGAGAAGTTCTTGAGCTTCTTCAATAAAAAACTGATATGCTCGATCGCGAATATCGGGGTTGAGAGACATGGTGTTGCTTCAGATAGGATACTAGGTTTTAAATTTATCTATTCCTGTTTGTAGTTTGCCTGCTACTGTCAACAGTTGTTGAATTTCCTCAGATACTTGAGTTGCAGATTGAGAGTTTTCTTGAGCCGTTGCTGCTACATGGGCAATATTTTTACTTACCAAATTAGAAGTCTCTAACTGCTGCAAGGCTGACTCAGCAATTTCAGTTACCAGTTTTTGAATTTCATTACTAGCAGCAGTTACACTATCAAGACTTTGACGGGTTTGTTCTACAAGCTCTGTTCCTTCTACTACTTGCTGTGTTCCACTAGACATGGCTTTTACCACCTCAGTAGTTTCTAATTGAATTTTGGCGACAAAATTTTCAATATCCGCCGTAGCGGTAGCAGATTGACTAGCTAAAGAACGAACTTCATCCGCGATAACTGCAAAACCTTTTCCTTGTTCTCCCGCTCTTGCTGCTTCGATGGATGCTTTTAGAGCCAGCAAATGAGTTTGAGCAGCAAAACTACTGATTGAATCTAAAACTTGAGAAATTTCTTGGGATGATTCTCCTAAGCGTTTTACTTTTTGTTCTGTTTCTGTAACTGTTTTTTGTAGAATATTGATTTTGAGTACTGCTTGGTTTGTGGCATGATCACCAATATCAATAGTTTGTCCTGCTTTTTTGACAATTTCTTGGGCTTGAGATGCTCGTTCTGAAACACTACGAATTGATGAGTCAATTTCTTGAATATAAGCAACTGTTTGGAAAATAGATTCTGCTTGTTCTACTGATTCTTGGGCGAGTTTTTCTACTATGTTTTTACTGTTGTCGGCGGTGGTTTCTACATCTTTGGCGACGGTTTTTACTTGATTAACTAATTTTTGTAAGCTGGCGATCGCAGCATTATAAGAGTCAGCAATTGTACCAATTTCGTCTTGTGTTACCTTGGCTCTAATGGTCAAATCTCCTTGAGAAATGGGGTCAACTTCTTGCAGTAGTTCTATAGCTCGCCATTGCAACTGTTCTTGAGCTTGCTTGGCTTGAATCTCTGCATTTTTCTGCTGTTCTAAAAACTCTAACCGTTCCAGAACAAAACCGAGTTGATTGGCTATTTGCTCTACAAAACTAATTTCTTGGGGCTGCCAATTTCGAGGACGAAAACATTGATGAGTTACTAATAAAGCAATTGGTTTTCCCTGGATAAAAATCGGGATTATTAAACTAGCTTGAACACCAAAAGACTGTAGTTGCTGTAATTGTTCCTTACTAAGATTAGCTTGTCGAATATCGTTAATTACTTGTACTTGATTAGAATTTTGTGCGATATATTCTTGAAGCCAATTAGGAGTATAGATTGTTTCTCCTATAGTAGATGTATTACCTTGAGCTAGGGATTCTACTTGAGTTTTTCCGATAAATTGCTCATCAAATTTATAATAAATTACTCGTTCTACCGATAAGACAGAGCGAATTTCTTGAACGACAGTCTTAATAATTAGTTGTGAGTCTTGTAAGTTATTAATCTTAAGAATTATATCTTGAGTCTTTTTCGCTTGCTGTGCTTCTTCTTGTTGTTGCTTGATTAGTTTATTGACTTGAAAAATTAAATTATTAAAACTATAGGCTAAAGTTTGAGTTTCTAATGTACCTTGGGGTTTGGCGACAACATCTAAATTACCGATGGCAGCTTGTTCAGCAGTAGTAGCTAAATCTACTAAAGGTTGGGACAATTTATTGGTGACAACAATAATAATAATTGTTAAAGATATTATTAATACTAATGCAATAGGGAAGAGAATAGGAAGTAACTCACCGCCAGCAGTTTGTAACGCTAACTTATCAATGGAAGCCACAGCAACCAAGTCTTGATTAGGGATAGGCATTAAGGTGTAGTATTTTTTCTGATAAATAAAGCTAACAACGACAATATTTTTTTTAGCATTATAAAATTCAACATTGACATCTTTTAAATAATTCTTTTGTTGAAGAGTTTTTAATAATTCTTGAGAATTAATTTGAGGTTCAATCAGTAGGGCTGCTATTTCAGTAATTTCACTACCCCCAATCAAGTCTAGATTATTACTTAATCCTTGGTATTTAATAGTTTGTATTACTTTATTGTCTCCTGGTGCAATAAATTGAAATATTTGAGATTCATCTATTCTTAAATGAGATAAATTATCTGCCACTACGTCAAAATAACTTCCTGGCAAAATAGCTTTGATAACTCCTAAAAATTCTCCTGTTTTAGGATCTGTGATAGCTTGGGCTAATTCAAAACCAACTGTATTAGCTGAATCATCAAACTTTGGAGAACTCAGCCATTTAGTTTCACTTTTACCTTTTTGCCACCAAGTTTCATCTCGCTGCACAAAATCCGATGTAGGTTCACTATAAGCAATATTAAACCCATTACGGTCTGTGTAAAAAACTTCTTCTAAACCAGAAATTTCGACAATTTTTTGGAGATATTTATTTAATTGTTCATTGGGGGTTAATAATTTATTAGTAGCAAATTTTTCTTCTAATTCAGAGATAGATAACCGATCTAGTTTATCTTGTTTGACTTTTTGCTGACTGTTAATAACGGCATTTAAAGTGTCAGAGTTGGCAGCAATTAACTCAGTAAGTCTTACTGCTTCTACTAATTTTTGTTCAATAGTTTCTCCAGCTAAGGCTACTTCATCAACCAACTGTTGTTTAATTTCTGCTTGAGCTTTTTCTTGAACTAAAAATCTGTATCCCAAAAAACCAGATAAAGTTACAGTACCTAGCACTGTAGGCAAAATTAGGGATAAAAGACGATTCCGAAGACTTACTCTTCTAAAAGATGGAGAAGTATTGGGATTTATAGCATCAATCTCTTGTGGTGTCACCAATAACGATGGATTTTGAGTCATGAAAGAAACCAAGTAATTCGATAGATAAGTAGTCGGTGCATCAGTTAAGAGCGATAGTTGAGATAGGGGATTGGGGATTGGGGGAATGGGGAAATGGGGGATTGGGGATTGGTACTTAATGAACAATAAACTATGACTAGAACATCTTGATTGGTATAGAACTAGCTAACTTTAAACTTGGCGACACTTGCTTCTAAGTGTTGCGCTACGGTTAAAAGCTCTTTAAAGGAATTAGATACCTGTATAGCTTCGGTGGCTGTTTTTTCGGAGATGGCTGCTACTTGAGTCATGGTGTTAGTTACTATTTCTGAGTCTTGAGACTGTTCTACGGTAGCTTGAGCGATCGCATTAACTAGTTGATTAATTTGTTCACTAACTTCTGATATCTGATTGAGAGAAGAACGAGTTTCATCAACTAATTTTGTACCCATAACTACTTGTTCTGTACCAGATTCCATAGCTGCTACGACTTCGTTTGTCTCTGACTGAATCTCTGCTACTAAAGACTCAATTTCTGCTGTCGCGTCGGCGGATTGTTTGGCTAGGGAGCGAACTTCGTCAGCAACTACAGCAAAACCACGCCCTTCTTCTCCTGCGTGGGCTGCTTCTATTGAAGCATTCAACGCTAAAAGATTAGTTTGATCGGCAAAGTTACTAATCAAATTCACCACCTTAGAAATTTTTTGGGAAGACTCTCCTAAACGCTTCACTTTTTTGGCGGTTTCTGCTACTGTTTCTCGAATCGCTTTAAAGCCATCTACGGTTCGGTTCATCACTTCGTCTCCAGTTTTAACTGTGTTAGAAGCTTGTTGTACTGCTAGTTCTGCTGCTTCTGCATTAGCTGCTACAGCTTTGATAGAATTAGCCATCGCCGTAATCCGATCTATAGCGGTAACAATTTCTTGAGTTTGTTCTGAAGCATCTTGAGCTAATCCTTGAATCGAAACTTCTTTCGCGCTGGTTGTGCTTGATACCAGCATGGCTGCGGTTTTTACTTGAGTTACTAGTTTTCCCAGACTTTCTATAGTGGAGTTATAAGAATCTGCAATTGTGCCAATTTCATCCTCTTTTACTTTGGCGCGGATAGTTAAATCCCCTTGACTGACGGGATCGACTTCCATTAATAACTCTAAAGCTCTTTGTTGCAGTGTTTCTTTGGCTTCTCTTTCTTTCTCTTGAGCTTTTTGCTGTTGTTCTAGCAAAGTCACTTTTTCTATAGCATTTCCCGACTGATTGGCAATTTGAAGTAATAAGTCTATTTCTGTTTCTTCCCAGATTCGTGAACCAACGCACTGATGAGCAATCAGCAAGCCAAATAGTTTTTCTCTCACTAGTATAGGAGTAACGACACTAGCTTTGACTTCAAAAGACTCTAGTTGTTGAAGATGACATTCGGTTAATTCTGCTTGGTAAATATCAGATATTACTTGATATCTTCCTCGGCGATACTTTTCCGTATATTCTTCAGCAAAACAAGGGTCATAAATTTCTGCACCCAGAGACTCGGTAAAGCCTGCTAAGACTGACTCTGCTAATACTGTTCCTCGCCACTGCTCATCAAAACTATATATAATAACGCGATCGCAATTTAAGGCATTTAGCGCATCTTCTACCGCAATTTGAAACACCGTATCAAGATCAATGGCTTCCCCAACACGAAAAGCAATCTCTTTTAGAACACGAGAGCGTTTGGCTTCTTCTCGCAATTTAGTTTCATTAGCTTCAATAGAATCAGCCAAAACATTAAAAGTACTAGCTAGTAAGCCAATTTCATCATTGTTCCTGACTACCGCCCTAGCTTGTATATTACCTTGGGAAAAATCTTGGGTTACTTGTTGCAACTCTTGAATCGGAGCAGCAATCGCTTTACCTAAAAAGTCTGCCAATAAAACGATAATCGCCAAGACAATTCCCGCCACAATTATCTGAGTCAAAAAATTAATCCAAAATAAACCTGCATTTAAAGAACTACCATAAACAATTACCCCAATAATTTCTCCTAAATCATTTTTAATTGTTCTTGCTGCTAAGGCGTAATTTTCACCATTAATTTTGCTTTCCCCAGTAACAGTCTTATCGGGTTCGTTCAATAATTTTTCTAACCATGATGTATCAGCTAAGGGGACGGAAGAAGTTTCATTGTCTGCTGATTCTAACGAAGATGTGGCTAGGGTCAATTCTCCTGTTGCTTGGCGTAGATATACCGCATTATAATCTTGTTTAAATTGTTGAGCTTTTAAACTTTGTCGAAGAATAAATCCTCCCCAGCCAACTACTATTGTCAAAGAAGCAACACTTAACCAAGAAATTAAATTAGTTTTGCGACTAATGGGAAGATTATAAATTGTTTGCACTAGAGAAGTAGCTTTGCTATTAGCCATCTTTAAGAGATTGTAGTAGTAATTTTCTTTGAGATTAATTTAAGCAAAATATAAGATTAAATATAATTTTTAAAAACCACAATAAATTTAGTCAGTTGATTAAGCGGTAACGGCGATAGACCTTATATTAGAAGCGTGGTTAGTATCCACAATTCATGAATAGCGGATTCTAGAAATTTAGTTGGTTTTTAGGCATAGCAGAAATAATAGCATTGCCATTTAAAACTAGAATCATTTGTTCATCAGGATTGATAAAATATCCCTCTAAAAAAGGGGCTAATTTAGTGGTAACAGCAGAATTAGGGGGAGAATGAATCAAATCAGGATTGCACCATTCAATATCTTCAACTTGAGTCACAATTAGACCGAGGCTAGAAGTAGCAGTTCCTTTTTTGTGATTTTTTCTTTCTGAAGAAATCACAACAACGCTATAGTTAGTAGTATTCTTTTGTTGCTGATGCCAAGTATAAAGACCAATTAAATGTCCTAAGTCTATTGTCCAAAGAATTTCACCACGCCAGTTATAAACTCCCATTACCCAGGGTGGCATTTTAGGGATGGGAACGATTTTTCTTAACGGGATTTTGAGGACTTCTGTTACATCTAAGATAGGTAACATCGTCTTAGTTTCTGGTTCAAGATGAAATTTTAAAAATTTTTTTTCCTTGATTTTTTGAGGGATATTTTCAGTGGCTAAGTTTGAAAAATTTGCTTGAGTAATAGACACAGTATTATTTTTCTCTGAACTGTTGAACTTGATTAGATTAGTTGTTGAACAGTACGGACTAATTCCTCTTGATCAATAGGTTTAGGAATATAAGCATCTGCACCCTGTTTTTTACCCCAAAATTTATCCATTTCTGTTCCTTTAGTAGAACAAATAATGATGGGAATTTTATTAGTATCTTCTGTTCCTTTGAGTTGCCGACAAATTTCAAATCCACTACGCCCAGGCAAAACCACATCTAAGAGAATTAAGTCAGGGTTAATTTGTTTGATTTTTTCCAGTGCTTCTTCTCCACTGGTGGCGATAGAAACATCAATGCCAATTTCTTGTAAGCAGCTAGTTAGTATAGCTCTTTCGGTAGCACAATCATCAACGATTAGAGCGTGTCCCATAAAATTACCTCAATGAATTAACAATTTAACTGAGCTTTAATAAGATGCTATCTAGTATTCTTAAAATTTAAGCGGATATTACCTATAATTCCCAATGGAGAATTGGAAACTAACAAAAATATTCAGAACAATACTGTTTTAGCATCAGGATATACAGTAAAAAATATCAAGAAAAATAATTATCAATCTTTCTTTTGCCCTTTCTGTGTGAGATATTTATTAATTACATTTAGGAGAATTTCCTGTGTGACGGGTTTGCTAATAAAATCAGTAGAACCAACCATCTTAGCTCTAACGCGATCGATAATTCCATCATTACCTGTCACAATAACAATGGGAGTATTCCGAAAGTAAGAAAGCTTGCGTAATTGGGCGCAAATTTCATAGCCATTGGTATGAGGCATTACCAAATCTAAAAAAATTAAATCTGGTTTCCGACTTAATAAAACTGCGATGGCCCTTAAGCCATCCATTTCGCTGACAAATTGATAACCAGCAGAAGTGACAGTCTCTTTCATCGTTTTACAGATAGCAGGACTATCATCAATACAAGCAATCAAAGTGCGACTTGGGGTAATAGTTTTAGATAATCTTTTGGCGATGGGAGTAGATATAGGAGGCGGTATATCTTCGATGGCTACTAACTGAACTAATCCTAGTTGTATATAAGGTAGCAAGGAGCGAGTTACTGTTACAACATCTCGCCTCATGCGAATACTTAAATCTCTTAAACTTTGTTGTCCATCCAGAAGTTGACTAAGATTTTGATAAATTTGATTAGAAGTTCTTTTCTGTAAAGCCTCTGGTTGCCGAATCACAGGTGCCATATCAGGAGAACGATCTGCTATTTTAGCAGCTTGCCAAGCTTGCCATAGTTTATTGGCTTCTGCAATGATTTGTTGTGCATCAATCAAAGTTAGCCTAGTAGATAGTAAGTTATCTTGGACTGTTTCACACACAACTTCCACTGCTTGAGTAATATCAAACAATATTTCTACAACAGTAGCTTTGATAAAGCGACCAGCTTGTTCAGGAGTGATTTTCTTCTGATCGATCCAAACAGATAATAGTTTGTATTGCCAAGAAATTCGACATTCCTCAAGAGGAATAGCAGCTAGTTCTGATTGAACTTTATTAAGATGAGCTAGTCTTTGGGGACAATAGGCTGCAAGATTTCTGCGCCAGCGTCTTACTGGATGTAGCCCGCCAGTAGCATAAACAATTCGACCAAGATATAAATGAATTATCCAAGAAGTTTCTTGGGAGTCAGTCACAATTAATTGACCGCTAAATTTAGCATCTTTGAGGGATTCAAAAAACTCTGTTTGCTTGGTTGCAGTAAATTGTTGAATTCGGGTACGAGCATGACTAATTCCATTTTTGGCAGTCGTCATTACTGGTTTCCTATAATAAAAAACATTTTGAGGTTGGTGTTATCCTCATTTATAGAATTCCCAAAAAGCCTTTTAGAATTACAATTTTTGCTAAATTAATCAGTAATCTTTACTTGCTACTTGCTAAAAAGCTACTTGCTACTTGCTACTCCCCAATCCCTAAAACCATTAACTAGCCTCTAGATTTTCTGCGGTTATTACAGATTTTGTAAGTTTCTCTGTATCTAGAAAAAACATAACTGGAGTTTCGGGAATTTCAATAATTTGAGAGCTAATATACTGGATATTAGTTTTTTCGAGATATATTTGGGGTAAAGCTTTAAAAGCAGATTGCTCAACACGATACATTACTGGTTGAGAATCTATAGGTAATCCCACAAGATTAGTATTCTGATCTTCTAAGATGATTAGATATCTTAATTCCATTGCTTCAAAAGCTTGCAAGTCTGCCCTATTATCATCTGTTGTCTTTGTTTCAGGCGAATTAGAATTTGTCAGACCAGAAAAAATATATTTGGCAACATCAATTACCAATAACTCTTTATCGTCATAGTTGGTAAAACTAATTCCCTTATTCCCTGGATCGCCATAGATTTTACCTAAAGGGATTACTTTATATACTGCTAAAATTGGGACAGCAAACCATTCTTCAAATAAACGAAAAGCAATGATTTGTTGTTTGGCTTGATTTTGACGATTGGCAAATTGTCGAGAACGCAGAGTTGAAAATATACTCATATCTTTATCTATAACAAGATATTTAAGTTAAAAATAAATTGATATTTATACCGTAAAAGTATTAACAGATGTCTCTAACTCTTGAGCAATTTTAACAGTAGTTTCTAAAGAATTAGATACGGATTGAGAAATATCAGAAGTACGTTGAGAAACTTCAACAACTTGTTCCATTAACTTAGTTACTTTTTGAGAAGTTTCCGCTTGAGAAGTGGTGGCACTAGAAATAGACTGGAGTAATAAATCAATCTCTTGGGAAACTTCAACAATGCGTTCTAAACTATTTTTTGTGTTTTCTACTAGCTTTGTTCCTTCTACTACTTGGGCTGTACCAATTTCCATTGCTGCTACTACTTCTTGAGTTTCTTCTTGGATATTTTCGACAATTTCTTCAATTTCTTTAGTTGCTTCGGCACTTCTGGCTGCTAATTCTCCTACTTCTTCTGCTACTACGGCAAAACCTTTTCCTTCTTCTCCAGCATGGGATGCTTCAATACTAGCGTTAATTGCTAGGAGATTAGTTTGCATGGCAATTTGATTAATCAGAGATACTACTTTAGAAATTTCTTGAGAAGATTCCCCTAGACGTTTGACTTTTTTGGTGGTTACAGCGACGGTTTCTCTTAACTGTAAAATGCTATCAACTGTTTGTTGGATCGCCTTTCCTCCAGAAGTAGCACTGACAGATGCTGAATGGGAAACACGAGCTACTTCTTGAGCATTTTGCGCCACTTGTTGAATAGAATGGGTCATTTGCTCTACTTGATTGAGGGTATCAGTAATTTGTGCTACCTGTTTGAGAGCTTCTTGGGTTACATTGCCAATTGCAGTCTCATTTTCACCGATAGAAGAGTTTACTTGAGTGGTGGTGGTTTTTACTTGAATTACGATATCTCGCAAACTTTCAATAATAGAATTAAAAAAGTCAGCGACTATACTTATAGAACTGTCACTGATATTTGCTCTTACGGTTAAATTTCCATCTGATACTTCTTCGATGCTAGAAATAAACTGCAATAATTCTTGTTCTATGGCTTCTTTACTCTGCTTTTCTTGTTTGGCGATCGCAATTTGAGCTTTCATTTGTTCAGCAGCAATTGTTTCTTGTTCTTGAATTAATTGTTGAATACGCTCCGCCATCTGATTGATATTGGTACTTAAAGTAGCTAATTCATCAGAATTATCAATAGTTAGTCTTTGCTCTAAATCACCTTGACCAATTTTTTCAACGGTTGAAGCTGCTTTAATAATTGGTTGAACTAGTTGTTGCGCGGTAAAAATACTAATTATAGCAACCAGAATTGTAGTAGCTACTGTACTTAAAATCACTGCTTGACCAACGTTGGTTTGAACACTGTAAGCAATTGCTTCTTGAGTAACAATAAAACCATCCCAACCAAGTTGAGCAAATTCTGTTTCAAATTGATTGGGAACATAACTCCCTACAACATATCTTTTTTCTAATGGTTCGTAAAATTCTAATGTTTTAATTGTTCGTGCTTGACGTAATTCAGCAAAAGAAGGTAAATGATCCTGTGCTGGTCTATTAACTCCTTCTCGATCGTTAGTTAGAAAAACTATACCGTCTCGGTCTGCTATATGATAAGTAGAATCATCCTTCAAGTTAAATTTTTGTACAACTTTTTCTAGTTGCTGAATAGACATTCTACTGCGGACAACACCAACTAATTTATTAGTCACTGAATCTTTAACAGGAGCAGCAAAGTAAATAACTATTTCTCCCACAGATTTAGAAAATCTTGGTTGAGAAATGAACGGTTGACCTGTTTGAATCACAGATTGAAAATAGTCATCATCAAAATGATTCCTAGGAGTCGTACCATCTGAAACTGCTAGATCATTCCCCTCTAAATCTATGAAATTAATACTGTCATAGAAAATTTTATTTTGAGCAAAATTGCTTAATTCCAAGCTCTTTTGCTGGTTTGTGGTAGTATTTCTTAATTTAGCATCTTGTAATATTGATAAATTAGCAACAATTTTAATATCCTGAGAACCCTCTTTCAGAAAACTTTGAACTTCATCTAACATTGCTTTGGTATCATTTTGCTGAACCTCATAAACTTTTTTGGTGATAGCTTTATCGGCAATCTGATAGGCAATAAAACCAGTAAACATAGTGGGCAATGCTCCTATGGCGATCGCCATTAAAGTTACCTTGGTTTTGAGAGAAATATTTTTAGTAAAATTCACATACTTATGAGCTTTTTTCTGACCAATAGAGTCGGTATTTGATGGAGTTGTACTCTGTTCTATAACTAGCTTATCTTTTTGATTCATACCAAAGTTAAATAGCCTAAATAATTAATAATTAAATAAACATAGAATATTAAACTGTATCTTATTCCCATGAACCCCGCTATAGTTTTATGATTCAGAAGATAAAATAGGAGAATTAACAATCGCTTCCGCATCTAGAACTAAAAAAAGTTGGTCTTTTTGTAAAGAACAACCTTTTAAATAGGGTACTAACCTAGGAGAAACAGTACCTACAGGAGATTGTATTTCTTCGTGACTAAGATGAATAACCCCTTGAACTTCAGTAACTACCAAACCAAGAGGAATATTATTACTACGGACAATAGCCAAATGATAACTTTGTTGATTTCTTGCTATTGGTTGCATTCCGAGCATATAAGGTAAATCAACTACCCAAAATATATGACTACGTTGATTGATTAAACCCAAAATATAATTGGACATATTGGGAACTGGACTAATTCTTTGACTAGAAACCAATAATACTTCTTTAGCATTGTCCATGGGTAAAACAGCAAATTTATTTGCTTCTAATGCTAGTTTGACATAAGGTTTGCTAGTATCTTGTTCAAGATTATCTGCCCATAAAGATTCTATTTCCGACCTAGTTAAAGTTATCTTGTTCATCTTTTTTTTGCTATCAGAATGGGGAATTGGGACTGGGGAATGGGGGGACTGGGGAGTAGGGAGTAGGGAGTAGGCAATGGGGAATTGGGGGAAATGGGGAATTGGGGAATTAATTGTTATTACTGATTAGGTGATTACTTCCTCATCCTTAATCCTTAATCCTTCATCCTTCTTCATCCTTCATCCTTGGGAATAGGGAATTACCCTCTTACTAGGTACGCTCTTCAATTTACGCTGAACTGATGTTAAATAGGTCTTCGACCCATCCCTAAAATTCCCAGGTTGGGAGGAAAACTAACATTAAGTCTGATAAATCTTGGACAAAATAAATCGAATTTATAGCACTACGCTTTTGGATTAGGACATCATATTTAACAGAGTAGGGGTAATTCATGAATTACCCCTACACAGACTATGTCATAACCTAAATTTGTATAGCTATAGTGTCAGTCCTCTTGAGAGGACTTGATAGTATTAGCCAAGAAATTTATTTCTTGGTGATTTATCGCGCCTGGTGCAAAATTATGAATAAAGTAAAATAGGCGGTGCATCGCCCTACTATTACTTTGAAGAAGTGGTGATTACTTCTTTGAGAATTGCTAATAATTCTTTTTCTTTAAAAGGCTTACTGAAATACGCTGTCGCACCTAAGCTCATTGCTAGTCTGCGATGTTTGTCGCCACTGCGAGAAGTAAGCATAATGACGGGAATATCTTTGTGTTGAGGTTGAGCTTGAATACGACTCAGGAAACCAAAGCCATCAAGACGAGGCATTTCGATATCACAAATTACGGCTTGGGGTACAATGCCACTAGTAATTTTATCGATCGCATCTTGTCCATCTTTTGCTTGTTCAACTCGATAATTGGCTTTTTCCAAGGTTAGAGCCAAAAATCGGCGCACATTGATGGAGTCATCTACCACCATAATTGTTTTTTGGGAGGAAATTGCTTTTGTGACGGTGGTGTTTTTACTACTATTCTGGGAAGGTAATAAAGTAGCAGAATTGAAGACAGGGCGATCTCCATTAATCCAATTTAATAAAGCACTCGCATCAACCAACAGCACAACTCGACCATCCCCGAGAATTGTACAGCCAGAAAACCCAGGAGGAAGAGGAATATTTCCTTCTATGGAGCGAATTGTAACTTCTTGTTCTTGCCAATAACGGTCTATTTGAATAGCTACTAAATCATCGTCTTGAGCAATCATCAATACTGTAGGTACTTCTATGGTAGGGGTGTCTTCAATATCGTTGAGGAAATTGGCACTATACTGAGGAAGATTTAACCATTGATTGAGACGAATCAAACGGATCATCATACCTTCCCAATTCAGTACCTCTTGACCAGTTGATTCTAAAATATTATCAGAATCTAGTAAGAGCATTTCTTCTATTACGTTTGTGGGAAAAGCCAGCAACATTCCACCACTTTCCACCAATAACACTCGAACTACAGAAAGAGTCAAGGGAACAGTAATAGTAAATGTTGTTCCTACTCCGAATTGAGTATTGACATTGATTGTACCTTTTACGGCTTCAATGTTGGTTTTGACTACATCCATTCCTACTCCTCGTCCTGAGAGGTCGGTAATTGCTTCTGCTGTGCTAAAACCAGGTTCAAAAATTAATTCTAATAAGCCCTCATCTCTGGCTTGATTAATATCTTCTTCATCAATACCCATTAATATAGCTTTGGCTTTAATCTTGTTAAGGTCAATACCACCTCCATCATCAGCAATAGTAATGATGGTTTGATTTCCCCGATGAGTTGCACGAATAGTGATAGTACCCTGTTCAGGTTTATTATTGACTTCACGAATGTGTGGTGGTTCAATTCCGTGGTCGAAAGCGTTACGGAACAAGTGCATCAAAGGATCATTTAAAGCTTCCAGAATTGAGCGGTCAATTAAAGTCGAAGCACCTTGTATTTCCAGCTTGACTTTTTTCTCATACTGTATTTCCATATCTCGCAAAGCTCGCGGAAATCGGTCTAACAAGTCGGAAAGAGGGCGCATCCGAACCCTAGTAATGGTGCTTTGTAATTGCTTAGTAGTACTATTTAACTGCCTAGTGTTTTTTTCGGTATCTTCAAGGTTAATTTCAATATCTTGTGCAACTTCTTTGATTTGGACAACAGTTTCCATAACTTCTTGGGAAAGAAGATGGATATCACTGTAGTTATCCATTTCTAAGCTATCAAAATATTCTGGGGTAAGACCCAGGGTAACTTTATTATTAAGCTCAGAAGCAATAGAAGTGACAATAGCTTGATTTACCAAAGCACCATTACTAGGAGTTACAACTTTTTCAATAGGGTGATTGCGCTTGTCGAGCTTTCCTCTACCAGCCTCACCGTCATAAGCAATTCTTAAATTAAAATTAGATTGTTCGAGGGTTTTAATTCTTTGACCAAGGAGATTAACTAGATTACGTAAGTTTTTCAGTTTTAACCCCAAGCCATTTCTTTGAATCGCTACTTCTCCAAATAAATCACTTAGTTTCTCTAGCTGTTTAACGGGGACTCGAATTGTCTGATCTTGTACAGAGGAATTGGAATCGTTAGAAGTTACTGGAACAGGATTGATAGTAGCAGAAGGGACAATATTTTTTTCCTGTTTAGGAGATTGAGCAATAGGTAAGGAAGCAGCAGCAATAATCTCCAAGTCTTGAGGAATAGTGATATCTTCTGGTTGTTCTGAAACGGAAGATTCTGGGGTAATTTTTTCTAAAGACGAAAATAACTCTAATGCTTCTTGCTCTAGGTTATTAGTATCTAGTAAAGAGCCTAAAAAGTGTGAGTCTGGTAGCTCATCGACAAAATCAGAAGAGGATACCTGGGAGAAAAATCCAGTCTCACTTAAGACAAAGTCACTTTCAGTTTCTAAATTATCTAGTTCTAATGCGGTGGGAAGTACCTCTGTTTGTCCTACTAACACCAAAGCTTGGGAACGTCGCCATTCTTCTATAGCTGCTTGTGCAATGATTTCTACTTGTTCTGGAATCTGCTCTATCTGCTCAATTACTGATTGACAAAGCTCACAAAAGGGTTCTAGTTCTAGCATTTCCCCTAAACCGCTCAATTCTTGGGCTGCTGATAATAAATCCCGAGATAAATTGGTGGTGGTACTATTTTTTAAGCTATTTTCTAGTTGTTGTAGTAATTCTTCTACTTCGGTTTCAAAAATGAGAGTACTCATGTCCTCTCCCACTTCCGCAGAAAGAAGGGCTGCATCATCTTCTGGTTGGGGTTCTCCTATAATGTTATGAAGTTGCTCAAGTACAGGATTAACCGTCTGTTCCAGCCATTGAGGATCGATAGTAGCCTTTTGCCGATTAAAATGAATAATTTGACGCAGAGAATCGACGGCAGTCAAAAATAGCTGTTCTACGTTACTGGAAACCCCCATTTTACGAGCTTTTAGAACTTTAAAGAAGTCTTCCAAGCGATGAGCTAAATGACTAAGTGCATCAAACCCCATCATCGCTGCGCCACCTTTAATGGAGTGAGCAGCACGTAAAACTCCGTCCATTTCTTGAGAATTCACCCCACCAGAGCTTAATCCCAATAATCCAGACTCAATATCGTTTAAGTACTCTTGTGCTTCTTCGAGAAACTGGAGTCTTACCTGAAGTTCTTTATCTTCTGACATATCGTCTTTATGGTAGTAAAGTGTAGTTGTGATTGGTGTTAGACTTTAAAAGTATCTACAGATGACTGAAGTTTATGAGCGATCGCAACTGTCTCTTCTAGGGAATTAGTGATATCAGAAGAAGCAGTAGAAGTCCGCTTCGATAGTTGAGCAATTTGTTTCATTAGTTGTGTAACCGTTTCAGAGGTCTGCACCTGAGAAATAGTATTGTCGGAAATAGATTGAACCAATTTATCTATCTGATAAGATACCTCCACAATCTGTTGCAAACTGGTTTTAGTCTCCTCTACCAAACGAGTTCCTTCTAGAGCCTGATTTGTCCCAATTTCCATCGCTTCAACTACTTCAGCTATTTCTTTTTGAATTATGGCTACAATTATTCCTACTTCTTTGGTCGCTTCAGAAGATTGGTTTGCTAGTTGTCCTACTTCTTCTGCTACTACTGCAAAACCTTTTCCCTCCTCTCCAGCGCGAGCAGCCTCAATACTGGCGTTAATCGCCAAAAGATTAGTTTGCATCGCAATTTGGTTAATTAGAGAAATTACCCGTGAAATTTGTTGTGAAGCTTCCCCTAATCGTTTTACTTTACCTCCTGTTTCATCAATGGTTTCTTGTAGTTGTAGGATACTACTTACAGTGCGATCCATACTTTGACCTCCTGTTTCGGCTTTAACAGAGGCAATATTGGCAACTTTGGCAGCTTCTTTCGCATTTTGAGCCACTTGTTGAATCGAACTAGTCATTTGCTCTACAGAAAATAGAGTCTGATCGATTTGTTCTGCTTGTTTATTGGCTTCGGTTGCCAATTCATTAATAGCAGATTTATTATCATCTACAGATTCATTAACCAGATTTGCAGTTTGTTTAACTTGACCCACAATATCGCGCAGACTTTCAATAATTGAGTTAAAAAAGTCAGCAACAATGCCAATTTCTCCAGCATTAATTTGCGATCGCACTGTTAAATTACCACTAGAAGCTTCTTCAACATCCTCTAGTAATTCTATTAACTCTTTTTGGATAGCTGCATTTTTCTGGCTCTGGTCTTTGGCTAAAGTTTCCGCTTGTTGACGGGCTTCTTCTGCTTCTTGTAGAGCCAACATTTGCTGTTGAAGAGATTGTTTAATCGTCTTCACCATACGATTAAAACTATTGCCTAAAAATTGCGTTTCTGTTGTTCCCGTGGGATTAACTACAATGTCTAAGTTACCTGATACTACTTCTTCTGCTTTGATTGCCAGGTCTTGAATCGGATTAGATATTTTACGAGCTAGAATTACAATTGCAGTAACTATTATTAAGAATAAAGCAATAATCAAAACTAAAAAAGCGGAACGTAAATCATTAGCTGTAGCTCGAATTTCATCCTGAGTCACAGAAGCAGCTACTACAAAAGATGTTTGAGAAATCGGAGTTAAAGTGTATTGTCTATCTTCATGAGAGAAAGAGAAAGTAAAAGCTTTTGCTCCTGCTTGAGGTTCAAATTCTGCAACTTCTATATCTTCAACTCCAATGTCTTTGGGTAACATATTAGACACTTCTGCTGATGTAACACTCATATCCTGAGTTACATTTTGAATTTGTTTGCTTATTTGAAAAAGTTTCTCCCCCCCAATAATTTCTGAATCTGTAGTAGATTCTGTAGGTCCAATAGTAGAAACGGCTCTCCCTGAATTAACATCAATTAATTGTATCTTTTGAGAACTCCCTATACTAGTGTGTTCGAGATAATTGCTCTCAATTTCATTCAAATAGCTGATGGGGAAAATAGCTTTAATAACTCCGACAAAATCTCCCGATTTGGGGTCTCTAATCGAATGTACTAGGGGAAGACTAAATACATTGCTAGAAGCATCAAACTCAGGATTACCAATGAACTTTTCGTTACTTCTTGCCTTTTGCCACCAACCTTCATCTCGCTGTACAAAGTCTGAAGTTGGGTTACTATAAGCAACATTAAAACCAAATTTTTCTGTTACAAAAATTTCACTGAATTGGCTATTATCAATAGTTACTTTTAAGTAACTATTGAGTTCTGGAATTTCCTGTAACAATTTATTAGTAGCGAATTTTTTTTCAACTTGATTAATCGGTAGCTGGGTTAATTTCTCTTCAATTGCTCCCTCAGTACCACTCTTTACCGCTTCTAAAATTGCAGGATTGTTGGCAATAGTAATAGGAATTGCAAAAGCTTCTTCCATTGTTAATTCAAAAATTTCTTGAGTCAGTAAAACTATATTAGATAATCGATACTTAATATCGGTTTCTGCCTTGTTACTGATAAATTGATAGGCGAATAAAGTAGCACAAGATAAGGGAATTGCAAAAGCAGGGATAAACGTATAAAGTAACTGAAGGCGGAGAGAGATACTTTTTTGATTTGGGGAAAATGTGTCTAATTCTGATGTATTATTTTGCTTAACATTCTCTTCTAGTGGAGTTTTAATACTATTTTCTGGTAAATTTTCCTGAGTCATAGAATTGAAAAATAATTAGTATTAACTAATAGCTATTTATAAAATAATCTGGTTTTGTTTTAACCTTGTGCAATTAAGTAGTTACTGATTTGACAGCTTCTATAATTTGTTCTTCTGTAAAAGGTTTGGTGAGATAAATATCTGCTCCTTGTTTCATTCCCCATAAACGATCTATGCTTTGGTTTTTAGAAGTACACACAACGATGCGGGAATTTTTAGTAACAGGATTTTTTTTCAAACTACGACATAATTCAAATCCATTCATTTCAGGCATTACTATATCTGTTACTACTATGTCTGGTAAATTATCTATAGCTTTTGCTAGTGCTTCTTTGCCATTATTAGCTTCAATTACTTCATGACCTCTTTTTCGTAAGTAATTAGCAATTAATTCTCTAGCGGAAGGGGTATCATCTACAACTAAAATTTTCAGCATGATTTTTAAATTCTCCTGTTATATTATATTTTTAAAATTACAGAAACTAATTAGCTTAGATATCTAAACACCATATCTAGTAAATCAGATTGTGTAAATGGTTTAGTCATATAATCTGTTGCTCCAGCCATTCTAGCTTTGGCTCTGTCTATTAAACTTTTATTTCCTGTTACCATCACAATGGGAGTATCTCTAAAAGCGGAGTATTTTCTAATAAGAGAACATAGTTTATAACCATCTATATTAGGCATTCCTACATCTAAAAGAATCAAGTCAGGCTTGATTCTAATAATTTTCATGAGAGCTTTAAGAGATTCTGTAATAGTAAAAACCGAAAATTCGTCCCTATCTAAGAAACGACTAATTTCATTAAGAATCGTGGGACTGTCATCAATACATACAATTTTCCATTGTTTCTGGTTAATTTTTTCAGAAAGATTCTCAAGATTTATCGGTTCATTTTCTGTTGACTTATTGGTAATTTTTTGAAGTGATTTATTAATCTTTGATAGAGACTCTGGAGAAAAAATCGGTAATAAATCAAAAGGGGGTTGAGGATTTCGTAAGATAATAGTTTTATTAACTATTAAAGGATAAAGTTTTTTGGCTACAGCCATTTTGTTTTGATTAAGTATAGCTGCTAATTGAAGAAAATTAAATCCTCGTAAAATCTTAGCTATTTTTTGTAATTCGACTGCTGCTCCTGGTTTACTAAAAAAGTAAGGTCTTTGATAAGGCGATGTGACATGGGGGGATAAACTACACCAGTTTTGCAAAGATTTTTGACATTCTTGAACCAGAGAATTAAACTCAAACCAAGTAATTTTAGGAGATAATTTAATATTAACATCTAGCTGAATTTGATAACATTTAGGCAACAGTAAATAAGTTTCAAATATTTCATAAACAATTTTATTAATTAAGATAATACTTTGCTCTTTGGACAAGTGATTTTGATTAATTAACCATTGAATACTCTGATAATCTAAAGGTTGACCTAAAGAGCTTTCGTTGCTATCTTCTAAATTTAAGCGTAATGATGTACGTATTTCTTTATTGAGTTGTGGAAATTGATGGCTTAAATAGCGTAAATGTCTTTCTATTCTTTCTAAAGGTTCTAAGGAATTAGTTGCATAAACTATCTTCCCTTGTTCTAAATAAATAAAGTATTTGAAAGATTTATAGTCTAGAGTGAGACAACCATTAGCTTGCTTACTAACTAAATCTGTTAATAAATCTATCGGATAAAGTTCTGATGATTCTTGACTATTGAGTTTTCGGGAAGATAATTGGTTCATAATTGAGTTGCTCTCAAATATACCATTTAATTACTGACTAAATTTTTAATAAAAAGTAGAATAAAGAAGTTGATTAAATACCATTGAGTTAAAGAAAAAATTTCTAACTCTATGACCTCAACAATTAGCCAAGAACTACAGTTTTAGGTATATACTGTAGTCTATACAAAAACCAAACTACTATAAATCATAGTTATGCACTTGCTTGAGTCGATTTAATTAATCAAGATAAGTGATATATTTATGATTCCCTAAATCCTTCCAGAACTAACATTACTCATACCTAAATTGGTTGGAGAGACCAACGCTCGTCGCTTCGCGAGTGGGTATTCGGTGTAGGGTGTGGGGTGTGGGGAGAATGGGGAGAATGGAGAGACTGGAAAATAGTGATTGCTAATTGCTAATTGTGAGCCAGCGCGTTCTTGGGCAGGGCTTTCAAGGTGCGGACCCAGGAGAATCCCTACCCGCACACAGCTCCTCGGCTTTCCCCCACTCGCTGTTGGCGAACCCGTAGGGTTAATTGCGCTGTTGTTGATTGAAAAACTTGCTACTTATTACTTATTACTTATTACTTATTACTTTTGAATAAGGAATATATTTATTAAGAATATTAAGTATAGATTTAGTCTCGGTTGATTTACAAAAGAGTTCCGAACATCCTGCAATTTTAGCTTTTACCTGCTCAATGGCATTAATACTTCTACTAAAAAGGATTATGGGAGTTTCACGAAAACAATCAATTTGTCTCAATTGGGAACACAATTCATAGCCGTTGATGCCTGATAGTTCGATATCAATAAAGATAATGTCTGGTCTAGAATCTAGAAACATTGCGATCGCCTTCATGGGGTCTGTTTCACTTATTAAGCTATATCCAGAAGCTTTAATGACTTGTGCCATTATTTTAGACATCCTCGGATTGCGATTAACATAAGCAACTAGCTTGGTTTTTGAAGTTTCAGGTATAGATATTGATTCTGAAACATCGGACTTTTCTGAAGACAAAGAACAAAATTGTTGAATATTAGACTCAGTAGTAGAATCGTTATTTGGTAAAGCAAAAGGTAAGAGAATATCAGAAACTTCTACTAGCTCTAATAATCCTAGTTGAAGATAAGGCGCGATGGAGCGAACAACAGTAAGAGGATTAGTTTTCTTTTGGACAGCTAAATCTCGTAGGCTATGCTTTCCATTTAATAATCGACTCATTACACCATAAGTTTTTTCAGAAGTATTTGTTTGCAGTTGCTCAGGTTTCATGATTACAGGTGCTAAATCGGGACTAATATCCGCTAAATTAGCTTCTTGCCATTTTTGCCAAAGTTTCCAAGCTTCTACAATTTGTTGCTCAGAGTCAATCATAGCCAATTGCTGAGAGTTTAAATTCTCTTGTGGTTTCAGACAGTATTTAATTTGTCCTACTTGAGAAATATCAAAGATTGTTTCAGTAATACCCGCGCGAATTACTTTAGTGGCTTTTTCTCGCTCAATTTTTTCTTGTTCAACCCAAAACTTTAACAGTTGGTAATCCCAAGTTATGGCTACTTGTTTAAATATCTGAGGGTCGATACTTTCTAATTCTTGTTGTAGTTGAGAAGCTATTTGGGGTAGATGGCATACTAGATTTCTGCGCCATCTTCTAACACTATGTAATCCTCCCGCTCCATAGAGTATCCTACCGACATATAGAAAAAAAACCCATTTTTTGGGTTGATTAATTTCTTGGATGTGTAATTGACCACTAAAATGCTCTTGCTTAAGTCTCTGAAATAAACTGATCTGCTCTGAAGCGGAAAAATCTTTAATCAGTGTGGTTTCAGAGTTCAAGTTTACAGTCATTTCAGTATCTTTACTGGAGTTTTATCGGTTATTGTGAATAGGCAATTTCATCTATAGCGACAATGTTAGCATAGGTCATTTCAAGTCTCTAACCTCATGTCAGAAGGTAATATAAAGTAAGTAACACCCAAACAAAAGAGGAAAGACATTGCTGAGTTGATTCAATGCCTTCCCTCTATTACTATTTACTATTTATAAAAGTTGTGATTCAATCGAATCTTATTTAACAATTACTTTTCCTGCCATACCTGCACCGCGATGGGGTTCACAGTAGTAGTTGTATTCTCCAGTACTAGAAAAAGTAGTTTCGTAAGATTCACCAGGAGAGAATACTAGTTGTTTATGAGATTTTAAGTTGTCGTCTTCAAATACTACATTATGGGGAGACATTTTGTTGTTAATCCATTTAACAGTATCTCCTTCTTTTATTTCTAAAGTAGATGGTTCAAATTGCAACATTCCAGTGTCACTACCCATTTTTACTTCGTAGGTAGCTGCAACAGCAGGATTAGTAGTGAAGAAAAAGCTACTAACAACTAGAAGAATAGTAGAAAGTAATAAGCCTATTTTTTTGGTCATTTTGTTGACTCCCAACTCTATATTATGAATAGGTTTTGATTTAATTTTTTCTCAAGATTTAGGGTGAAAAGCAGAAGTACTACCCAACTTTGAGCTAAAGACTGAGCAGTCTTATAGCTATTTGCCCTATAGATAATACTACTACAAAAGTTTGACGACTTGTCAAAGTTAATGTCGCAGTCAATATACCAAAGTTGGGTGTCCAGGTTGCAGAAACTCACAATAATTTTATAGCTTGTCTTTTGACAGGATTAACCAATATAATTAACCCTCGTGGATAGATTCAATAAATCATCTTTGAGATTTGAGAGGAGAAATCATGTTCAAGAAAGTATTGTTGGCATTTTTGGCTTGCATAACCTTGGCTTTTGTTAGTTTTTCTGGTACTGCATTAGCTGGAGATGCTGCTAACGGAGCGGGGGTTTTTGGCGCAAACTGTGCAGCTTGTCATATTGGGGGTAATAACGCGGTTAATCCGGCTAAAACCCTTAAAAAAGCTGATTTAGAAAAATACGATATGTATTCTCTTGACGCTATCAAGTATCAAGTAACTAACGGTAAAAATGCTATGCCAGCTTTTGGTGGAAGGTTAACTGCAACCCAAATTGAAGATGTTGCTACTTATGTACTTTCTCAAGCAGATAAAGGTTGGTAAGAATCTATAGCACTTTGCTATAATCTTGTCAATTTTTAATCTCCAATCTACAAGATATCAAGTCTTGGGGTTGGAGATTATTTTTGTGATTCAAGAATAGGGAGACTGGGGAGGGAGTAGTGTTAACTGTAGCTATTATCTCTTCTTCGGAGTGGTAGGCTTCTCATTGCTTTTTGTGAAACAATAAGTATAAGTAACCAATTATAAGGAGTATATATGGATCGGGGAAAAATTGTGGCGATTGTTACAGGGGCAATCTCAGTGGTGATTGCGATCGCCTATCTATTAGTGGTATTATTGCTAGATTCTCGTGGTGAGATGATTCCTGCTCCTGTAAGTCAGCTTACACAATACGGCATAAATTCAATGCTATTAATACTATTATAGAAATAATGTTGGTCTAGGAAGAATTGAAGAATTGATGGCAACAATTAGGTTGATGCACGCTAAACTTCATCGGGTGACTGTGACAGAAGCTAATGTTAACTATGTCGGCAGTATTACTATTGATCCTGATTTAATGAATCTAGTAGGGATACTACCCCTAGAAGAAGTGGATGTAATCAACCTTAATAATGGTAAGCGTTGGTCAACTTATGCTATTCCTGGTACAGCAGGGACAGGAGAAATTTGCCCTAATGGTGGTGCTGCGTTACTTTGTCAACCAGGAGACTTATTAATTATTATTGCTTATGAAGAACGTGATCGCGCTGAGGTAATGAGAGAAGGACATCAGGCTAAGGTATTGGTTGCTGATGAAAATAATCGTTGTAAAGACTTCATTAAGCAAAATTTGATTCCTCAAGTTGAGGGAGTAAAATTACACTCTACATCCTATAGCCATCAACTATTGCATTAGATATTTTGCCAAAGTAAACTTTTCACAAGCTAAGTAGCAAGAGGCTAGAACACTTGCTACTTCAATTAACTAAGGCTGGAAAAAATGAAACAAGCCAGAGAAATTATCATCATTGGTGGCGGTGTAATCGGTTTAGCGCTCGCCATTGAGTTAAAACTACGAGGAGCAGAAGTTAAGGTAATTAGTAAAGATGGGCAACAAGCAGCCTCTTATGCAGCAGCAGGAATGCTTGCACCGATGGCAGAAAATATTACTGTTGCTCCCATGCTAGATTTGTGCCTTAAGTCACGGTGGCTCTATCCAGAATGGACCAGAAAATTAGAAGAATTAAGCGGAATTGAGACTGGTTATCTTCCCTGTGGAATTTTAGCACCTCAATCAGAAGCAGCAAAGCAAGAGCAGTCTTTAAATAAGCCGAATCAGAAAATCTGGTTAGACCGCAATAGTATTGAATTTTATCAACCAGGTTTAGGAGAAAGTATTGTTGGTGGCTGGTGGTATCCCGAAGATGGACAAGTGGATAACTGTTGTTTAATGCGATCTCTGCTGCAAGCTGCACAGGCTCTTGAAATAGAAATACAAGAAGGAGTCACAGTAAAAGCCCTGCAACAAAAACAAGGTAAGATTGCTAGTCTTATTACTTCTGATGGAGAAATAGAAGCAGATAAATACGTCTTGGCTACTGGCTCTTGGTCAAGTCAATTATTACCAATTCCTGTACGCCCCGTAAAAGGGCAAATGCTCTGTCTGAGAATGCCCAATGAAGCCCATCAACCCTATCCCCTGCAACGGTTGTTGTTTGGCGATAATATCTATCTTGTACCCCGACAAGACGGCAGATTGATTATTGGAGCAACAGTAGAAGAGGTGGGCTGGACTCCCCATAATACCCCTGTAGGAGTACAAACTTTACTAAATAAAGCCATATCTCTGTATCCTGCTGTCGCCAATTGGCAAATTGAGGAATTTTGGTGGGGTTTTCGCCCTGGAACTCCCGATGAGTTGCCTATACTCGGTGCTAGTTCCTGCGATAACTTATATCTAGCTACAGGACACTATCGTAATGGGATTCTTCTAGCTCCTGTTACTGCTGCTTTGTTGGCAAACCTGATTTTAGAAGGAAAGTCCGATCCTCTTCTGTCTCATTTTAGTTGGCAGCGTTTTTCTCATCCCAGTAATAATAGTATGACTCTTTTCAACAACTCTGCTTCTGACAATAATGGTCACAAAATGTCCTTGCAAGTTAAGGAAAGCTCCCCTTCTAAAGCAATAGTCAACTCAAATCAGCAAGCAGAAAATCAAGACACCCTAACTATTGCAGGGCGAAGCTTCAATTCTCGTTTAATGACTGGTACAGGGAAATATCCCAGTATCCAAGCGATGCAACAAAGTATTGCTGCTAGTAATTGCGAGATTGTTACTGTAGCTGTGCGCCGAGTCCAAACTAAAGCAGAAGGACATGAAGGTTTAGCAGAAGCAATTGACTGGGGTAAAATCTGGATGTTACCCAACACCGCAGGATGCAAAACTGCGGAAGAAGCTATTAGAGTAGCTCGCTTGGGGAGAGAAATGGCACGGCTTTTAGGACAAGAAGATAATAACTTTGTCAAATTAGAAGTTATCCCTGATGCTAAATATTTATTACCTGACCCCATCGGGACTTTAGAAGCAGCAGAACAATTAGTTAAAGAAGGTTTTGCGGTTTTACCCTATATAAATGCCGATCCTTTATTAGCAAAACGCCTCGAAGAAGTAGGATGTGCTACAGTGATGCCTCTTGGCTCTCCTATTGGTTCAGGACAAGGAATTAAGAATGCAGCTAATATTGCCATTATTATCGAACAGGCTAATGTCCCCGTGGTAGTAGATGCGGGAATTGGTGCGCCTAGTGAAGCAGCCCAAGCTATGGAAATGGGAGCAGATGCGTTATTGGTTAATAGTGCGATCGCTCTAGCCCAAAATCCACCAGCAATGGCTCAAGCAATGGGTTTAGCAACACAAGCAGGAAGATTAGCTTACTTATCGGGTAGAATTCCTGTTAAACAGTATGCTAGTGCGAGTTCTCCTCTAACAGGAACAATTAGTTAAAGAAAGTATGAGGAAACACGGGATGAAGGATGAAGGATGAAGGATGATGAAGTAATAAGTAATAAGTAATAAGTATTACTTCACCTCCTCTCTCCAGTCCCCTCACTCCTCAATCCTCGTAAAAATTTGATAAATATGTCTCCAAGAAAAAGTATTTCCATCAATATTCAACGTCGTTTATGGGCAAATTGTGCTGGTTATTGTCAAAATCCTAATTGCATTAAAAGATAATAAAAGTTTTTTAAATTAAAACTTCAATTTTAAATCGATGTCTCATAACTCATAATCGTGTTGACTTTGAGAGATTACATCTTCAATATATTCAGGAAAATAAACAACATTCTGGGATTATTATTGTTCCTGAGAAAAATCCCTATGAAGTGGCTAAACGTATCAGTTTTTTAGTTAGAGCATTAACAATTGATGAAATTAAAAATCAATTATTGTATGGTTGTTCAAGAGCGATCGCCAAATGTTAAAGATCGCTTTAAGATAATGCAAGAAGCAGTAATATGTATTCACAAAGCAGTTAGAAACTCTACAAAACCAAATTTATACCATCTTGGATAATACTGATTTTGAAAATCAAGCAGAATGCGATCGCTCTTGAACGAGTTAACTCTCGCGCTGTCAGCAATATAGAATCGAGGATTTATGGGGATGGGTTCTAATCGTCAGCATTTCTTGTGTAATATGACGATTAGTTCCTTATTCAAGTTGTTTTTGCCAGAAAAAGCTAAGTATTATGTTTTGGCTCTGAATCTACAACAAAGAAGGCTATTTCTCTTTTGAGAGATACATAACTTATTCAGTTTATCTCCAAAAATACTCTAGAATGAAAATCCAAGCCTGTCCAACCCCAGTACAGAGCATAACTTCAAATACTTTTGTATTTTCATAAGTCTTTTGGGCCTCAAATGCTCAGTATCAATACTGTTAGTTCAGGCACCAGAGAGAAAAAAAAATATTATAGGAACCTATCCCAGTAACAGCAGAAATATGATAATCTCCTCTTCAAATCAGAAAAATGTCTCGTGGTATGCCTGAACGATTTGAAGGATTGAGTGACTTAGAATGGAAGTTGTTTGAAGAAATTAGAACTCAAGGTGCTAAAGGTCTTAATCTGAGAGGTGCCAACCTCTCTGATGCCGACCTGAGTGATGCTAACCTGAGTGATGCTAACCTAAGTGGTGCCGACCTGAGTGATGCTAACCTAATTCGTGGCAATCTCAGAGGTGCCAATCTCTCTGGTGCCGACCTGAGTGATGCTGGTCTGAGTGATGCCAACCTGATTCGTGTCAACCTAAGTGATGCCAATCTCTCTGATGCGGATCTGAGTTATGCCAATCTCTCTGGTTCCCACCTAATTCGTGCCAACCTAAGTGATGCCAATCTCTCTGATGCGGATCTGAGTTATGCCAATTTTTCTGGTGCCGACCTGAGAGGTGCCAATCTAAGTGATGCCCACCTGGGAGGTGCCAACCTGAGCAATGCAGACCTGAGTGGTGCCAATCTCTCTGGTGCCGACCTGAGAGGTGCCAACCTGATTCTTGCCAATCTCAGAGGTGCCAACCTGATTCTTAGCAATCTCAGAGATGCTAATCTAAGTAATGCAGACTTGGGAAGAACAAAAATTGATAAAAAGACCAAACTCGATTCTAAATGGCGTAAGGTTTGGGAAATTGTTAATCAAGACCCTAAAAATCAAAACCTCGCTGGTGTCGACTTGAGTGATGCCAATCTGAGTGATGCCGACCTCTCTGATGCCAATCTGAGAGATGCCAATCTAAGTTATGCCAATCTGAGAGATACCAACTTGAGTTATGCCAATCTGAGAGATGCCTACCTGAGTTATGCCGACCTGAGAGGTGCTAATCTGATTGATGCCAATCTATCTGATAGCAACTTGAGTAATGCCAACCTGAGAGGTTCCAATCTGAGTGATGCCTACCTGAGTAATGCCAATCTGAGTTATGCCGACCTCAGTGATACAAATGTGGTAAATGCTACCTTTGGCAATAATTCAGGTATTTCAGAATCCCTCAAACAAGATTTGATTGCACGAGGAGCAATTTTTAAAGATTCTCCAGGCTATCACTTGGGGGTTTTGAGTCCTTTTTAAGCTCTACATAAAAAGTCAGCCCTAGTAATACCATTTCTATTTAGACTTGCTACAAATGGGGAGCAGGGGCACCGAAGGGGGGAAATATCCCAACAAATAAACTGTGCAATCCAATATATAACTTAAAATCCCCCCTTTCCGGCAGGGGGAGTAATAGGTAGCTTAACTTTTCAGAATTGGTATAACTTCTAAACCTGCAGATTCTAAAGTGCTTTTGACTCAAGAAAACGAGCGTCTAGAGATTTATATTCTGCCAAAAGGTTTAACTCTTGATTTGTTACCTATAATTGTGTTTGCAATTATCTGGAATGGATTTTTATGCAAATATAGTCTTCTTCGTATAAATCTTAAACGAAAAAAACGTTCTAAGTACCAAGGGCAAAATTATTTGTACATTGGAGCATTGCCTATTGCCTCTTACCTATCTCAACTATCTAATTAATTTTACGCAACTACTTAAATTTGATAACTCCAAACTATAAACTCCCAATTCCTAACTTACCTCTAATTAAATTAATACTGCTCAATGGGATTTTACTGCTTTTGGTAGGGGGTTCTAATGCACCAATCTATCGAGAACTCAAACCCCAAGCTTTGGATGGCAATATTAGTTTGACTCTGCGTCATGGAGTTTGGAAACTCTGGGAAGAAAAGCCGATCTATCAGGATATGACTCTAGATTTGATCTGTAATAATGGTCAATGTGATTCGGAAATCTGGGGTTACGCGCCTCGTTTTAACAAAGATGTGGAACATCAAGGGGAAATAGTAGTTAAGCAGACGGAAAGAGCTTGGAAATTGCAAGTTAAGCTCAAGGTTCAATCTCATCCTGGTAATCCTCTATTAGAAGAAGCTCATTATAACTTGGAGATTATTCCCCACAAAGGTAACTTGATTGGTAGTTACGTCGGAAACTATCAACAACGTAAACTAGTAGGGAAGGTTACAGGAAATAAAAGTAAACTGCAATCTGCAACTATAGCTAATCATCAACCGATTCAACCTCAAGAACATCCCCGTCTGATTTTTCGGAAGCAGGAACTTCCTTTATTAAGAGAAAAAGCCCAGACTCCTTATGGTAAAGCGATTATCTCACGCTTAGAAAAGGCTCTTGAAGCAAAAATTTATTATGAAGCTTATGTCCCTAATGGAGGTTATCACGCAACAGGACATTGTTTTCTTTCTCTTCTAAGAAATGACCCCAAATCAGCAGCAACAGCTTGGGAAATTGTCGAACAATCTTTGGCGCAACCAGGAAGAAGATTTTTAGAACACGCTCCTATTGTGGCAGGAGTTGCAATGGCTTATGACCTTTGTTATAACGCTTGGGATGAAACTCAACGCAGTAAGATAACTCGCTGGTTAGGAAATCAGGCGGTTAAGCTAACTAAAGGAGATACTCCAAAAAGAGGCTGGAATAATAATCCTTGGAGTAATTGGTATGCTAGAGCTAGAGGGGCATCGGGATTAGCAGCTTTGGCTATTCTCTATGAACCAGAAGAGTATTTACCTAACAATAAATTTTTTACTAGTCCAGAAGAAGCTTGGCGGTTAACTAGAATTTCAGAAAGAGGTGTAGTTCGCTATCTGAATTGGGCTATCGGCGATCGCGCTTTTGGTACGGAAGGAGATTTATATACTACTGAACCTTGGGTATTAACCATCATGCCTTTTATCCAAGCTTATCGCAATGTGATGGGGGTGGATTTAGCTCCCGATAAGACTCAGTGGATGTTACCGAGTTATATCTTGCGTTCAGTAGAAACTGATACGGGAGTTGCTTATGGTAAGGTGGGAACTGATGGAGTATTTGCTGCTCCTAGTTACGGCAGACATCGTTTAAAAACTAATTATTCTCTATTTGCTGTGGGTTTACCTATTGTTCCTGATGAATTTTTGCCAGGAGTGATGGAATTTTATGACCGTAACTTAGGCTTAAATGGCGATCGCAATTTTGGCATTGGTCAACTTTTACCCTATGAAGCAATTTTCGCCCTCTTTGGTTATCAAGATGATGTGAAATTGCAAAATCCTGAAGCAATCTGGGGCAAAGTTTTAATAGACAGTCAAAAAGGTTTTTACTCCTTTCGCAATCAGTGGCAAGATAGCAATGATATTATTGCTAGTATTTATCTCAAAAAGCAGCATCTTGGAGGTTCTTGGTCATTTCCCGATGCTGGTAGCTTTCGGATTTGGGGTTTAGGAGAACAATGGGCGATCGCAGGAAAGAGTGAGGCAAAACCAGAGCATGAAAATATCGTAGTTACTCCAGATTCTAACAACAAAGGCAGCAAACAAGTCTATGAAAAGATTGCTTCTGATGGCTCGGGAATTGTCACCATGATTCAGGGTAAATGGCTACGCTCTTTCGCTGTGGATTATAGTAAGGCTTCGGGAACACCAGGGTTATTTGCTGTAGTAGATCGCTTCAATCTCACACAAGAACAAGATTTTCAACCTAAAACCTGGGTGTTAAATGTTTCTGGCGCAGTAACAATTCAAGATTCTAGTTTTACAATTACCTCCCCTTCTGGTGCAACCCTAAAAGGTACATTTATCTCTCCTAAAGGAGTGCAAATATCTTATACCAAAACAGAAACAGGTGGTTTAATTAGTGCAGTAGGAATCAATGATTTTTTTGTCGTTATGAGTTTACAACAAGGAGCAATCCCTCAAGTGTCCGTTGAAGGTAGCGGTTTAGGTGCGATCGCAACAGTCGGAAATCAAAAGATTGCTTTTGATGGTAGTAAGATAATTTTGGGGGAATTTCCTCAGCCGTGACATCCTCTCTCGGTAAACCGAGAGCTTCCCAACGTCGCCGTTAGGCATTCGAAGCCCTATGCCACGCCAGTCGCTCATGGGGGAAACCCCCAAGACCGCGCTGGCTTACTTATCTAGAAACACAGCAGCTACCATGAATCCCCGACAGTACGACTTTACAGGCAATTTCTTTCCCCGTGAGTCCCACGGTACTAACGTATTCGAGAATACTCATACTCCTTTGTACGTTTGGAATTTTACCGACACAACTTCTGTGTCTAACCCATTTCCAAGTTGTCAAGGTGCGTTGCTTTGTGCCAATTTACAGCAATTTTTAGCTAGATTTCTGGCACTCGAAAGTATTATACAAAGGCTGAACCCCTTGGTATATAAAGATTATGTGTCTAAATTGTTAAGTTATCGCTCTGTAAATTCATCCCTTCAGTAAACAGAGGGACTTCTTTGGACAAGAAGTTAAACCAATAAATGTTTAATGATAAATGTTATAAAATTGTGTATTGGATCACACTTAAAACCACCAAAGCTCGCTGGGAAGCAGAACTGATGCAACAAATATTAGCAGCCCACGATATTCCCAGTCGTGTCCTAGACATTGGAGTAGGTGTTTACTTTGGACAGAGTAGTCAATCCGCTTTGCAAGTACTAAAACAAGACTTATGGACAGCTTTACTACTCCTTAGTTCTCCTGAAGAAGATTAATTAAAGACGTTAACAGAAAATTATAAAGATAAATTAATATGTCCACCTTATTTGACTGGTTTGCTAATCTGAGAAAAACTGAACCTGCAATTCAAAAGCAGCAAGAACGAGAAATTGCTGATGGACTATGGTCAAAATGTCAAGCTTGTGGTTCATTATCCTATACTAAAGACCTCAAAGCTAATCAGCTAGTTTGTCCTGACTGTGGTCATCATGCTCGGGTTGATAGTGACGAAAGAATTGCACAATTAATCGATCCTAACACTTGGAAAGCGATCGCTACAGACATCCAACCTACAGATCCTTTAGAATTTCGCGATCGCAAAGCTTACCGCGATCGTCTCAAAGACTATCAAAGCAAAACAGGTTTAACTGATGCGGTAGTTGCCGGAACAGGTTTGTTAGATGGTTTACCTGTGGCTCTAGGAGTTATGGACTTCCGTTTTATGGGCGGTAGTATGGGTTCTGTGGTAGGAGAGAGACTCTGTCGTCTCATTGAACACGCCACTAGTGAAAAACTACCTGTAATCATTATTTGCGCTTCTGGTGGTGCCAGAATGCAGGAAGGAATGCTAAGTCTCATGCAGATGGCAAAAATTTCTGGTGCGCTGCATCATCATCAAGCAAATAGACTGCTATATATTCCAGTACTAACTCACCCTACTACGGGAGGAGTCACCGCTAGCTTTGCCATGTTAGGAGACATTATTTTAGCTGAACCCAAAGCTACCATCGGTTTTGCAGGAAGAAGAGTTATTGAACAAACTTTACGCGAAAAACTCCCCGAAGGCTTCCAAACTTCAGAATATTTATTACAGCATGGTTTTGTGGATGAGATTGTCCCCCGTACTCAACTTAAGAAAACTCTAGCCCAATTGATTAGTATGCATCAGCCTTTTCATCATCTCATGTCACCTCTGAAAATGGAGACAGTTGTTGAACCAGAACAATAGTGGCTGGTCAACTTGTCATATCATTTCTATTTAATTTCCTACATAAGGGTGAGGAGGGATAGAAGGGAGACTCCTCCCGTCAGGTCAGAGGGAAGAGGGAAATTACGCTCTTACTAAATACTAATTACTAATCCTATATAAAAATTAGAAAGAGCGAAATTATTATCGGTCAGGGGGATTGATTGTTATTACTTATTACTTACTACTTGCTACTTGCTACTTTCTTCTGAGTCCTTCATCCTGATTACTGATTACTGATTACTCTTAACGCGAATTGTATATGAGAAAATGGTGGCTGTTAATAGTCTTGGGATGGGTAATTGTAGCTCTAATTCACAAGTTTACTTTTGTTGCTGCGTCTCAAACAGAAATCAACTATCAAGTTTATCAGCAACCCAACAGTATTGTTCATGTGGTCACTATTTCCTCAGATAGTAATTATGTGATTGCTCCTGAAATAGCACCAGCAGGAACTTTAACTACTTTAGAGAGTTTTGTTACAGAACATAACGCGATCGCAGCCATTAATGGTGGTTACTTTGACCCTAACAATACCAAAACTACATCTTATATTACTCAGCAAGGAAATTTAGTAGCCGATCCTCGCATCAACGAAAGATTAATCGACAATCCCAATCTTAAAGTTTATCTGGGTAAAATCTTGAATCGTGGAGAATTTAGGAGTTACACTTGCGAAAATAGCAATTATTACGATATTACCTTTCATTACGCTCCTATTCCTCCCAATTGCAAACTACAGAATTCTCTTGGTGCTGGACCCCAAATCTTACCGCAAGATACTTCAATAGCAGAAGGCTTTGTAGCTTACAATGATGATGGTAAAGTGATTCGCAATGCCATCGGGACAACTTCTCCAAATGCTAGAAGCGCGATCGCCATTACTGAGAAAGGGGATATTATTTTAGCGATGGTGGCTCAATCTCCTGGTAAATTAGGAATGTCTCTAGCAGATTTAGCCCAATTCCTGTCTAATCTAGGAGCAGTAAAAGCCATGAATCTCGATGGGGGAAGTTCCTCAGCTTTACATTATCAAGGAACAACTTTTTACGGCAAACTAGACCGAGAAGGTCAACCTATAGTGCGTTCTCTAAAATCAGTATTATTAGTACATTAAAAGTAAAAAGAGCCACAGGTTAACAAATTCAGCATTAATATTTTTACTGTACAAATCAAGAGTCGGGATGACAGGATTTGAACCTGCGACCTCCGCTTCCCGAAAGCGATGCGCTACCAAGCTGCGCTACATCCCGTAATCAAGACCTATAGTAGCATATACCCCATAGGAGAAAAATGGCTTTCTTCCTTTCTAATAGAATAAGAAAGGTAACTAGTAATGTATATTGGAGTAATTACGGAGTGGTAGTTAAGCCTGATTGGTTACGAGTCAAAGCACCACAATGGCAGCGTGTTGGTAGTGTCAAAGAAATCTTAAGAGATTTAAACTTAAACACAGTTTGCGAAGAAGCTTCTTGTCCCAACATTGGAGAATGCTTTAATGTAGGTACAGCTACTTTCCTCATTATGGGGCCTGCTTGTACTCGTGCTTGTCCTTATTGTGATATTGATTTTGAAAAAAAACCTCAAGCTCTAGATCCTAGTGAACCAGTAAGACTAGGAAAAGCAGTAAAAAGACTTCGAATAAATCATGTGGTTATAACTTCTGTTAATCGGGATGATTTAGCTGATGGCGGTGCTAGTCAATTTGTTCGTTGTATTGAAGAAGTAAGAGCGCTCTCTCCCGATACGACCATTGAAGTTTTAATTCCTGACTTGTGTGGTAATTGGGAAGCTTTGAAAATTATCCTTCAAGCTGAACCAGAAGTTCTCAACCATAACACAGAAACTATACCTCGTCTTTATCGTAAAGTACGTCCTCAAGGAGATTATCAGCGATCGCTAAAATTGCTTCAAAAAACTAGAGAGTTAGCACCTTGGACTTATACTAAATCAGGTATTATGGTTGGCTTGGGAGAGACAGATGCAGAAGTCAAAGCTGTAATGCAAGATTTACGGAATACAGACTGTGATATTTTAACCATCGGACAGTATTTGCAACCTTCTCAAAAGCATTTAGGAGTAAAAGAGTTTATTACTCCCGAACAATTTAAAGCTTGGCAAACTTTTGGGGAGTCTCTAGGGTTTTTACAAGTTGTTTCTACTCCTTTAACCCGTAGTTCTTATCACGCAGAACAAGTTAGGGAACTGATGAAATCTCATCCTCGAACCAAATCTGAATTTTAGAGTCATTTTCTCACTACAACTGTTACTTATTGCCATTAATTTCAGTAATTTTGGGGACGCACATCAGTCCAAGGTACTCCGCCGTCCAACGGCGAAGCCTGCTTGGACTTCATAAATGTGCGGATTTTTTTGAATAAAAAAAGACTATTAGCTATAGTTATTATCACGCATAACCAGTGAGAAAACTCATAAACTCTCATCCTCAAACCAAATCTGAATTTTAGAGTCATTTTCTCACTACAACTGTTACTTATTGCCATTAATTTCAGTAATGTTTCGTAAAAATATCCGTAAATATGCGGATTTTTTTTTAGCTAAAAAACTGATACTAATAAAAATAATCTTGAGAATAATAGAAGATACAAAAAATTATTTTCTTATTCGGGAACATTTTAACCTTATTGTCTTACTCTTGTGAAAAAATTACTATTAAAGGTTTTTTTCTTTCTGTATTGCATAAATATGTTTTTAGCAATACAATCCCTGAAACCCTTGCTAATTCTAGACTGAAAAAATTTTTTTCAGAATGTTCTTTTTTTTGTCTGACTTGGGCAACCTAATCCTGAGAGGAGTGATTCCTCCCAATTTTCATACCGATTCGTCATTGAGAAATTACTTATGTTAGCTAGCTCACTATACGTTGAAGCCAAAGAAAGCAATCGTTCACTTGATTATCAATTAGAAGATATAGAAGGAAATAACTATGGTTCTAATAAATTAACTGATGATTTAGTAGAACTTGACCTTGATTCTGTAGAAACAGACAATTCTTCTACAAGAAGAAGCCGTACTACGACAGATTTAGTTCGATTATATTTGCAAGAAATTGGTCGAGTTCCTCTATTAGAAAGAGATGAAGAAGTTTCCGAAGCTCAAAAAGTTCAACGTCATATCAATATATTAGAAAAACGGGCAGAAGCTGCGGAGAAAGGAGACGAAGTATTAGCAGAATTCGTAAAATTAATTAATGTTCACGATCGCCTAGTTACACAACTAAGTCATCGTCCTTCTCTGAGAAGATGGTCAAAAGCTGTCGGACTTGGTATTCCTCAACTCCAAGAAATTTTAGCAAGAGGAAAACAACGTTGGGCAGAATTAATTGAATGTGATGTCAAAAATTTAGAGAGGATTCAAAGAGATGGAATCCGTGCTAAAGAACACATGATCAAGGCGAATTTACGTCTTGTTGTATCTGTAGCGAAAAAGTATCAAAATCGTGGCTTAGAATTGCTAGACCTGATTCAAGAAGGGACTTTAGGTCTAGAAAGAGCCGTAGAAAAGTTCGATCCGACTAAAGGATATCGTTTTAGTACCTATGCTTATTGGTGGATTCGTCAAGGAATTACTAGAGCGATCGCAACTCAAAGTCGCACTATTCGCCTTCCCGTCCACATTACGGAAAAACTGAATAAGATCAAAAAAGCACAGCGTAAGATATCTCAAGAAAAAGGAAGAACTCCTCGTATTGAAGATTTGGCGCAAGAATTAGATATGACAGCATCCCAAATTCGAGAAGTGTTGTTGCGTGTACCTCGTTCTGTTTCTTTAGAAATTAAGGTAGGTAAAGAAAAAGATACAGAATTGGGAGATTTATTAGAAACTGAAAGTGCTTCTCCTGAAGAAACTTTAATGCGAGAATCTTTGCAAAAAGACCTACAATATCTCTTATCAGAATTAACTACTCGCGAAAGAGAGGTCATTCAAATGCGTTTTGGTTTTGGTGGAGAAAAACCCTTCTCTCTAGCGGAAATTGGTCGCTGTTTGGAATTATCTCGCGAAAGAGTTAGACAGATTGAAGCTAAAGCTTTACAAAAGTTAAGACAGCCTCGTCGCAGAAATATGATTCGAGATTATCTAGAGTCTATGAGTTAAAGAAGTTGAAAGCGATTAGCCATTAGCTGTTAGCTATAGAAGTAGTAGTCCAAAAAATCTACACATTGAATAAGTAGAAGACAGGAGACAGAATCCAGAATTCACAATTACTTCTGACTCCTGATTCCAAATCCTGTTGTCAAAACCAACTTATAATTTACAGGTTGAAACAGCAGTGCTATACAAACAAAGTCTGCCTACGCAGACTAAAATAATAAAGGGGATATGAGAATCGGATTTAGTATGAGTTCTGAATCTCGGCTCTTGAGAATGTAGTTAATTCTGCTTAGTTACTGATTCTTAACTTTTAAGTTAAAAACATTGATAATTTAAGCTAAGAAGGGAACAGCTAATCTACATGAGGGGTGATTTAGGATTTATTGCAAACTATCTAGAGTATTTCGGCGAGTATAAGGATTCCAAGTAGTAAGCTCTTGACTAGAATAAGATGCTAAAAGTTTAGCGCGATCGCTGTCTGTTAAACCTTTAACCATTGTAAAGTCTGCTCCTGCGATATTAACTAGATTGCTTAAATCTGCTCCTGTTAAATCCGAGGCTCTTAAGTCTGCTCCTTTTAATTCTGCATTACTTAAACGAGCATTACGTAAAGAAGCACCAGTGAGGAAAGCTTTTTGTAAATTTGCTCCGCTTAAAGAGGTATTGTCCAAAATAGCTTCTGTTAAGTCTGCTCCACTCAGATACGCTCCTATTAATTTTGCTCCTCTCAGGTCAACTTTTCGCAGATTTGCTGTGTTCAAATAAGCTCCGTTAAGTATTGCGCCAGGACCCACTGCGCCAGAACTCTGATAACGAAAAGTATCAGGAAAAATTGTCGTGGAGTCATAAACAGCAAGATTGAGCTTGACATCTTTGAGGTTTGCTCCTGTTAGATTCGCCCCCCGTAAATCTCCTCGATTAAGATATGCTCCTTCGAGGTTTGCTCCTGTTAGGTTCGCCCCTTGGAGGTTCACTCCTCTTAGATCGGCTTTTTGGAGATTAGCTCCTGTTAAATTTGCTTGAGCTAGATTCCCATTAGTCAAAGTCGCATCCCTAAGATTTACTTGTTCTAGATTTACTCCGACAATAGCGATCGCATATAAATCTAGTTTACTAAAATCTGCGCCAGCTAGACTTTCTCCCGATTGAACTTTATTTAAAATGTCTATAGTTTTTAAAGGGGACATAACTTGAGATTTTATAAAAAAGTCCTCCTGAAAGTAGAGGACTTGATTGATCAAAAATGAATAATTCTGGAAAACTTAACCAATGACTTCCTTAGCTTTGGCAACTACGTTATCAACATTGAAGCCAAAATTCTCTAGAGCAACACCACCAGGAGCAGAAGCACCAAAGGTATCTATACCAACAATTGCACCATTATCACCTGTATAACGTTGCCAACCAAAAGTAGTACCAGCTTCTACTGCTACACGGTTTTTAATAGCTTTAGGTAGTACTGATTCTTTGTATTCTTCGCTTTGAGCTTCAAATAATTCCCAGGAAGGAAGAGAAACTACACGAACTTTCTTCCCTTCTGCTTTCAGAATGTCTGCTGCTTTAACACAAAGCTCTAATTCACTACCAGTACCAATTAAGATTAGGTCTAATTCGTCTGGAGCAAAACCACAAGATAGGACGTAACCGCCTTTTTCCGCTTTCTCGATGGAAGAACCTTCTAGTTGTGGCAGACCTTGACGAGAAAGAGCTATAAGAGTGGGGTTAGATTTGCTTTCTATTGCTACTTTATAAGCTGCGGAAGTTTCGTTACCATCAGCAGGACGAAAGACGCTGAGGTTAGGAATCATCCGTAAAGATGCAACGTGTTCTACGGGCTGGTGGGTGGGGCCATCTTCTCCTACTGCAATAGAGTCGTGGGTCATTACCCAAATAACTCTGGCTTCAGAAAGAGCAGATAAGCGAATGGCATTACGCATATAGTCGGTGAAGACTAAGAAAGTTGCACCATAGGGAATTAGACCACCGCCATGAAGAGCCATACCGTTACAAATTGCACCCATAGCGTGTTCTCTTACACCAAAGTGTAAATTACGCTCTCCATAAGCACCTTTCTGGAAGTCTCCAGTAGATTTGAGGGCAGTTTTGTTAGAAGGAGCGAGGTCAGCAGAGCCACCAATTAATTCGGGGAGAGTTTCGGCGATCGCATTTAAGATTTTACCAGAGATATTACGAGTTGCATCTGCTTTATCTGCTGGGGTATAGGTAGGTAAGCAATCAGTCCAGTTTTCAGGAAGTTCACCACTGACCATTCTTTCTAATAAAGCAGTATCTTCAGCATATTTAGCTTTGTAGTCGGCAAAAGTTTTATTCCATTCTGCTTCGTACTCTGCACCACGATCTACTGCTTTACGGAAATGAGCCAGAGCGTCTTCGGGTATTTCAAATTCTGAGTAATTCCAACCGAGATTTTCCCGAGTTAATTTGACTTCTTCTGCACCTAAAGCTGCACCGTGAACACCGTAAGTGTTTACTTTGTTGGGAGAACCATAACCAATCAGGGTGGTAATCTTAATAAAAGATGGCTTATCTGTAACTGCTTTGGCTGCTTCAATAGCTTTTGCCATTGCATCAAGACTTTCGTTGTCTTCTCCGTTACCTTTTTCTACGTGCTGTACGTGCCAGCCATAGGCTTCAAAACGCTTGTTAACATCTTCTGTAAAGGCAATGTCGGTACTTCCTTCGATCGAGATGCTATTGTCATCGTAAAGTACAATCAACTTCCCTAAACCCAGGTGTCCTGCTAAAGATGCAGCCTCACCTGAAATTCCTTCCATATTGCAACCATCCCCTACAATGACATAGGTGTAGTGATCGATGATTGTAGAGTCTGGCTTGTTGAATTTAGCAGCAAGATGAGCTTCTGCCATTGCCAACCCAACAGCATTAGCAATCCCTTGTCCCAAAGGCCCTGTAGTTACTTCGATACCTTTCGTAACGTGATTTTCGGGGTGTCCTGGTGTTTTAGAATCCCACTGGCGGAATTGCTTAATATCTTCGAGGCTGACGCTGTCATAGCCTGTTAAATGTAGCAAAGCGTATTGCAACATACAACCATGACCAGCAGATAGGACGAAGCGATCGCGATTCAACCAAGATGGATTTTTGGGATTGTAGCGCATTAGGCGATCCCAAAGGACAAAAGCCATTGGAGCAGCCCCCATAGGCAGTCCTGGATGTCCTGATTTAGCTTTTTCTACTGCATCTATTGCTAAGAAGCGAATCGAGTTGATACAAAGTTGTTCTAGTGACTGGGTGGCAACTACCATAATTCTTATCTAACTAAACTACGATACATAATTTGAGCTTTCTCAAACCTGATGGTTGTGGGTTGCCCAAGGCTTACCCCATCATCCCACTCTTTGGGTTTGACGAGCAACATTCCATTGCTCTTTGGAGAAGTATAATTTCGGACATTATCTTGGTGCAATATCAGGGGACACCTTTTTGAATGCCAATGTAACATTATGACCCCCAAAACCGAAAGAGTTAGATAGAGCCACTGCTACTTCTAATTTTCTGCTTTGGTTAGGAACGTAATCTAAATCGCATTCTGGATCGGGATATTCTAGATTGATGGTGGGCGGAACTTGCTGATTGGCGATCGCCATTAGGGTAGCAACTGCTTCAATTCCTCCTGAACCCCCTAACAAGTGACCTGTCATCGACTTAGTCGAACTAATTGCTACATTATAAGCACTATTTCCCAGAGCTTTTTTAATAGCTTTAGTTTCAGTGGGATCGTTAGCAGGGGTACTAGTTCCATGAGCATTAATATAATTTATAGTTTCTGGAGCTAGGTTAGCGTCCTCAAGAGCTAGTTCCATTGCTCTAGCTGCCCCTAAACCTTCTGGAACAGGGGAGGTCATGTGATAAGCATCACAAGTCATTCCGTAACCCACCATTTCGCCATAAATTTTCGCTCCCCGATTTAGAGCTTGCTCTAATTCTTCAAGAATTAAAATTCCTGCGCCTTCTCCCATAACAAAGCCATCTCGTTTGTGGTCAAAGGGACGGCTAGCATGAGCAGGATCGTCATTACGAGTAGATAAGGCTTTAGCAGAGCAGAAACCAGCGAAGGATAAAGGAGTGATACATGCTTCTGTGCCACCGCAAATCATGGTATCTGCATACCCTCTTTGAATCAGACGAAAGGCATCACCAATAGCGTGAGAACCAGCAGCGCAAGCTGTTACAGTACAAGAGTTAGGCCCTTTAGCTCCTGTATGAATTGCTGTTAAGCCAGCAGCCATATTAGCAATCATGGTAGGAATAGTGAAAGGACTAACTTTTCTTGGTCCTTTAGTTAGGAGAACTTCATTTTGGGTTTCCATCACTCGAAGTCCCCCTACCCCAGTGCCAATTATTACTCCTACTCGGTCAGCGTTAAGATCGTCAATGACAAATTTAGCATCAGTAAGAGCTTGTTTACTGGCTGCAATAGCAAAATGAGCAAAACGATCTATGCGCTTTGCTTCTTTTTTTTCTAAATATTCATGAGGGTCAAATCCTTTAACCTCAGCAGCAATATGGCAGCTGTGTTGGGAAGCATCAAACTGGGTAATTTTATCAAAGCCATGACGACCATTTAATAAACTTTCCCAATATTCTTGGAGATTATTACCAATAGGAGTAACTGAACCCAAACCAGTTACTACTACTCTTCTGTTTTGCCAATTTGTCATTTTCGCTCTCTAATCCTTATGCCAGAATGCTGCTTTGTTATGTCTTAATTACTTATCAAGATTAATTCAAAATTATGCAGTTGTTTCTATATTGGAACTAATATAATCTACTGCTTTTCCTACGGTATCTATTTGTTCTGCTGCTTCATCAGGAATTTCTAGATCGAATTCTTCTTCTAGTGCCATTACTAACTCTACTGTATCCAGAGAATCTGCCCCCAAATCGTTAGCAAAGCTGGCTTCTGCTGTAACTGTGTCTTCTTCGACTTCTAGTTGTTCGATAACTATTTTTTTAACTCGTTCAAAGGTTTCTTGATTCATTGATTTTTTACCGCTAAATATCTCATTTTAAAAATCTGAGGTGGAAACGGGGCGGTTATTGCCGTTTCCTAATAAAACAGTCATTGTTTCAGATCAGCATTTCTCATCTTATCTGAAAGAGGTACAATTCCCACCACCAGAATATACGTTTATTAAATTGTCACTCTTTCCAAAAACGATCAATAAAACTATATAGGACTTTCCTGGGTAAAAAAAGAAGCCTACAGATTTAATCTCTAGACTTCCTAACTCAGTGAACAATCACTTGAGATTCCATTCCGAGTCTTTATGCTATGGTTAGAATTTCTTTTGACGTGCCATTTCTTTAAATTTATTTAAGCTAGGCCCGGGACGACGGCGAGAAGCAGATTTCCCCATCAGATATGTAGTGGCAAAAGTTGCTTCTGGCTCTTGTGGAACTTCAGAGGATTGGGAGCTAGTATCGTTATACATAGCTTTGACCCAGAAAGGCTGTTCCCAAGAAGAAGCACTTGAATCAGTTGGTGCAGCAGGTTTTTTTGCAGATTCTTTTTGGCTTGAGGTACTAGATTTTTCTTGATCCGCTTTCTTTCTGGCTTTAACTTTTTTGGCTTTAGAAGCGGTTTTTGCTTCTGGGGATGGGGTGGACTTAGTAGCTTCTTCTACTGTTTCTATGGTGGCTTCTGGGGATGGGGCGGACTTAGTAGCTTCTTCTACTGTTTCGACTGTTTTAGCCTCAGTTTTTTCGGTGACAGAGGGAGTTACTTCTGTTTCATTAAGTTCTAAATAAAATTCGCTTTTTTTGCCTTGATTCAATATTTTTCCAAGCATCTTTAATTAATTCCTAGGTTGTTAGTGTTTTGGTGGAGATAAATATTGTTAACTGGGATTGACCAAGCCCCTTTAGATCAGGGGTTAGGGGGTAGGGTGTGGTGTGTGGGGTTTAGGCAAGAATAGCCCCGAAAATGGTTACAAGCTCCTCCCATCAGGGTTGAAAGAAAACAAACCCTCTTTCGAGAGAACCCTGGGGGAATCTTTAAGCAATTCTCTATTACGAGGATCCCTCTCTTCTAGGGCGGTGTCCCCACACCCTCGTCCAAGGGGGCTTTTCATCTTAAGTTGCTGGTGCGCGTCCCTCAAATAAGAATTTTTGAAGCCCCCATCCCACTCCTACACCCTACACCTGCGAGCTAGGCTCGCTTGACCTTTGTCGCTTCAAACAAATCTTTACTTAGCTAGGTTGCAGCTTGATCTTGCAATGGATAAAACCTGCTACTAAGGATTTATGAGAAGGTAGTGTAACAAAATGTTTTGCTATTCTAATCAAGCCAGAAAAATAAATTATCCGCAATTAATATTTACAAAACTTAATTATTATGGGCTGTGTGGAAGTAGTATATCCCATGATTTATTAAGTTAAGTAACTATTTTTGGCGATCAATCTCATTTTTACCGATTAATAATTAGTAAGTACCATTTAGATAATTAACCGATGCAGAGAAATCATGGTTGTTTAATGTAAATAAAAATGCCATTATTTTTAGACTTTCTTTATGGTTTGGAAAAAATTGTATAATCAGGTTAGGTGAGAGGAGAGTCGCCAGGTGTTCCTAAAGGAAGCAGGGGGTGTACATTTTCATGAACCTAGATGAATACATAAAAAAGATGGAAGTGGGTGAGTTAGACCGTAAAACTATTCAAGAATTTTCTAAAAAAGCATCATTAAGTAGAATTTTTCGCCTTTATGGCTCTTATGGAGAGGCAAAAAAAATTCATATTTATGGGGATGAATCATTAAACTGGATACTTTCATCCTTGCAAAAAGCCTTAAAATTATCTGAGTTTCATCAAGCTTCTGACCTCCTTAATACAGATATCAACGCCTCTTTTGCGTGCTTTTGGCAGGAAGTTCAACAACGTAATTAAATTGCCACAACTTTTAATAGCTTCAGTCAAACGGACTACCTGCAGTATAGAGACTATCCAGTGTCGGGGATTAATAGAAAATATCTTAATCTTTGCTTCGACTACTATAATTTAAGAATTCCTAACCGCGCGCCTCTATTTGCTATGAGCTAAGACCTTTTATTCAGTATTTGTCTTGGGAGTGCAAGATATTAGTTTTTAATTCTCACAAAATCTCTCCCTCTTCTCCCAAAGCAGGATAAGCCTCTCCTTTCTGACGACAAATAGCAGCTATTTCAGGATAAGCCCATTCAAAGATAACTTTGTTAAACATATCAGAATCAAGGCTCATACTGTCATACATCCCTGCTGCTAATCTTTGGCGTTGCGCTTCAAACAAAACTACTGCTGCTGCTACTGATACATTGAGAGATTGTACCATCCCCAACATGGGAATAATTATATGTCCATCACTCAAGTCGGCTGCTAACTGACTAACTCCGTGTTTTTCTGCACCTAATAAGATAGCTGTTGGTTGAGTATAGTCGATGGTGCGATAATCTAATGCTTCCTGACTCAGATGAGCAGCATAAACTTTAAAATTAGATTGTTGTAAATTTGCGATCGCGTCTTTAATATTAGGATAAGTATTAAGCTTTACCCATTTTTCACTACCAACAGCTACTTGAGAGTAAGTAGGCATTTCACTTTTACTATTAACCGCGTTGACTTCAAATACTCCTACCGCATCACAAGTACGAATGATAGCTGATAAATTGTGGGGTTTATGGACATCTTCTGTGATGACGGTTAAATCAGGTTGTCTTTTACTGAGAACTTGTTGTAATTTTCTGTATCTTCGCGGGATAACCATAAAATGTTTATTTTTAAGTTTTAAATCGAAAATCTCTAATTATGGCACAGCTTAATAATATTCTTCAAAGTATTTCTGACTTAAAGATAGAATCAGTGGCAAAGGTTTTGGATTGGTGTTGGTTGGTGGATTTTGGTCAAGGTGATTTTGCTCAAGGGAAGTCTCTAGCAGAAATAGTTTTACTTGATGATTGGAATCCAGATACTTTAATAGTTCGTGCCATAATCCATCAACTTCAAGGAGAATATAATCAAGCTTTATCCTTATTTACAGAAGCTTTTTCTCTCCCATCTAGTTTAGAGCAAAAACTGATTATTGCTACTTTTGCTTATCTAACTGAGCAAAAAGCCCAAGAAACTCTAGCAGACGATTTTGCTGTCAGTTTGAATATCAGTTTTACTAGCAGTTGGCATAATAGAGTTCAAGCTCTCAAACAAAAAATATCCAATACGAATCTGAGATTAAAAACTAATTTCATCGAACAGATTGCCAAAATATTACCCTATTTCCGTACTGTCCTAGTTAGACAAAGTAATTTTGTCCAAAAAGAACGATATTGTCAAAAAATCCAAAACAAGCTTAGTCAACAATTGGAAATATATCAAGATGCAGAAGTATATGCCATCGCCGAGTATTTGTATGGTGTCCTAGCCCATATACTGAGTCTAGCAGGACAAATTAAACCAGGATGGGAGCTACTGTGCCATTTAACTGAAGCTTATAGTCATTCTGATAAATTTTTACAAACTGGTTGGTTTTTCCTCAACCAAGGGGATTTAGTCGTTAGCCTCAATTCTTTGGGTAAACCAATTTTATTTGGATATTGTGTCGCAGAAGTAATCACTAATCCCCAGGGTAAACGACTATTAGACCGCTCTTCTATTGATACTACTACCGCACAAAAACTCTACTCCCGAGCTAGAAGATATTTTAGTAAGGCTCAAGCACCAAGGGGAGAAGCTATGGCAATCATGAGATTAGCTTACCTTAATGCTGTAGGTGGTCAGTGGAATCTAGCTGCTTTCGGTTATGGGGAGGCTAAACAATATTTTACCATAACTGGCGATCGCCTTAATGTCATGGCAGCCGAAATGGGTCGTCTTTGGAGTATTCTACAATATCAACCCCTAGACTCTGATTGTCTAGCAATTCTTAGAAAATGGACTCAATGGATTCACGAGCAAGGAGCTATTTCTTGGGGAATAAGTTTTGCTTTTGCTTTTGCTTTAGCTGCGGAAGAAGCTTTGTTAATAGAGCAAGATTTAGATGTAGCTCTACGCTTCATTAAAGTAGCCGAAATTCTAGTGAGCGAGTTAGAAATAGCACAACGTATTTGCTCTTCTGTTGCTTGTAAACAACTGTGGCAAAGTTGTTTATTAATCCTTGAAAATGTCTCTCAAAAACTAGTACAAAAACTGGCTCTAAGCCATAAATGGGAACAAGCATTTTATCTAGCTGAAAAAGTTAGAATTTATGGAATTGATCCTTTAGAAAATACTGATTATTTAAAAAATATTTTCAACTCTATTCCTACTATTAATGATTTATCTAATCAACTTAAATCCAAGGTTTTAGTACTAGCCTATTTAGTCACAGACGATAGTTTATTGATGTGGGGTATTACCAAACAAGGTTTAATCAAAACTCATGTCTGGCAAATTCTCGAAAATCAATCTTTTAAGAGTCGCTTATTAATCAATAAAATTCATCGTTGGCTTAAACTATTATCAGAACACCATATAGTTGAACAAGAAAGAAAACTCTTAGAAAAGCTATTTTTGCAACCTTTTAATCGGGAAATTAGTCTGGCAAATCATCTTGTAATTATTCACTGTAAACAATTACAAGGTATGCCTTTCGCTGCTTTAAAATTTCACAATTACCTAAATAAAATCAATAAGCAAGAATATTTTTTGGGGCTGCATAAATCCCTATCTTATAATCATCTTACTCAACAAGTAACTTTACCACGAAACACTATATTTAAAACCAATAAAGTTCTAATAATGACTGAACATGGAGAAATTTTAGACAATGAATCAACTGATTTTACTCTTCATGATTCTTCCACTTTATCCTTAAATAAATCTCTTATATTAGGGATTATTGATATTTACAATTCTTCAAAAGAAATTAAATTTAAAGAAGTCCATTTATTTTTATCATCAAAAACTCTATTTCTTGCTAAATCTATGTTTCAAGATTTAGCAGCAGACTTAGCTATTATAAGTATTAAAGACTTACATTTAAACAAATTTCCCACAATAGAATTAACTTCTTTAACTCGAAGTATTATCAATGGAGGTGCTAAAACAGTAGCCATTATTTTCCAGGGAGAATTTGCTGTTACTACTGCTATGTTGACTTTTTTCTTTCATCAAGAATTATACCAAGGTAACTCCACCGCTCAATCCCTCCAGAAAGCACAACAAAAAATCAGTCAAATGACTGCTCAAGAAGCTATAGATTTTTGCCGATTACTTCAAAATTATGTTTCTTGGGAAAGTAAAAGCGATCGCGCTATCCGTGGTTTACTCACTAAATATATGGGAGATATTTTAGTTTTGGGAGGAGACTATATCCGAGCTACAGAAGCTTATGAAGTAGCAATTAATATCTTAGATTCTACAGGATATATTGCAGAAGCTCGTACCCTGAGGGGAAACTATCAATTGTTTAATTCTTTTACTAATATTTCTCAAAAATTTAGTAGCGATCGCAAAATTTTTCAAGCTCCTACTAATTGGCATAATGGTTTTATTTTTGGTGATTTTTCTCTCAAGACTATTCAGTAAAATTACGGTAAAAACTATTTTTTATACTGTCTTTATATTAAAGTTTAATAAACACATAGAAGTAAAGTTAAACATCTTGATTTTTATTGATGGTTAATGCTTGATTGTTCCATAAGCAGAATATTAGATTTACTGATATCTTGCATCAGTAATAAAAAACTCAATAATCTCCGCAATTCCAATCAATTTATGCCTCTTTTTCCTTTTCTCAAACATCACAAAAAACGCGGGAAAGCGGAGCATCTTGTAGAGGTGGGAGGGATACTTCCTGGTCGCTTCGTTTTCTTGTTGATAGCGCATCGAAGAGTAGCAATCAACAATTAACTTTTCATCAATCAATACGAAATCCCATGTCATTTATGGGTAGGATGAGTTTCAAGATAAGAGTCCTCTTGAGTAGGGGTTTGGCAGTGCTAAACCCCTACTTGATACTATTAGCCAAGAAATAAATTTGGTTCTTCCGATTTCATTCTGCCAATCAGTTAGCGATCGCTAAACTTATAACAAAATAAAAAAGAAAAATAAAACTATCAAACCTATATATATCTTGACTTATCAAGCTTTTTGCTATAGGTTTAATTTT